>DAOTWZ010000076.1:0-19511 GCA_034435615.1 Dehalococcoidia bacterium
GAGCCCACAGCCGGACTCGAACCGGCGACCTCGCCCTTACCAAGGGCGTGCTCTACCACCTGAGCTATGTGGGCCCCATATTTTTCTGGTGGCGGGGGCAGGATTCGAACCTGCGTAGCCCATCTCAGGGCGCCTGGTTTACAGCCAGGTGGTTTTAGCCGCTCACCCACCCCGCCTTTTCAGCCTTCCTCCTGCCCTTGGAGCCGAAGGCGGGACTCGAACCCGCAACCCAGCGATTACAAATCGCTTGCGCTGCCAGTTGCGCCACTTCGGCCCCAATTCCGGTCAGGCCAAAGACGGGCCACCCCCCAGGGTGGCCACCAGACCTCAGTATAGGGCCGGCCTTTTTCTCAAGTCAAGAAACCGGCAGGCCGGGGAAAACGGTCGCCTCCCCTGCTCCGTATACATAGATGCCAGACCCCCAAGGAGGAGGAGATATGCGCTGGCTACCCTTGGCCCTGCTGGCCGCCCTGGCGCTCCTGGGCACCGCCTGCGCCACCGGGGCCCAGGAGACGACGCCCCCGGAGACCCCGCCCGCCTCTTCCCAATCCCCCTCGCCCACCCAGGCGCCAGCCGGCGGCGCCACGGTCAAGGTGGAGGCGAAGGACTTCTCCTTCGAGCCGACGGTGCTGACCGCGACGGCCGGCCAGCCCCTCAGCGTCCAGCTGGAGAACAACGGCCGGGCCTCGCATACTTTCACCATCAGGGAGCTCAACGTGGACGTGGTGCTCCAGCCGGGCCAGGAGACGGCGGTCACCTTCACCCCTCAGGCCAACGTCTCCTTCATCTGCCGCTTCCACGAGCTCCAGGGGATGGGCGGCTCCCTGAGGGTCGGCGGGGGCGGCGGCACGTCCCAGGGCACGTCGGGCCGGGACGGCTACACCTACTAGTCGTCAGTCCTCTCGCAGCCGCCAGCGGGTGCCCTGGGGGGTGTCCTCCAGGACGATGCCCATCTCCCCCAGGCGGGCGCGGACCTTATCGGCCAGGGCGTAGAGGCGCTGGGAGCGCAGCTCCTGACGGACCTCTATGAGCAGCTCCACGAAGGGGGCGATGTCCAGGCTGGCGACGGCCCCTTCTCGCAGGGTGAGGCCCAGGACGCCAGCCAGCTCCCGCAGGGTGGACTGGGCCTCCTCGGTGCGACGGCCCTCGTTGCGGGCGCGGTTTATCTCTCGGGCCAGGTCGAAGAGGGCGGCCAGGGCCTGGGGCGTGCCCAGGTCGTCGTCCATGGCCGCCAGAAAGCGGGAGCGGAAAGGGGAGGGGTCCAGGGCCGGCTCCTCCTGCCCTCCCTCCAGGGTGGCGGCCAGGCGCAGCCGCTGCGCCCCCGCCTTGGCGGCCGCCAGGGCCTCCTCGGAGTAGGTGAGGGGGCTGCGGTAGTGAGAGCTGAGGACGAAGATGCGCACGGCGTCGGCGCCGTAGCGGTCCAGCACCTCCTCGATGGGCACCAGGTTACCCAGGTGGCGGGTCATCTTCTCGGGGCTCTCCGGCAGGCGCATGAGGCCGTGGTGCAGCCAGAAGCGAGCGAAGGGCCGCTGGCCGGTGTAGGCCTCGCTCTGGGCGATCTCGTTCTCGTGGTGGGGGAAGATGAGGTCCTGGCCGCCGCCGTGGATGTCCAGGGGCTGCCCCAGGTACTTCAGCGACATGGCGGAGCACTCGATGTGCCAGCCGGGACGCCCTGGGCCGAAGGGGCTCTCCCAGAAGGGCTCCCCCTCTTTGGCCCCCTTCCAGAGGACGAAGTCGGCCGGGTGCTCCTTGGCCTCCCCGGGCTCGATGCGGGCGCCGGCCACCAGAGAGTCCAGGTGACGGCCGGAGAGCTTGCCGTAGTCGGGCAGGCTGAGGACGCGAAAGTAGACATCGCCCCCCGCCTGGTAAGCGTGGCCCCGGGCCAGGAGACCCTGGACCATCTCGATCATGGCCGGGATCTCCTCGGTGGCCCGGGGGTAGACGTGGGCCCGCTGGATGTTGAGGGCGTCCATCTGCTGGAAGAAGAGGCGGATGTGCTCCTCCGCCAGATCGTAGATGGTGCGGTTCTGGGCCCGCGCCCGTAGGATGATATTGTCCTCGATATCGGTGAAGTTCTGGACGTGGCGGACGCGGTAGCCGCGGTACTCCAGGTAACGGCGCAGGACGTCGAAGATGATGTAGCTCATGGCGTGGCCCATGTGGCAGGGGGCGTAGAGGTTGGGCCCGCAGACGTAGATGCGCACCTCCTCCCCCAGGGGAGCGAACTCCTCCACCTGGCGGCTGAGAGTGTTGTAGAGCCTCACAGTCACGGTCTCCCCCCGGGGATAGTATCGGTCCTGGGACGGAGCGTCTCAGGCATCGGTCTTCGGGCTGGTAGGCGTGGGGAGGGCCTCCCGCTGCCGCAGCCGTTCCTCCAGGGCGGCCAGCCGCTCCTCTAGCTGGCGCAGCCGCTCGTCCAGGGAGCGCAGGGCGTCCCACTCCGGGTCGGGCAGGCGGAGCACGGTATCGTTGCCCGGGTCGTAGTAGGCCACGATGTGGCCAGGGACGCCCACCACGGTGGCGTTGGGCGGGACGTTGGAGACGACGACGGACCCGGCGCCGATCTTGGCGTTGTCGCCGATGGTGACGGCGCCGATGATCTTGGCCCCCGCCCCCACTACCACGTTGTTGCCCAGGGTGGGGTGCCGCTTTTCCCGCTTGGTGCTGGTGCCCCCCAGAGTGACCCCCTGGTAGAGGTGGCAGTTGTCGCCGATCTCCGTCGTCTCGCCGATGACGACACCCATGCCGTGGTCTATGAAGAACCCCTCGCCTATCTTGGCCCCCGGGTGTATCTCGATGCCGGTGAGGGCGCGGCTTATGTGGGAGATGACGCGGGCCAGGAGGCGGCGCCGTCGCTTATAGAGCCAGTGGGCCAGGCGGTGGAACTGCCGGGCGTGGAAGCCCGGGTAGGTGAGCACCACCTCCAGGGCGCTGGTGGCCGCCGGGTCCCGCTCCAGCGCCGCCTGTATGTCCCGCTTGATGCTCTGCAACAGCCCCATGCTCCGCGACGGCCAGTCAACCGGGCGAGGGCTCCGGCGGGCGCCTCTCCTCCGCTTCCAGGAGGGCCACGGCCAGGGCGGCGATGCCCTCCCCCCGGCCCAGGGCGCCCAGCCCCTCGTGGCTCTTGGCCTTGACGTTCACCTGCTCCACGGCCATCCCCAGCGCCTGGGCGATGCGCTCCCGCATGGCGGACAGGTACGGGCCCAGCCGGGGCTCCTCGGCGATGACGGTGGCGTCGAGCCCCAGGGGCCGGAAGCCCGCCTCCGTCACCATCTGTCGCACCCGGGCGAGGAGCATCAGGCTATCGGCCCCCTCGTAGGTCGGGTCGTGGGGCGGGAAGTGCTGGCCGATGTCGCCGAGGCCAGCGGCCCCCAGGAGGGCGTCCATGATGGCGTGGAGCAACGCGTCCGCATCGCTATGGCCGGCCAGCCCCCGCTGCCAGGGGACGTCCACTCCTCCCAACCGCAGGGGGCGTCCCTCCTGAAACCGGTGTATATCATAGCCGATGCCGATACGCATTGTCGACGAAGCCCGGACGTCCACTTCACAGGTTATCTGACGGGGCTGCTCTCCGCCAGGAGCGCCCGCGCCAGGGCCAGGTCCAGGGGCGTGGTGACCTTCAGGTTGCGGGGCGAGCCGGGGAAGGTGCGCACAGGGTGGCCCAGCGCCTCCAGCATGGCGGCGTCGTCCGTCACCTCCTCGCCGAGGCGGCGGTGCGCCTCCCGGAGCAGATCGTAGCGGAAGACCTGGGGCGTCTGGACGGCCGCCAGGCGGCTGCGGTCCAGAGTGCGCACCACCAGCCCCCCCTCCACCTCCTTCACGGTGTCCACCAGGGGGACCACCGGGACGGCCGCCCCCGTCTCCCGGGCGGCCTCCAGCCCGGCCGCGATCAGCTCCTGTGGCACCAGGGGCCGGGCGCCGTCGTGCACCAGGACCCACTGGCAGGGGCCCAGGGCCTCCAGCCCCAGCCGCACCGAGTCCTGACGGCGGGGCCCGCCCAGGCAGATGGCCGTCACCTTGCGCAGCCCCAGCCCCTGGACGAGGGCGCGGGCCCGCTCCTGGTTCTGGGCTGAGACCACCAGAGCTATGCGCTCCACCTGGGGCGAGCGCTCGAAGGGGAGAAGGGCGTGGGCCAGGAGGGGCCGTCCCTCCAGAGGAGCGAAGAGCTTGTCGATGCCGCCCATGCGGCGGCTCTCCCCGGCGGCGACGATGACCGCCCCCACCGTGGCCGGGGCAGGGGAGGCCTCCCTCAAGGCGCCCCCTTGGGGTGGGCGAAGATCAGGCGGCCCGCCACCGTCTGCAGGACCCGGGTGACTATGACGGGAAGTCGCTCGTTCAGATACCGCCGGCCGCCCTCCACCACCACCATGGTGCCGTCCTCCAGGAAGCCCACCCCCTGGTCCGCCTCCTTCCCTTCCTGGACGATCTGGACCTCCATCTCCTCGCCCGGCAGGATGACCACCTTCACAGCGTTGGCGAGCTGGTTCAGGTTGAGCACCCGGATCCCCTCCACCTCGGCGATGCGGTTCAGGTTGAAGTCGTTGGTGAGGATGGGAGCGGAGAGCTTCTTGGCCAGCCGGATGAGCTTGGCGTCTACGTCGGGGGCGTCAGGAAAGTCCTCCTCCGCCACCAGGACGGGGACGTGGCCCTCGCGGCGGAGCCGCGTCAGGACGTCCAGGCCCCGGCGGCCCCGGTTGCGGCGGATGGCGTCCGGGGAGTCCGCTATGTAGCGCAGCTCGTCCAGGACGAAGCGGGGCACCACCACCGAGCCGGGCAGGAAGCCCGTCTGCGCGATATCGGCGATGCGGCCATCGATGATGGCGCTGGTGTCCACGATCACCTTCTCGCCCGGCCAGCCGCCGCGGGTGGGGAAGTGGCGGGCCAGCAACTGGGCGAAGTCCTCCTCCCGGCTGACCAGGGCCGTCACCCCCAGGATGCCCAGGATGAAGCTGACCATGAGGGGGGCCAGGAAGCCGCCCACCCCGGGCAGGGCCACCAGCCAGGGCGTGAGCAGGGCCGAGGCCAGCAGCCCGGCCACCAGACCCAGGATCCCCAGGACAAGCTGCAGGGGCCTCACCTGCTGCATCCACTCCTGGAAGCGGGTGAGGAAGGGCACCAGCGCCAGCGGAGTGACGACGGCGCCCAGCAGTATGAAGCCTATGGGGAAGAGGGACCAGTAGAGGAGGGACAGCAGGCCGTTGGCCTCCTCGGCCAGCGCCTGGCCCACCCTGAGGCCGATGAAGCCGAAGAAGATGGCCCCCAGTATGCTGAGCAGAATGTTGACGAAGGGCTGCCCCCTCATCTGGTGACTATCGCCGGACATGGCGTGTCTCGCCTCCACCGCCCCTCCCCTGCCCGTGAGCGGGCCTCGTTATCGGTCTGATGAGCAGTATAGCACCGTGAACCGCCATAAGCGCCGCTCAGTCAGCCCAGTTGCGTCAGGAGGCTGAAGCCCAGCGCCCCAGCCGCCGCCATGTACCACCCCTTTATGACCTTGCCCAGGAGGACGGCCAGAAAGAAGCGCCCCAGCGGCATCTGGAGGGCGCCGGCCACCAGCCCCGCCACATCGAACAGGGGGTTGGGCACCACCGACATGAGGAACATGACCAGAGCGCCCCGGGGCGCCATCCAGCTATAGACCCGCTGGTACTGGGGGTGGTCCTGGACCACCACGCGGCCGCCGTAGCCGGCCAGGTAGCCGGTCAGCTCTCCCAGGGCCTCCGCCAGCCCCGCCACCAGCCCCACCCAGAACGGCGCGGGCACCCCCAGGAAGTTCTCCAGGAAGGCGCCACCACCCACGACGCTGGCCGCCGCCGGCGAGGGAAGGAAGATGGAGGCGGCCCCCAGGAAGTTGACCAGGAAGAGGCCAGCGTAGCCGTAGCGGCGCAGGTCGCTGGCGTCGGCGCCGAAGTAGAAGAAGGCGCCGGCGAAGAGGGTGATGACCAGGGCGATGCCGACGAGAAGAAGGTATTCGCGGCGTGCCCAGCGTCGGCGGCCTGCAGTCCCTACGGCCACGGTGCGCCCGTTGGCCCTCTCGGCGCGGATGACCAAATTTAGAGGGCGAGAGGCGGGCCCCCTCGCCCCGAGCTTCTCCTGGCCCAAGGCCTCTCCTTCCTACGCCTACGGGGTTAGCTGACGGGTTCGGCCGAAGGAGCTAGCCTAGTCGCCCCGCGGGCGACATTCACCCCATACACCCGGGTCCCCCGCTCTGCCCCAGCGGGCAGATTCGGCGGCTCTATAGGGTTTTTTCGATTCCAGGTTAAGCTACCCCTCCTCGTCATGTCAACGTCGGCGCTGGCCCGCTGGGTTCGCCTTGTCCCCCAGGGGGGCCTTTCTTATCATGGCTACTTGCGGACGGTGCACAGACCGCTACGGTGAGGTATCGACTTGCCACCGGTGGACCCCGAGCCCCTGCTGCCCCGCGTCACTCGCCCCGCCCGCTACAGCGGCGGCGAGTGGAACGCTGACCGTCGCTCCTGGGAGGAGGCCTCCCTGCACCTCCTCCTGGCCTACCCGGAGGTCTACGAGGTGGGCATGACCTCCCCCGCCGTCCACTCCCTCTACGCCCTCCTCAATGCTCGCCCCTCGGTCCTGTGCGAACGCCTCTTCGCCCCCTGGCCGGACCTGGCGATGGCCTTGCGGGAGGTCCGTCTGCCCCTCTGGAGCCTGGAGACCCGCCACGCCCCCAGTGAGTTCCACGCCCTGCTCGTCTGGCTGCCCCACGAGCTCTCCTACACCACCGTCCTGGACGTCCTGGACCTGGGCGGTATCCCCCTGGAGGCCCAGCAGAGGGAGCAGGGGCCGCTGGTGCTGGCGGCCGGGCCGGCCGCCGCCAACCCCGAGCCCCTGGCCGACTTCGTGGACGTCTTCCTCCTGGGCGATGCCGAGGCCGTCCTGCCCGACCTCCTCCCTCTGCTGGAGCGGTGGGCAGCCGGTGGGGCGGAGCGCCGCCCTCTCCTTCGGGAGGCAGCGCAGGTGGCCGGCGTATACGTCCCCTCCCTCTATGCCCCTCGGGAGGGGGGCGGCCTGGCCCCCCTGGAGGGTGCCCCCGCCCGGCCCCGCTTCCGCTGGGCGGTCCCCCTGCCACCAGCCCCCACCGCCCCGGTGGTCCCCTTCGTGGAGACGGTGCGGGACGGGGTGGAGCTGGAGCTGGCCCGCGGCGGCGACCGCATCGCAGAGGGAGGCTACCTGGGGCCCTACCGCGAGCGTCCCCAGGAGGAGGTGCTGGCGGCAGCGCGGGAGGCACTGGTCAACACCGGCCACCGTGAGCTGTTCCTGAGCGGCGAGCCCGCCTACCCGCCTCGCCAGCTCGTGCAGTCGCTGAGGCAGTCCCTGCCGCCGGAGGTGGCGGTGCGGCTGGGGCCCCTCCCCCCACGCGAGGAGTGGCTGGAGGCGGCGGCCACCGCCGCCCACGGCCAGCCGACCGGCGCCCTCGCGCTGCGGCTGGCGGCGGCCTCTGAACGACTGCGGGCCGCCCTGGGCGAGCCCATGACCGACGCCGAGGTGGCCCGTCTGGCCGATGAGGCCTACGCCCGGGGCTGGACCAGCCTGCGGCTGCAGGTGACGGTTGGCCTCCCCGGCGAGGAGCGGGACGACCTGACCGCCCTCGTCGCCCTGGCCCAGGAGGTGCGACGCCGCGGCCGCTTCCGCCACGGCGGGCGGGCCCACGCCCGGGTGGAGGCGTCCCTCTTCGTCCCCCGGCCCTGGACGCCCTTCCAGTGGGCGGCCCAGAGGGGGCTCCCCTACCTGGAGGAGGCGGCCTCCTTCCTGCGCAACGCCCTCAAAAAGGGGGGAGTGGAGCTCTCCTGCGAGCGGCCGGAGCGGGCCCTTCTCGCCGCCACCCTGGCCCGGGGCGACCGTCGCCTCGGCGCCGCCGTGCGCAGGGCCTGGGAGCTGGGAGCGAGGCTGGAGACGCGGCGAGAGACCTTCGTCTGGGCCGTCTGGGAGCGGGCCCTGACCGAGGCCGGCCTGGCCGCTGAGGCCTACGCCGGCCGGGAGCGGGGCCAGGACGAGCCCCTGCCCTGGGGGCATCTGGACACCGGCCTGGACATGGCCGCCCTCTGGCGGCGCTGGCAGGAGCTGCGGGCCACCCTCTCCCCTCAGGGGTAGATGCCGCGGACGCGCGTCGCCTCCGCCACCCGCTGGACAGCCAGCAGCATCGCCGCCTCCCGCAGCGTCGTCCCCTCGGCCTCCGCCAGGCGGGCCACCTGCTGAAAGGCGCGCACCATCACCTGGCGCAGGCGCTCGTTCACCTCTTCCTCCTCCCAGAAGAAGTTCTGCAGGTCCTGCACCCACTCGAAGTAGGAGACGACGACGCCGCCCGCGTTGGCCAGGATGTCCGGCACCACCAGGACGCCCTTCTCGGCCAGGATGGCATCGGCCTCCGGCGTGGTGGGGCCGTTGGCCCCCTCCACGATGATGCGCGCCTGCACCGCCGGGGCATTGGCGCTGGTGAGCTGGCCCTCCACGGCAGCGGGGATGAGGACGTCCACCGGCAACCTCAGCAGCTCGTCATTGCTGATGCGGTCGCCCACAGGGGCGTCTATGAGACGGCCTCCCCGCCGCTTGTGGTGCCACAGGGCATCGGGGTCCAGTCCCCGCCCGTTGTAGATGCCGCCGGCGGTGTCGCTGAGAGCGACGATGCGGTAGCCGGCCCGGTGCAGCAACCAGGCGACGACGGAGCCCACATTGCCGAACCCCTGGACGGCCACCGTGAGGCCGTCCCGGTCCAGATGGCGCTGGGCCACCACCTCCTGCACGATGTAGAAGAGGCCACGGCCGGTGGCCTCCAGGCGTCCCTGGCTGCCACCGATGCTCACCGGCTTCCCGGTGACCACCCCGGGCACCGTGTAGCCCCGGTGCATGCTGATGGTGTCCATCATCCAGGCCATCACCTGGGCGTTGGTGCCCATGTCCGGCCCGGGGATGTCCTCCTGGGGGCCGATGAGGACGCTCAGCTCGGTGGCGAAGCGGCGGGTCAGGTTCTCCAGCTCCTGGAGGGAAAGCTGGTGAGGGTCCACGGCCACGCCGCCTTTGGCGCCGCCGTAGGGCAGGTTCACCACTGCCGTCTTCCAGGTCATCCACATGGCCAGGGCCCGCACCTCGTCCAGGTCCACGGCCGGGTGGTAGCGGATGCCCCCTTTGCCGGGGCCACGCGCCAGGTTGTGCTGGACGCGGTAGCCGGTGAAGACGCGTATGGAGCCGTCGTCCATCCTCACGGGGAAGTGGACCACCAGCTCCCGCTTGCAGGTGGCCATGACCTGACGGAGGCCGTCGTCCAGGCCCAGGCGGTCGGCGGCGGCGTGGAACTGGGCCAGGGCCATGACGTAGGGATTGGCCTCGCTGCCCTTATCGGCCCGGGTGGTGCTCATGCTCTATCCCTCCGTCCCTGAAGTGAAGAGGGCCGCGGGGTCTCCCGCGGCCCTCGGTAGCCAAACGCTCCCCCCCGATTACTCCTCGCCTTCCTCCTCTTCCTCCTCCAGGTCCTCGTCCTCCGCCTCGGCCAGGGACATGCTGGTCTCCTCCTCCATCTCCTCGGGGGCGAGGAGGGCGGTCTGGGCGGCCGGGGCCACGCCGGCCGGCCTCTCCTGCTCCGGCACCACGATGGGGGCGCGGGCGGGGATGAGGCGGCCGATGATGACGTTCTCCTTGAGCCCCAGCAGATAGTCCGTCTTGCCCTCTATGGCCGCCTCGGTGAGGACGCGAGTGGTCTCCTGGAAGGAGGCGGCGGCCAGGAAGCTGTCGGTGAGGAGGGCAGCCCTGGTGATGCCCAGGAGGACGGGGTGGGCCGTGGCCGGCTCGCCGCCCTCGGCCAGCGCCTTGGCGTTGGCCTCCTCGAAGCGGAAGCGGTCCACGATGTCGCCCGGCAGGAAGTCGGTGTCGCCGGGGTGGTCCACCCGCACCCGCCGCAGCATCTGACGGATGATGACCTCCACGTGCTTGTCGTGGATGTTGACGCCCTGGGAGCTGTAGACGGCCTGGATCTCGTCCACCAGGTAGCGCTGGACGGCCTCCGGCCCCAGGATGCGCAGGATATCCTGGGGGTTGAGGGGGCCCTCGGTCAGGGGCTCGCCGGCCCGCACGTAGTCGCCGGGCTGGACGCGTGGCCGGGCGGTGAGGGGCACCAGGTACTCTCGCTGGTCCTTCTCCTCATAGGTCACGGTGATGCGCTCCGGAGAGAGGGCGGAGACCTGCCCGGCGGTGCGGGCCACTATCTCCGTCTGGGCGGGGACGGGCAGGGAGCCGTCGCCGGCCTCGCTCTCCAGGCGGGCGAGCACCTGGCCGGCCTCCACCCGCTGCCCCTCCTGGACCAGGACCTGGGCGCCCTCGGGCAGGGCGTACTCCTCCGAGAAGGGCTCGATGTTGACGACGCGGATGCGCCGGTGTTCGCCCGTCTCCTCGATCTCCACGTAGCCGTCGATTTCGGCCATGGCGGCGGCGCCCTTGGGGACGCGGGCCTCGAACAGCTCCTCCACCCGCGGCAGGCCGGAGGTGATGTCCACGGTGGCCACGCCGCCCGTGTGGAAGGTGCGCATAGTGAGCTGGGTGCCGGGCTCGCCGATGCTCTGGGCGGCGATGATGCCCACCGCCTCGCCCACGTGGACCAGGCGTCCGCGGCCCAGGTCACGGCCATAGCAGAGGACGCAGACGCCGCGGCGGGCCTGACAGGAGAGAGGTGAGCGGACGTAGACCCGCTTCTCCTCGCCCGCCAGGCGCTCCCCCATGACCTCTATCTCCGGGGCGGCGATGATGCGGTCCGCCACCTCCTCCGTTATCTCCTGGTTGCGCTGGACCAGCACCTCCCCGGTGGTGGCGTCCGTCACGTCGGCGGCGGCGACACGGCCCAGGATGCGGTCCCGCAGGGTCTGGATCACCACACCCTCCTTGGGCTGGGTCATCCAGACGCCAGCGGTGGTGCCGCAGTCCTCCTCCAGGACGATGACGTCCTGGGCCACGTCCACCAGGCGCCGGGTCAGGTAGCCGGAGTCGGCGGTGCGGAGGGCGGTGTCGGCCAGCCCCTTGCGGGCGCCGTGGGTGGAGATGAAGTATTCCAGCGCCGTCAGCCCCTCCCGGAAGCTGGAGCGTATGGGGTGGTCGATGATGCGGCCGGAGGGGTCGGTCATGAGGCCGCGCATGCCGGCCATCTGGGCTATCTGGCTGATGTTACCCTTGGCCCCGGAGACGGCCATCAGGTAGATGCCACCGTAGCGGTCCAGGTTCTGCTGGATCAGCTCCTGCATGCGGTCGGTGGTCTCCCGCCAGACCTGGACCGCCTTCTCATAGCGCTCCTCCTCGGTGATGAGGCCCAGGTTGTACTCCTCTTCGATCTCGGCGATGCGCCTGTCCGCCTCCTCCAGGAGCTGTTCCTTCTCCGGGGGCACCTTCAGGTCGTTCATGGAGATGGTGATGCCGGAGCGGGTGGCGTAGCGGAAGCCCAGCTCCTTCATGCGGTCGGCCATGAGAGCGGTGGGGGCCTCGCCCAGCTTGTGGTAGCACTCGGTGACCAGGTCCTTGATGGCCTTCTTGTCCATCACCTGGTTGCGGAAGCCCAGCTCAGGGGGGACCACCTCGTTGAAGAGGATGCGTCCCAGGGTGGTGACGATGCTCTGGCCGCCCAGGCGGGCGTCCCGCACGCGGATGCGGGCCTGGAGGTCCACCAGCCCCATGTCGTAGGCCAGCTTGGCCTCGTCGAAGCTGGCGTAGACGCCCTGGGGCGGGAAGACGTCCTCGCGGTACTCCCCCTTGGCGTTGGGCTTCTCCAGGGTCAGGTAGTAGAGCCCCAGGACGATCTCCAGCGTGGGGGTGACGGTGGGCTCGCCGCTGGCGGGGAGTAGCAGGTTGTGGCTGGAGAGCATCACCTGCTGGGCCTCCGCCACCGCCCGCTGGGAGAGGGGGACGTGGACGGCCATCTGGTCGCCGTCGAAGTCGGCGTTGAAGGCGGCGCAGACCAGGGGGTGGAGCTGAATAGCGGAGCCGTCTATGAGGACGGGCATGAAGGCCTGGATCCCCAGCCGGTGCAGGGTGGGGGCGCGGTTGAGGAGGACGGGCCGCTCCTTGACCACCTCCTCCAGGATGTCCCACACCTCCGGCCGGGCCCGCTCCACCATCCGCTTGGCCGACTTGATGTTGTGGGCGATGCCCCGCGCCACCAGCCCGTGCATCACGAAGGGCTTGAACAGCTCCAGGGCCATCCGCTTGGGCAGGCCGCACTGGTGCAGCTTCAGCTCCGGCCCGACGACGATGACGGAGCGACCGGAGTAGTCCACCCGCTTCCCCAGAAGGTTCTGGCGGAAGCGGCCCTGCTTGCCCCGCAGGAGGTCGGACAGGGACTTGAGCCGGTGGTTGCCGGCGGTGGAGACAGGGCGGCCCCGCCGCCCGTTGTCTATGAGGGAGTCCACCGCCTCCTGCAGCATCCGCTTCTCGTTGCGGATGATGATCTCTGGCGCCCCCAGCTCCAGGAGCCGCTTGAGGCGGTTGTTGCGGTTGATGACGCGACGGTAGAGGTCGTTCAGGTCGCTGGTAGCGAAGCGGCCGCCGTCGAGCTGGACCATGGGGCGGAGGTCCGGCGGCAGCACCGGCAGGATAGTGATGATCATCCACTCCGGCTTGTTGCCGCTCTTGCGGAAGGCCTCCACCAGCTTGAGCCGCTTGATGGCCACCTTGCGCCGCTGGCCGCTGCTGCCCAGGACTTCCTGCCGCAGCTTCTGGGCCAGACGATCCAGGTCCAGGCGGCGGAGGATGTCCATGATGGCCTCGGCCCCCATGCCGGCCTCGAAGACGCCGGGGTAGCGCTCGGAGAGGTCACGGTACTTCTGGTCGCTGAGGAAGGTGCACTGGTCGTCACGGACGGGGTCCGTGAGATCCTCCAGGTCGTCTATCTCTGCCTCGTGGCGGAGGCGGACCTGCTCCCGCTCCTCCTCCATACGACGGCGCAGGGCGGCCACCTCCCGCTCGCTGCCCTCTCCCTCGCCGGTCTCGATGGCCTCCAGCGCCTGCTGGTAGCGCTCCTCCAGCTCCTGGAGCTCCTTCTCCATCCGCTGGCGGATCTCGCCCAGGACCCGCTCCTTGGCCTGGGGGTCCACGCTGGTGACGATGTACTGGGCGAAGTAGAGGACCCGCTCCAGGTTGCGGGGAGAGATATGGAGCAGGAGGCCGATGCGGCTGGGCGTCCCCCGCACGAACCAGATGTGGGCCACGGGAGCCGCCAGCTCTATGTGGCCCATGCGCTCCCGGCGGACGCGGGCGCGGGTGACCTCCACGCCGCACTTATCGCAGATGACGCCGCGGTAGCGCACCCGCTTGTACTTGCCGCAGTAGCACTCGAAGTCCTTGGTGGGGCCGAAGATCTTCTCGTCGAAGAGACCGTCCTTCTCCGGCTTCAGGGTGCGGTAGTTGATGGTCTCTGGCTTGGTGACCTCGCCATAGGACCAGGAGCGTATCTGCTCCGGTGAGGCGAGGGAGATGCGGACGGCGTTGAACTCGTTGGTCTCAGGGGCCAAGGACCTCCTCCTCCTTTTCGAAGCCGCTCAGGTCTATGCCCAGGCGAGGCAGCTCGGCGGTGGCCGTCTCGGGCAGGCTGACGGGCTCCTCCTCCCTCAGGGGCTGCACGGAGAGACAGAGGCTCTGCAGCTCCCGCATGAGGACCTTGAAGGACTCGGGGACGCCCCGCTCCTGGATGTCCTCGCCCTTGAGGATGGCCTCGTAGGCCTTCTGGCGGCCCACCACGTCGTCGGACTTGATGGTGAGCATCTCCTGGAGGGTGTGAGCGGCGCCGTAGGCCTCCAGGGCCCATACCTCCATCTCGCCGAAGCGCTGGCCGCCGAATTGGGCCTTGCCTCCCAGGGGCTGCTGGGTGATGAGGGAGTAGGGGCCGGTGGAGCGGGCATGGCTCTTGTCCTCCACCAGGTGGATGAGCTTCATCATGTAGATGTAGCCCACCGTGACTGGCTGCTGGAACGGCTCCCCGGTGCGGCCGTCGATGAGCACCTGCCGGCCGTAGGTGGGGGCGGCGACGCCCCGCTCCATCAGGAGCCGCTCCGCCCTGTCGTCCAGCTCGGCCATGGGCCGGCCGCGCACGTCGGTCTCGCCCTGCTGCTCCAGCCAGAGCTCCAGGGCGGCCCGCTTGGCCTCGCCCACGTGCTCATCGCTGTCGCTGAAGACCTTGTCCGGGTCGTAGCCCTGCTCCCGCAGCCAGGCGCTGGCCTTCTCGTAGTCCACGTTCTCCCCCACCGGGTTGGGCTTCCCGGAGGGGCCGGGCAGGAGGGCCCCCGCCTGCTCCACCAGCCAGACGCGGGAGAGGGCGTCCTCGATGGTCTTGGGGTTGCCGCCATCGAAGACGGGGGAGATGGCGCGGAAGCCCAGCCGCCTGGCCGCCCAGCCCAGGTGGGTCTCCAGCACCTGCCCCACGTTCATACGGCTGGGCACGCCGATGGGGTTGAGGATGATGTCCACGGGGGTGCCGTCCGGCAGGTGGGGCATGTCCTCCACGGGGAGGATGCGGGCCACCACGCCCTTGTTGCCGTGGCGGCCCGCCATCTTGTCGCCCACGGTGATGGGGCGCCGCTGGGCGACGAAGACGACGACGCGGGCGTTGATCCCCACCGACATCTGCTCCGTTATCTCGGCGTAGGGGGGCCAGCGGCACTGGTGGCCGGGCTGGCCGTGGCCGGGGTCCGGCCGGGCGAAGAAGCGGGTGGCGATGATGCGGCCCCAATCGCCGGGATCGACCCGCTTGGAGGTGTCCTTCACCTCCCGGGCCTTCTCGCCGAAGATGGCCCGCAGGAGCTTCTCCTCGGCGGAGAGCTCCGTCTCGCCCTTGGGGGTTATCTTGCCCACCAGGATGTCGCCGGCCCTGACCTCGGCCCCCACGCGGATGACGCCCCACTCGTCCAGGTCGCGCAGGGACTCCTCGCCCACGTTGGGGATGTCCCGGGTGATCTCCTCCGGCCCCAGCTTGGTGTCCCGGGCCTCCACCTCGTACTTCTCGATGTGGATGGAGGTGTAGCGGTCGTCCCTGACTACGGCCTCGGAGATGATGATGGCATCCTCGAAGTTGTAGCCCTCCCAGGCCATGAAGGCAGCCAGGAGGTTCTGCCCCAGGGCCAGCTCGCCGCCGTCGGTGGAGCAGCTATCGGCCAGGGGATCGCCCCGGCGCACCCGCTGCCCCTTGCGGGCGATGGGCCGCTGGTTGAGGCAGGTGCCCTGGTTGGAGCGGACGAACTTGAAGAGGCGGTAGGTCTTCTCCTCGCCGTCGTCGTAGCGGACGGTGATGGCCTCGCCGGTGACGCTGAGGACGACGCCGTCCTTCTCCGCCACCACTATCTGGCCCGAGTCGGTGGCGGAGCGCAGCTCCATGCCGGTGGCCACCAGGGGGGCCTCCGGCCGCACCAGGGGGACGGCCTGACGCTGCATGTTGGCGCCCATGAGGGCGCGGTTGGCATCGTCGTGCTCCAGGAAGGGGATGAGGGAGGCGGCCACGGAGACCGTCTGCTTGGGCGTCAGGTCCACGAAGTCCACCTGGTCCGGGGTGGCGGAGATGAAGTGGCCGCCCTGCCGGGCCTCCAGCCGCTCGCTCTGGAAGTGGCCCCGCTCGTCCACCGGGGAGTTGGCCTGGGCGATGACGAACTGCTCCTCGGCGTCGGCGGAGAGGTACTCCACGTCGGTGGAGACAAAGGGCCGCACCGGGATGACGGCGTCGGCGGGCAGCCGCTTCTCTATCTGGTCGGCCAGCTCCTGGGTGATCTCGGCGCCGGCGGGGGCCAGGAGGGAGCCGGAGGCGTCATACAGGTCCTCCCGCAGGATGCGCCCCACCAGGTGGGGGGAGTCCTTGGTGAGCTCCCGGTAGACCCGCCGGTAGGGGGTCTCGATGAAGCCGTACTCGTTGACCCGGCCGTAGGTGGCCAGGCTGCCGATGAGGCCGATGTTGGGCCCCTCAGGCGTCTCGATGGGGCAGATGCGGCCGTAGTGGCTGTGGTGGACGTCCCGCACCTCGAAGCCGGCCCGCTCCCGGGAGAGGCCGCCCGGCCCCAGGGCGGAGAGGCGCCGCTTGTGGGTCAGCTCGGCCAGAGGGTTGGTCTGGTCCATGAACTGGGAGAGCTGAGAGCTGCCGAAGAACTCCCGTATGGCGGCCTGGACGGGCCGGACGTTGATGAGGCTGGCCGGGGAGGCCTGGGCCACGTCGGTGATGCTCATCCGCTCCCGGATGGCCCGCTCCATGCGCAGAAAGCCTATGCGCACTTGGTTCTGGACCAGCTCGCCCACGGTGCGGACCCGCCGGTTGCCCAGGTGGTCTATGTCGTCGGGCCTGCCGAGGCCCTGGTTCAGCCGGATCAGCTCCTTCACTACCGCCACCAGGTCCGGCAGGGTGAGGATGCGGGTCTTCTCATCGGCCTGTAGCCCCAGCCTCTTGTTGAGCTTGTAGCGCCCCACCTTGCCCAGGTCGTAGCGGCGGGGGTTGAAGAAGAGGTTGTTCAGCAGGCTGCGGGCGTTCTCCATGGTGGGAGGGTCGCCCGGGCGCATGCGGCGGTAGAACTCCAGGATGGCCTCTTCCTTGTTGCGACAGCCGGTGTCCCGGTCCAGGGTGGCCTGGATGTAGCGGTGCTCGGGGTCCGTGTCCACGTCGGCGAAGAGGACCAGCAACCGCTCGTTGGTCCCCAGCTGGCGAGGGTCGCTGATGTGGGGGTCCTGGTCGATGGCCCGCAACAGGATGGTGACGGGCAGCTTGCGGCGGCGGTCCACCTTGACGTAGATGACGCCCCGGGGGGAGGTCTCGAACTCCAGCCAGGCTCCGCGGTTAGGTATCAGCTTGGCGAAGCCTAGCTGGCGGCCGGTGGTGGGGTCCCGCTCCAGGGTGAAGTAGGCCCCGGGAGAACGCACCAGCTGGGAGACCACCACTCGCTCGGCGCCGTTGATGATAAAGGTGCCACGGTCCGTCATGAGGGGGAGCTCGCCCAGGAAGATCTGCTGCTCCTTGATCTCCCCCGTCTCCTTGACGATGAGCCCCACGTTGACGCGGACGGGCGCCGAGTAGGTCAGGTTGTTCTCCCGGCACTCCTCCTCCGTGAACTTGGGCCTCTCCAGATAGTAGGGGCGCACGGGCACGGACTGCACGCCGGCCTCCTTGAGGGCCTCGGCCTCCTCCCGCGTCAGGGGCCGGCCACGGCGGGCCAGCAGGCGTCCCTGGCTGTCGTAGACGTCCTCCAGGGGCACCTGCCCCTCCATCTCCTCCACATCGTCCAGGGTGGGAGTCAGCTCTTTCTGGAAGCGGATCTCCAGGCGCGCCCCGGTGTAGTCCTGGATGGGCGAGATCTCGTCCAGCAGCTCCTGGAGCCCCTCCTCCAGAAACCAGCGGTACGAGTCTTTCTGGATACGGATCAGGTCCGGCAACTCGAGGACATCGGGGATCCGGGAGTAGGACTTGGTCAGGCTGGGCAGACCACGCCCATCCCGGGAGAGGCTCTCAGCTAGCACCATGACTGGGCACTCCTCCCGCGGCAAAAGTCATATGGCCCTGGGAAATGGCTACCAAAGCTGCTGGGACAGAACAGGGGACGCGGACGGGGACACTCGTCCGATCATCATCCCCTAGGCTACCACGCTCCACCCCTCTTGTCAACCACCCCCGCCCCGCAAGCAGCGAGAGCGCTCCGCAAGTCTTCCCCAGGCCTCGGAGGGCTTGCATCGCCGGCGGCCCCTGGCTGCCCGCATGCGCAGGCCCTGCCGCGGGCCGTGGTCCCTGGGCAAAGGGGCGGCCGTAGGGATTGACCATTCGCTCACGGCGGACTATCCTCTGGCAGTCCTGTTTGCAGCGGCGGTCGTCACTCTCTTGTCGTTCGGCCCCGCCTCCGTCCTCGCACAGCCGCCCACCACCGACACTATGCACGGAGCGTCTACTGAGTCGTTCACGGGCCCGGCCTGCGATGGGGAAGATGCCCTGATCACCATCACTTGGCGGGGCGTGCTCCACACCACTGCATTCGATGACGGCCGCTACCACATCACCGGCACCCTCCACGGCTGGTTCACCTGGGAACAGGGCGGCGAGACCTACTCCGGCCACTTCACACAATCGTTCGGAGAGAACGTCAACGGGAGGAACCACAACAACACCTTCACCCTCAACGGCGAGGGCTGGGGGACCGATGGCCGCAAGGTGCAGGTGAAGGACGTGGCCCACGTGGCCACAAATGCCAACGGCGAGACGGTGGTGGAGTTCGAGGCGTTCTCGGTGACCTGCCGCTAGCCGGGTGAGCAGACCGCGCCCGCCGCTGTCCCCGCAACGGGCACTCCCGGAGCGGGGCTGGGGGCCAAGCGGCCCGGGGGCGATCGCAGGACGGGGTTACGGCCCGACCTCATCCCGGTCCGGTCGGCAACCCCGGTCTTCCAGCCCGCCGCAGTTCGGGCCGGGGCGGACGTCGGTCGCCGCAGCTTGACAACCCTCCGCGGGAGGCTACCATGGGATACAACCTGGCCCTGGGGGTGGACCGATGCGCCTGCTGAAGCGACCAGAGGAGATCCGAGAGCTGCAGTCCCTCTACGCCGCGCCCCGTTTCTGGGACGGTCGCTATCTCACCTTCTGGTTCGAGACCGACGCCGACGTCCTGCGCGCCCTCCTCCCACCGCCCCTGGAGCCGGCCGGCGAGCCCCTGGCCACTGCCTGGATCGGCCAGGTGGGAGACTCCGACTGCGTCGGCGGCTTCCTGGGGGCCGCCCTCTTCCTGCGGGCCCGCTATGGCGATATCGAAGGCAACTACTGCCTGGCCATGCCCATGTCCACCGCCGAAGCAGTCACCTTCGGCCGGGAGCTCTACGGCGAGCCCAAGAAGCTGGCTGCCGTGTCCTTTCAGGTGCGGGGCGACGAGGTATCGGGCCAGGTGGAGCGCCGCGGCGCCGTCTTCATGCGCTTCCGAGCCACCCTGGGAGAGGAGCTGCCCGCGGGACGACGTCGCACCCGCATCTTCCACTTCAAATTCCTGCCCCGGCCGGACGGCCAGGGCTTCGACCACCCGCCCCTGCTGGTCCTGGTGCATTCCGATTTCGACACGAGGCTGGTCCGCCGCGCCCGGGGCGAGATCTCCCTCCTGGACTCCCCCTACGACCCGGTGGCCGATCTCCCCGTCCGCCGCATCACCCAGGCCACCTACGCCGAGGGTGACATCTACACCCGGGGCGAGGTCCTCTGCCAGGTCGACCCGGAGGCCTTCCTGCCCTACGCCTTCGCCAAAATGGACGACCTGCGGCTGACGGCCAGAGAGGCGGAGGAGCGACGCTCAGCGCTGCATCGCCGGGGCAGATGAGGAGAGGATGAGGATGGTGGGCGGTGCAGGACTCGAACCTGCGACCTCTTGCGTGTGAAGCAAGCGCTCTCCCACTGAGCTAACCGCCCGCTCCCGAGTTCGGATTTTAGCACGCCCCCGAGACCCGTCAAGGCCCAGCGGGCTTGTCTTGCAAATCACGGCCTAGAGCGGGCGGGGGCAGGGCTGATGGGCCAGGGCTGCAGCAAGTGCAATAAG
>DAOTWZ010000077.1:0-3116 GCA_034435615.1 Dehalococcoidia bacterium
TCCAGCAGGGAGTTGGAGGCCAGGCGGTTGGCGCCGTGGACGCCGGTGCAGGCGCACTCGCCGCAGGCGTAGAGGCCCGGCAGCGTCGTCTCCCCCCAGACGCTGGTGCGGACGCCACCGATGGTGTAGTGGGCGGCGGGGGCCACCGGTATCGGCTGGCGGGTGATGTCCAGCCCCACTCCCAGGCAGAAGCGGTAGATCTGGGGGAAGCGGGAGGCTATGCGCTCCGGGGGGAGGTGGGTCACGTCCAGGAGGACGTGATCGGCGCCGGTGGCCGCCATCTCGGCCACGATGGCCCTGGCCACCACGTCCCGGGGCGCCAGCTCCGCCCGCCGGTCGTAGCGGGGCATGAAGCGCTCGCCGCGGACGTTGCGGAGCACCCCTCCTTCGCCCCGCAGCGCCTCGGAGATGAGGAAGGGACGCGCTCCTGGCCAGCGCAGGGCTGTGGGATGGAACTGGAAGAACTCCATGTCCATCACCTGGGCACCGGCCCGGAAGGCCAGGGCGATGCCGTCACCGGTGGCCACCGGCGGGTTGGTGGTTATGCGGTACATCTGGCCAGCGCCGCCGCTGGCCAGGACGAGGAAGCGGCAGGCCACCTCCAGCCGCTCCCCCTGAGGGGCGAGGGCCCGCAGGCCCGCGGCCATGCCCCCGTCCACGACGATCTCCGTCACCAGGCAGTGCTCCCGCACGGCTATGCCGGCCCGCAGCACCGCCTGGGCCAGAGTCGTCTCGATATGTGCGCCGGTGGAATCGCCTCCGGCGTGCATGACGCGGGGGACGCTGTGGGCGCCCTCCTTGGAGAGGGCCACCTCCCCCTCCACCGTATCGAAGGGGACGCCCAGGGCTACGAGGTCACGGATGCGGTCCGCCGCCTCCTGGGAGAGGACGCGGGCCGCTGCCTCGTCCACCAGGCCGGCGCCCGCGGCCAGGGTGTCCTGCAGGTGGAGTTCGGGCGAGTCCTGGGGGCCGATGGGGGCGGCGATCCCCCCCTGCGCCCAGCGGGTGTTGCACTCGTCGATGCTGCCCTTGGTGAGGACGAGGACGCTGCCGTGCTCACGGGCCGGGAGAGCGGCGTACAGGCCGGCGATGCCCGAGCCGACGATGACGTAATCGAAGCTCTCCATGGGATCAGTAGCCGTCGGGCCAGCCCAGGTCTATGCCCTGGACCTCCAGGGCCTGCCGGCCCGGGCCGTAGGACTCCGCCGCCGGGGACGGCGAGGGGCCGGCCGCCGCCTGTCGCTGGCGTTCGGCGAACCAGGCGATGACCTCCCGTTGTTCCGCCGTCTCCGGAAAGGAGCCGGCGCGGCGCACCGTGTCCAGGGCCTCCTCCAGCCCCAGCCCCAGGGCCACCAGGACGCAGGCAGCCACGGTGCCGGTGCGCCCCACGCCGGCGGCGCAGTGCAGGAGGAGGCGTTCTCCCTCCCTCAGCGCCTCCGTCAGCTCCAGGACGAAGCGGGCGAAGGGCTCCAGCTCCCGGGGGCGGTGCTCGTTCTCGATGGGGAAGAGGTCCACGGGCCAGGGCAGCTCATCGCTGGCCAGGGCCTGGGCGTAGCGGGGTGACTTGGCGGCCACCTCGTCCAGGGGCACCAGACAGACGAGGCGGGTGACGCCCACCGCCAGCGCCTTATCGATGTCCCCCTCCAGGGGGCGCTGGCGCCCGGGCATGGCCATGAGGAAGAGCCGGCCCGGCACGGCGGGGGGCAGCGTCACCTCTCGCAGGTCGTCCCAGCGCATAGGGGTCTCGCTTATGATTCTATGGCCTCGGTGGGCTGGCAGCCAGACGAGGGGGGCGGGCCCGGGCCAGCACCCCGGCGTGGAGGCCCCGGGACGTCGGGCCGGGGACGCGGCAGGGGCGCCACGGCTCAGGCCGCCTGGGTCAGGTCCAGCAGACGGGCGGCCGTGACGTCCACCAGCCCCTTGTCCGTCACCCGCAGGTCGGGGATGACGGGGAGGGCCAGGAAGGAAAGGACGGCGTAGGGGGCGGGGACGGTGGCGCCCAGCTCCCGGGCCGCCGCCTCCACGCGGTCCAGGGCCTCCGCCACCTCCTCCAGAGGCTGCGGCGACATGAGGCCGGCCACCGGCAGGGGCAGGGAGGCCAGCACCTTCCCCCCGGCCACGGCCGTCAGCCCTCCCTGCATGCGCCAGACCTCCTGACAGGCCAGGAGCATGTCCTCCTCGTCCACGCCGACGATGACGATGTTGTGGGAGTCATGGGCGAAGGAGGAGGCTATGGCCCCTCGCTGGAGGCCGAAGCCCTTCACCAGGCCCAGGCCCACGTTGCCCGTGCCCCGGTGTCGCTCCACCACCGCCAGCTTCAGGATGTCCCGAGAGGGGTCGGCCAGGGCGTAGCCGTCCCTCCGGGGCACCTCCGCCTCGATGCGGCGGGTGATGATCTGCCGGGGGACGATCTCGATGACCGGCAGAGGGCCGGGGCGGGCCGGCAGGCGGAAGGCGGCCGCCGTCAGGGGGACGGGGCGCACCGTCTGGAGGAGCCAGCGGGGGATGCGCCGCACCCCCTGGAAGAGGGCGCGGCCGTCCTGGGCCACGAGCTGGCCCCGGTAGTAGACCTGGCGGGGGCGCAGGTCGTAGAGGTCGTCGGCGACGATGAGGTTGGCCACGTAACCGGGGGCGATGCCGCCCCGGTCTCGCAGGCCGAACCAGGTGGCGGGGTTGATGGTCACCATCTGGATGGCCCGGACGGGCCGCAGGCCCAGGCGGATGGCCTTGCGCACCACGGCGTCCACGTCGCCATCGTGCAGGAGGTCGCGGCAGGAGCGGTCGTCCACCACCAGGAGGCAGCGGGGGTAGGTGTCGTCGGAGGCGAGGGGGAGCAGCTCCTCCAGGTTCTTCTCGGTGGTGCCCTCGCGGATCATCAGGAACATGCCGCGGCGCAGCTTCTCCAGCCCCTCATCGTGCTGGGTGGTCTCGTGGTCGGAGCGGGGGCCGGCGGCCAGGTAGGCGTTGAGGTCCTTGCCCCTCACCTTGGGGGCGTGGCCGTCCAGAGGGTGGCCCCAGGCGGCCTGGAGCTTGTCCAAACAGGTGTGATGCCCCTGGATGACGCCGGGGAAGTTCATCATCTCCCCCAGGCCGATGGCCTCCGGCCAGCGGAGGGC
>DAOTWZ010000078.1:0-9097 GCA_034435615.1 Dehalococcoidia bacterium
AACTTCCTGCTGGCCACCCGCTCCAACCTGCAGGACCTGGAGGCGGCGGTGGTCCAGCTCAAGGCCAAGGCGGTGCGTCAGCTCTTCGAGGACACCTTCATCAACGGCGACAGCGCCGCCAACCCCAAGGCCTTCGACGGCATCAACAAGCTCTGCGACGCCTCCCAGACCATCTCCATGGGAGCCAACGGCGGCTCCCTCACCCTGGACAAGCTGGACGAGCTCATAGACGCCGTCAAGGGCGGCAAGCCCGACCTCCTCCTCATGAGCCGGCGCAGCCGCCGCATCCTCAACCGCCTGGCCCGCACCACCGGCTCCTTCCTGGAGGCGGACCGCAACGAGTTCGGTCAGATGGTCCAGTTCTACGATGGCATACCCATAGGCGTCTCGGACTACATCAGCGACAACCAGACGGTGGGCACCAGCAATGACTGCTCCACCATCTACGCCCTGCAGTTCGGCGAGGGTGCCCTGGCTGGCCTCACCGCCCCCGGCGGCCTCCAGGTGGAGCGGGTGGGCAGCCTGGAGAGCAAGGACGCCACCCGCATCCGCATCAAGTGGTACGCCGCCATCGCCCTCTTCAACAAGGTGAAGCTGGCCCGGCTGACCGGCGTCAGGCCGTAGCGGCCAGCGCCCGCCAGGCAGGAGGAGAGGAGATGGCCAACGTCCGCATCGACGCCCAGGGAGTCCCCAAGGGGCCGGTCTACGAGCAGACCACGCCCCAGCTCCACCGCGGCCCCCTGACGGCCCCCGACAGCGCCGACCCCACCAGCGCCAGCCAGGGAGTGGACTGTGCCGGCTACCGCATGGTCCGCTTCGACATCGACACGGTGGGGAGCGTGGGGCTGACCTCCCTTGAGGTGCAGTTGCTGGTCTGGAACGCCACCGCCGGCCGCTACTTCGCCGGGGCGAGGCGACGCTTCACCCAGGAGGAGCTGGCCCTGGGCAGCCCCAGCCTGGAGGCGGAGGTGCGGGGGGCCACCGTCTTCCTGAAGCTCGTCTCCGCTCAGGCCAGCAGCCTGAGCGTCGCCGTCTATGCCAGCCTGAGCTGAGGAGGAGGCCATGGGGCTCGCCGACCTGCGCCAGCGCCTTCGCCGCGACCTGCGGGACGAAGACCCGGCCCGGCAGCGCTGGACGGACGACCAACTGGATCGTCACCTGCAACGGGCGGCCCGGGAGCTGGGGCTGGCCATCCCCCAGGAGGCCAGCGCCGTCCTCCTGACCACGCCCCAGAGCCGCCGGCTCTCCCTCGCCTCCCTGGCGGGGCTGGTGGAGGTGGAGGCGGTGGAGTACCCGGTGGACCGCTACCCGCCACGCTACGTCCCCTTCTCCATCTGGGGCGATACCCTGACCCTCCTCCTGGGGGAGCCTCCCCTGGCGGCGGAGGAGGTGCGCCTCTATTACACCCGCCTGCACACCCTGGACGAGACGACCTCCACCATCCCCCCGCACCTGGAAGACCTGTTGCTAACAGGAGCCGCCGCCTATGCCGCCCTGGAGTGGGCCGGCTATGCCGCCAACCGGGTCAACGTCGGCGGGGAGGACGTGTGGCGTCGCTACCTGGTTTGGGGCCAGGAGATGCTGGCCCAGTTCCAGCGGGGGCTGGAGCGGCTGGGGCGTCGCAACGCCGTGCGTGCCCGCCGCCTGTACTCCCCTGGCGGGCCGGCTCCCCAGGAGAGGTGAACCGGTGCGCTTCCTCCCCGCCGAGCTGCTGGCCGCCCAGCGGAGCGCCAGCGCCGCCCCCTTCCTCCAGGTCCACATCGGCGACCGCATAGGCGGCGTGCGACGGTTGCGCTTCCACCGCCTCTACAGCGGGGGCGAGCCCTCCGGCCCTCACGCCGCCGCCTGCCCGGGCGATGGCTCCCTCCTGCGGGCGCGGGTGGCCGGCGGCCAGCTTTACTACCAGCGGCTTAGCGGCCCCGGCCCGGGCAGCGACTTCGCCGCCTGGACGGCGCTGGCGACCGCCAGCCAGGAGGGGATAGCCCTGGCCGCCCGCGGCGCCGATGTCCTGCTCTGCTACGTGGATGGCTCCGGCAACCTGGTGGCGCGCCGCAGCCAGGACTACGGCGCCAGCTTCGCCCCCGCTGCGGTGGTGGTGCCCGCCCCCTCCGGCGCCCGCCGCCTGGCGGTGGCCATCAAGGGGCCAGAGGACGCCCTTCTCCTCTACGCCACCGACAGCGCCGTCCTCTACGTTCGCCAGAGCGGCGGCGTGTGGGGGAGCCCGGCCGCCTGGCCCCACAGTCTGACCAGCGTGAGCGGCCTGGCCGCCCACTACGCCCGGGACTTCGATGTCGTCGTCACGGGGACGGACGGCGCCGGGAGGGCCAGCGTCTGGGCCACCGTCTACGGCGATGGTTACCGCCAGGGCCCCGGAACCTGGTCGGCCCTGCGGGAGGTGCAGCGGGCGGACGCCGGCTCCGGCGTCTCCTTCGCCGCCCCCTCTCTGGCCCTGGCAGACGTCTACCGCCTCACCTTCGTGGAGGCCTACAGCGGCAACCAGTCTTATACTCGGCTCCAGCACACCTACACCGCCCTGGACAGCGACTTCGCCGACAACCTGTGGCGGGAGCCCTTCCCGGAGGCCATAGACCTGGCGGAGGGCGTAGCCGTGGCCGTGGGGGGCGACGCCGTCTGGCTCTCCCACCCTGCCGGCGTCTGGCGGGCCCTCTACGCGAAGGCGGACACGGACGTCAGCGCCGATGTCCTGGCCCTGGAGGCCACGGAGCGGCCCTTCGGCGGCAGCCTGCGCCTCCTCCTCCGCAACGAGGACGGCCGCTACAGCGGGGAGGGCAGCCTCATCGCCCCCGGGAGCGAGGTCTCCCTGGGCCTGGGCTACCTGACGGCGGCCGGGCCCCTCGCCTCTCCCGGCCCCAGCTACTGGATCGAGGCGGTGGAGCGCCAGGGCGTCGGCGGCCGGGGCCTCCTCCTGGTGGAGGGGGAGACGGCCTGGGGGCTCCTGGCCCGCTGGCGGGCCCGCCGGCAGTTCGTATGGACGGCCGGCCAGAGGGCGGTCTTCGCCATTCTGCAGGCCCTCTTCGCCCGTGCCGGCCTCCGCTTCACCGCTCGCAGCTTCTCCTGGCTGGCCGCCAATCTCTATCCGGCCTTCTCCGTGCAGCCGGGGGAATCGGGATTGCTGGCGGTCCGCCGCCTGCTGGCCCTTCTGCCGGACGTGGCCCTCCTGGGCGGCCCCTACGTCTACCTGAAGGAGCCGCGAGAGGACGAGTCCCCCACTTACGCCTACGGCCCCCAGCACCCCATCAGGGAGGGGCGCTACCGCTTCGCCGCCCCGGAGGCCAACCGCGTCCAGGTCTTCGGCCAGGGCATCTTCTGGGAGGAGTTCCGGTGGGAGGAGATCGGTCAGACCTATGACCGCCTGCTCCAGCTCCACGATGCCAACCTGACCAGCGGCACCCAGGCCAGCCGCCGCGCCCTGGCGGAGCTGCGGCGTCACACCATCGCCTCGGAGGGGGGCGAGGTCACGGCCCCCGTCAACTGCGGCCTGGAGCTCTACGATGTGGTGACGGTGGACGACCCGGCCCTGGGCCCCCTGGGCGCCCGACGCGTCCGGGGGCTGACGCTCCGCTACGACGCCAGGAAGGGCGTCTACGAGCAGCGTCTGGCCCTGGGCCGGCCCTAGGGGGGTAGAGGGTGGAGTTGCTGCGCGGCGTCGTCAGGGCATTCGATCCCGCGGCCTACCGGGCGACGGTGCAGGTGGCGGGTTCCCTCTCCGTCTGGCTGGAGGGGGTGCGGGTGGCCCGCAGCATCCCGGCCGCCGAGGTGGTGGCCGGCCGCCGCTGCCTGCTGGCCCTCCCCGAGGAGGCCAACCCCGCCGAGGGCGTGGTCATCGCCGTGTACGAGTGAGGAGGACGCCATGAGCTTCCAGCACCGTCCGCCGGACGGGCCGCCTCCACTGGCCGCCCGCCGCAGCGGGGACGGGGCGCGGCGGAGGCCCCGGCTGCCGCCCAGGGCCCGGGCGCCCCGGGGCCTTCCAGCACCTCCGCTGAGGGGCCTGCGCCATGAGCCAGAGCTGCGGCAGGGGCGGCCCGTGCGCTCGGGCGCCCTGGTGATGGCGGCGCTGTGGGAGGAGTAGGGACGAGGAGAAAAGGGCTGCGAGGCGAAGGTAGAGCGGGCCGGGGGCTAAGACTGCTCCCGCTCCGCCGCCTCCCGCTCCAGGTCACGGCGCCAGCGCTCGAAGGTGCGCAGCCACTCCTCGAGCTGGCCTTTCATCTCCAGGAGCTGCTCCACCTTGTTCCGAACGATATCGTACTGACGCTGGACCACCTCGGTAGCCTGACGGAGCTGCTCCAGCTTCTCCCCGGCGGGGGCGTCCGGGCGGTACTGGGCCCTGAGCGCCCTCAGGGCGTCCTGGGCCTCCACCATCTCCTTGATCTCGGCCAGGCTGACGCCCAGTAGCGTCTGCAGCTTCTTGATCTGCTTGACGCGGCGGATGTCCTCCTCGGTGTAGAGGCGGAAGCCCCCCTCCATGCGGGCGGGGGGCCGCAGCAGTCCCTTCTCCTCGTAGAAGCGAATGGTCCGCTGGCTGACCCCGGCCCGCTCAGCGACTTCGCCTATCTGGAAGTAGGCCTCCTTGACGTCCGGCACCTTGCCCTCCTTGCCGCCCGTTAGTCCCTATACTATAGGCATCCCGGCCCCTAACGTCAATGTCAGGGTAGGGGAGGGCTACTCCTCTTCCTCCTCCGGCTGGGGGGCCCTGAGCAGCGTGGCCGCCGGCAGCACCGGCTCCGGCCGCTCCTCTCGCCGTCGGCCCCGCGCCGGGAGGGACTGCACCGTCTGCCGCAGGGATGGTATCTCCTCCCAGGCCGCCTCGCCGTCCACAACGATGCCCACCACACCGGCGTCCCGCAGGCCCCGCAGGTAGGCAGCGTCCACCGGCGGCCTCACCTCCACCAGCAGGGGCAGGCGGGCCAGCCCGGAGAAGCGCCGCAGGGTTAGCTGCCGGGCCACCGTCAGAGGAGACGGCGGCGCCGGCACCCAGAGGGCGTCCAGGGGGAGGGACTCCAGGAGCCGCAGCTCCACGTCGGAGGACTCCTCCCGCGCCGCCAGGACGAGGCCCAGCCCCTCCTCCCAGAAGAGGGAGGCCTCGCTGCCCTCGCCGAAGACCAGGAAGTCCACGCCGGCCTCCTGCAGCGGCCCCAGCGCCTCCCGTCTCGCCTCCGGCAGGAGGGCTCCCCAGGGGAGGGACAGCTCCTTCAGTATACTGGCGGCGGAGGCGGCCCCCTCCCCGTCCACCAGCACGGCGTCCACGCCGCGTGAGGCCGCCTCCCGCAGACGCTCACCCGGCCCTGCGGGGAAGCGGGCCAGCAGCAACATGCTGGCCGTGGCCTCCCGACTCACGGCGCCGAAGCCCAGGGGAGGAGGCTCCACCCGGCTGGCCTTGCGTATGAGCTGGCTGAGCTTGCTCATGGCGCTAAGCCCATTATGGCCTCGGGATGGACTGGCTAGCAAGCTGCCGAAGGCAGTCGCCCTCTGTTACCATTTACAAACGACCGAGAACGAGCCGAAGGAGCGAGGAGATGAAGCTGGAGGGGAAGGTCGCCGTCATCACCGGGGCCGGTTCGGGCATCGGCCGGGCCACCGCCCGCCTCTTCGCCGTCGAGGGAGCGAAGCTCATCCTCGCCGAGGTGCACGAGGGACGCGGCACCGCCATAGCCCAGGAGCTGGCCGAGCAGGGACATGCCGTCCGTTTCCTGCGCACCGATACCTCCAAGGAGGGGGACGTGAAGTCAGCCATCGAGGCGGCGCAGGAGGCCTTCGGGCGGCTGGACATCCTGGTGAACAACGCCGGCGTGGGCGGCCCCCGCTACGGCTGGGAGCAGGTCATCGGCGTCAACCTGGCGGGCGTCTACTACGGCTGCCTGCACGCCCTCCCGGTCATGCAGGGACAGGGGGGCGGCGTCATCGTCAACGTGGCTTCCATGGCCGGTCTGGTGGGGGCGCGCGTGCCCGGCATGCCCGGCGGCTTCGGCCACGCCTATACCGCCTCCAAGCACGGCGTCATCGGCCTGACGCGGCAGTTCGCGCTGGACGGGGCGCCCACGGTGCGGGTCAACTGCATCTGCCCTGGCTGGGTGGAGACGCCCCTGACCCGGCCCGCCCTGGAGGACGAGGAGATGGCGCGCTGGATCACCGCCAACACGCCTCTGGGGCGCTACGCCAGACCGGAGGAGATCGCCCGGGGCATCCTCTTCCTGGCCAGCGACGACTCCTCCTTCATGACGGGAGCGGCCCTGGTGATGGACGGCGGCTGGACCGCCCAGTAGCTCACCATAAAAACCCTGGCCTGGCCCTGCGCCCTGCGCTATCTTGAAAGCGTGCGACTCTTCCTGGTCCGCCACGGCGAGACGGAATACAACCGGCTGGGGCGCGCCCTGGGCCGCTACGATATCCCCCTCAACGAGAAGGGGAGGGAGCAGGCCCGGCGCCTGGCCGGCGCCCTGGCCCGGGAGCCCTTCGCCGCCATTTACAGCAGCCCTCTCCAGCGCTGTCTGGACACGGCGATGGCCATCGCTGCCGTCCACGGCCTCCCCGTCCAGACCCTACCGGAGCTCATCGAGATGGACATCGGCGAGGCGGAGGGGCTCACCTACGCCCAGGTGCGGGAGCGCTTCCCCGGCCTCCTGCAGCGCTGGCTGAGCCCGGAGGCCGCCTCCATGGCCCTGCCTGGCGGGGAGGGGCTGGCGGCTGTCCAGGAGCGGGCCTGGCGGGCCATCCAGTCCATCGCCGCCGCCCACCAGGGGGAGACGGTGGCCGTGGTCACCCACAACTTCGTCATCCTCAGCCTCCTCGCTCGGGCGCTGGGGATGCCCCTGGGCTCCTTCCGCCGGCTGCGCCACGGCGTGGCCGCCGTCTCCGTTCTGGAGCTGGACGGCGAGGCGGTGACCCTAGTCCGCTTCAATGACACCTGCCACCTGGAGGAGGGGCCCTCCGCCCCCTGGGTAGAATGAGAGAGAGGGCGCGCCGGGAGCCCCAGAGCGACCGTCAGGCCTTCATCATCCGCGCCGTGGTGGCCGTGGCGGCGGTGGCCGTGGTCTACTTCCTGGTGACAGGGGCCATCGGCGCCCTCAGGGCCCACGAGCTGCGCCAGCGGGAAGAACGTCTGCGGGAGGAGGTGCGACAGCTCCAGGAGGAGCACCGGGAGCTGGAGGCGCTGCGCCAGTACATGCTCTCGGACGAGTTCGTGGAGCTGATGGCCCGCCAGCAGTTGGGGCTGGTGCGAAAGGGGGAGAAGGGGATCGTCATCGTGTCGCCGCCGCCCACGCCGTCGGCCACGCCGGGGCCCGGCGGCGAGACCAGCCCCTG
Source organism: Dehalococcoidia bacterium (assembly GCA_034435615.1). Lineage (GTDB taxonomy): Bacteria > Chloroflexota > Dehalococcoidia > SM23-28-2 > HRBIN24 > H17-190. The sequence continues at coordinate 7,321 of DAOTWZ010000078.1, forward strand.
GTGGAGAGGTCTCCTCCCCTGAGCCGCCGATAGCCATGGCCACCCAGGCCCCCGGCCCCGGCGGCCAGCGGGCCGCCCGGGCCATCGAGCGTCGAGTCCGCCAGTTCCTCCAGGAGGAGGGCGTCCTCCTCCCTGGCGAGACTGTCCTGGTGGCCCTCTCCGGCGGCCCCGATTCCTCCGCTCTCCTCCTGCTCCTCCACCGCCTGCGGGACGACCTGGACCTCCACCTGGCCGTGGCCCACTTCGACCACGGCCTCCGCCCGCCGGAGGAGGTGGCGGCAGACCTGGCCTACGCCCGGGAGCTGGCCTGCTCCCTGGGGCTCCCCCTCCACCACGGCGCCGGCGATACCGCAGCCTACGCTCGCGCCCGCCGCCTCTCCCTGGAGGAGGCGGCCCGCCACCTCCGCTACCGCTTCCTGGGGGAGACGGCCCGCGCCCTGGGCGCCCCCGTTGTCGCCGTGGGCCACACCGCCAGCGACCAGGCAGAGACCGTCCTCCTCCACCTGCTACGAGGGAGTGGCCTGGACGGCCTGACGGGGATGCGCCCCCGCTCCCCCTGGCCTCTGGGGGAGGGGCCAGCCCTGGCCCGCCCCCTCCTCTGCCTGTGGCGGCAGGACACAGAGCGCTACTGCGCCCTGGCTGGCCTCCAGCCCCGCCGCGACCCTACCAACGAGAGTCTGGAGCCCCTGCGCAACCGCCTCCGCCACCAGGCGCTCCCCCTCCTCCGCCGCCTCAACCCCCGCCTGGACGACTCCCTGGTCCGCCTGGCTGCCATCGCCGGCCAGGCCGTGGCCCACCTGGAAGCGGAGGCGGAGCGGGCCTGGGAGCGTCTGGCCCAGCCCAGCGAAGAGGCGGTGCGCCTCCCCCGCCAGGGCCTCCTGGAGCTCTCCCCCGCCCTCAGCGCCCGGCTCCTGCGGCGGGCCTACCGCCACCTGGCCGGGCCGGGGGCGGAGCTGGCGGCCGTCCACACCCTGGGCCTCCAGCGCCTCATTGCCCGTGGCCGCGGGGGCCTCCATCTCCCCTCCGGCGTCCGCGCCCGGGCCACCGCCGAGTCCCTGGAGCTGAGGCTGGGGCCGCCGCCCGCCGCCCCGCCCCTGCCCGATACCCCCCTGCGCGTCCCCGGCCTGACAGAGGTGGACGGCTGGGCCATCGAGGCCGAGGTGGTGCCGCCCCCGCCCTCCTCCTTCACCACCGACCCCTACGAGGCCTACCTGGACGCCGACGCCCTGGGCGGCCCCCTCCTGCTCACCAGCCGTCGCCCGGGCGACCGCCTGCGCCCCCTGGGCCTGGGGGGTGAGAGGAAGCTCCAAGACATCATGGTGGACGCCAAGGTGCCCCGGGAGGAGAGGGACCGCCTCCCCCTCCTCCGCTGCCCCTGGGGCATCGCCTGGGCCGTAGGGCTGCGGGTGGACGAGCGGGCGGCCGTAGGCCCCGCCACCCGCCGCGTTCTCCACCTGCGGGCCCGCCGTCTTCCCCGGGAGAGCGAGGCTTGACAGCCGCCCGCCCCCTGTCTATCATCAGTCATAGAAAGACCCCATTGAGAGGGCCCTGGTGGGCCCGCCTTGACAGCGCCCGCAAGGGACAGTATCCTTGATGGGCGTCCCGCGAGGGGACAACCAGCCCCGCACCTTAACAACTGAATAGCGGAAGGAAGAGGTCCCCGTCCGAACGAGCCTTTAGCCAAGAGAAGCGGAACCGTTATTGAGCGAGGGTTTGATCCTGGCTCAGGGTGAACGCTGGCGGCGCGCCTTACGCATGCAAGTCGTGCGGGGTGTGG
>DAOTWZ010000079.1:0-48976 GCA_034435615.1 Dehalococcoidia bacterium
AGGCCCGACAGATCGCCCCGGATGCTCTCCAGCCCCTCCTTCACCTTGGTGCCGTCCAGGGGGTAGCCGTGCTTCTCCAGGGCGTTGCGGATCGCCTCCACCATCACGGCACCGATGGCCAGGCCCCGCAGGTACACCGTGTCGGCCCGGTTCAGGAAGTCGTGGGGCGTCTTCCCCTGCTGGGTGTACATCTGCCGGATCTCCTGCAGGATGGGTATCTCCGCCCCCACATTGGCGAAGTGGATGCCGTAGTAGCCCTCCGTGGCCTGCCAGCCGCCGGCCGCCTGGATGATGTCGTCGGCCACCGACCAGACCAGGCCGATGACCCGGTTCAGGGGGAAGCCGAGCTGCTTCAGGGCGGTGATGGTGACGGAGGCAGGCCGCCCGTAGGTGTGGGCAATGACCCAGTCAGCCCGGTATCGCTGCACGATGTCCTGCGCCTGGGCCGTCTGGTCCAGGCCAGGGGGCGGCACGGCGAACTCCCTGTACTCGAACCCCTCGATCTGGGCGAGGCGCCGCAGCACCTCCAGGGGCTCGCGGCCGGCCGGGGCGTCGTTGTAGATATAGGCGATCTTGGGCTTGCCAGGCCGCCCTTCCCTCTGCCACTGGTCCAGGATGAACTTCACCGCCGCCCCCGCCTGGCTCCAGTAGCTGGCTGCCACGGGGAAGACGTAGGGGAACTTCTGACCGTTGGCCGAGGCGGCGATGCCGAAGCCGATGGAGAGACAGGGGATCTTGTCGGCGTTGCAGCGGTCGGCCAGGGCGGCGATGAGGGGCGTCCCCCCGGCGAAGAACATCACCACTCCCTGCCGCTTCAACTGCTCATAGGCGTCCACGCCCCTGGGCACCTCGTAGCCGAACTCGATATCGATGAGGTTGATAGGGTGGCCGTCCACGCCGCCCCTGCTGTTGACCAGGCTGATGTAGTCCGCCCAGCCCTGACGCAGGGGTATCTCGTTGACGGCCACAGGGCCTGTGCCGTCGTAGGTGGTGCCTATGCTGATGGGGGGCTTGGTGGGGGTGCCTCCCTCCTGGCCGCCACCGCACGCGGCGAGGACGAGCGAGGCCATTCCTGCCACCAGGGCCAGGAGCCAGTGCCTGGAGAGTCTACTCATAGCCTTCACCTCTTCGTCCGAGTCTCGGTCTCCTCGGGCCGCGTCTCTGTTCGTTTGGTCCATGTCCCGCTCCCCGGCGCACGGGCACCTGGCCATCTCGGCGGGCGGTGCGCCTCAGCACCGGGCCTCCCCGCCTCCTCCCCCCGAGAAAAGCTCACCATGTAATGGCAAAAGTCACCGCTAATATAGTGAGGATGCTGGAAGATTGCAAGAGCCCCAGCGGGGGAGGCGTGGTGGGGCCCCCTCCGCTGCGGCGGACGGTCAGACGTCGTAGTAGAGGTAGAACTCGTAGGGGTGGGGGCGGAGCCGGATGGGGTCTATCTCCCGCTTCCGCTTGTACTCCGTCCAGGTCTGGAGGAGGTCATGGGTGAAGACGCCGCCCCGCAGGAGGAAGTCATGGTCTTCCTCCAGGGCACGCAGGGCCTCCTCCAGGCTGCCGGGGACGGTGCGGATGGCGGCGGCCACCTCGGGGGGTAGCTCGTAGACGTCGGTGTCCAGGGGGTCGCCGGGGTCCATCTCGTTGAGGATGCCGTCCAGCCCCGCCATGAGAATGGCGGCGAAGGCCAGGTAGGGGTTGCAGGAGGGGTCGGGCGGGCGGAACTCTACCCGCTTGGCGGCGGGACTGCGCGAGTAGACGGGGATGCGGGCGGCGGCGGAGCGGTTGCGCTGAGAGTAGACCAGGTTGACGGGGGCCTCAAAGCCGGGGACGAGCCGCCGGTAGGAGTTGGTGGTGGGGGCGATGAGGGCGCAGAGGGCGCGGGCGTGGGCCAGCAGCCCGCCGATGAAGTAGAGGCCCAGGAGGCTCATCTGGGCGTAGCCCTCCGGGTCGTAGAAGAGGTTCTCGCCGTTCTTCCAGAGGCTGACATGGACGTGCATGCCGGAGCCGTTGTCGCCGAAGATGGGCTTGGGCATGAAGGTGACGGTCTTGTCGTGCTCCCGGGCGACATTCTTGAGGATGTATTTGTAGAGCATGACCTGGTCGGCCATGCGGGTGAGGGTCTGATAGCGCATGTCTATCTCGCCCTGGCCGGCGGTGGCCACCTCGTGGTGGTGGACCTCCACCTCGATGCCGGCCTGGAGCATCTTCAGGACGGCCTCCGAGCGGATGTCCTGGAGGCTGTCCACCGGCGGGGCGGGGAAGTAGCCCTCCTTGTAACGGGGGCGGTGGCCCAGGTTCTTTCCCGGGCGGCCGGCGTTCCAGGCCCCCTCCTCGGAGTCGATGGCGTAGTAGCCCTCGTGCTCGTTCTGGTCGAAGCGGACGGCGTCGAGGATGAAGAACTCCACCTCGGGGCCGAAGTAGGCGGTGTCGGCTATGCCGGTCTCCGCCAGGTAGCGCTCCGCCTTCTGGGCGATGTAGCGCGGGTCCCGCCAGTAGCGCTCGCGGGTGACGGGGTCGCGCACGTCGCAGATGATGGAGAGGGTGGGGACGCGGTAGATGGGGTCCAGGAAGGCGCTGGCCGGGTCGGGCACCAGGAGCATGTCGCTCTCCTGGATGTGCTGGAAGCCCCGTATGGAGGAGCCGTCGAAGCCGATACCCTCGCTGAAGATCGTCTCGTCCAGGGCCCTGGCGGGGATGGAGAAGTGCTGCAGGGTGCCCGGGAGGTCGGTGAACTTGAGGTCCACCATCTTAACGTCCCCCTCCCGGCAGAGGGCGATGACGTCAGCAGGGGTCCGGGGCCTTCTCTCCACCGCTCTCCCCTCCTCGCTCGCGGTCACTGCTGGCCATCCTCCGGCTGCGGCTGCTGGGGAGCGGGGGCCTGGTCGGCGCCCTTGAGGCCGGGCAGCCGCCTGAGCAGCTCCTCCAGCTTGACGCCGGTGAGGGCCTCGACGATGGGCGGTAGCTGGGCGATGACCTCGGTGACGTCCCGGGTGACCTTGCTGGCGCCGGTGGAGTCGCCTCCCCCGGAGATGACGACGATGCGCTCGGTGCGGGCGAGGGGGGCGGCCACGGCTTCGGCCATCTTGGGGAGGACGTTGACCAGGACTTCAGTGACGGCGGCCTGGTTGTAGCGGGCCCAGGCATCGGCCTTGCGGTCCATGGTCTGGGCCTCGGAGAGGCCCTTCTCCCTGATGACCTCCGCCTCGGCGAGGCCGCGGGCCCGCAGCGCCTCGGCCTCCCCCTGGGCCTCCGCCTCCAGGCGGTAGCGCTCCGCCTCGGCCAGGGCCTGGATGCGCTGGCGCTCCGCCTCGGCGGGACGGATGACAGTGGCCATGAGCTCCCGCTCCTTGCGGAGGATCTCCTTCTCCTCTAGCTCCGTCTGCAGCTCCTTCTCCAGGATGCCGAGCTGCACCTCCTCCCGCTTGACGAGCTGAGCGGTCTTGAAGCGCTGGAGGTCGTAGGCCAGGTCGGCCTCGGCGCGGCGCTGGTTGATGGCGGCCTCCACCTCCGCCCGCTTCAGCTCGTAGTCGCGGCGGGCCTCCTCTATCTTGGTGTCCACCTGGTAGCGGTAGGACTTGGCCTCCTCGTCGGCCCTGGCCTCGCCGATGATGGCGTCCCGCTTCACCTGGGCGGTGCGAGGGCGGCCCAGGGCCTCCAGGTAGCCGCGGGGGTCGTTGATATTGCGGATGGTGAGGGAGACGATCTCCAGCCCCATCTTGGCCAGGTCACGGCTGGCCAGCTCCTTGACCCTCTCGGCGAACTCCCGTCGCTGCGTGTAGAGCTCCTCTATGGAGATGGTGCCCAGGACGGCCCGCATGTGCCCCTCCACTATCTGGAGGGCGGTCTTCATGATCTCCTCCTGGGGACGGGAGAGGAAGTGCTCGGCGGCGGCCTGGATGGCCTCCTCGTCCCCCCTGACCTTGACGTGGGCGACGCCGTCCACCGCCACGGGGACGCCATGGACGGTGTAGACCTCCGGCGTCTTGACCTCCAGCCCCATCAGCTCCAGGGAGAGGCGGCGGGCCTGCTCTATGATGGGCCAGACCACGGTGCCGCCGCCCCAGATGACGCGGTAGCCCAGGGTGCGCCGCCGGCCCTCCCGATCCACCACGGTGCGGCGGCGGCCGCTGACGATGAGGACCTCGTTGGGGCCCACCTTGGTGTAGCGGGCGGCCGCCACCGGCAGGAGGACGGGCCAGCCCACAGCCCAGGCCAGCAGCCACAACAGGGAAGAGAGGGGACGCGCCTCCGTCATGGCCCATCACCTCCGCCTCTGTTCCAGGGTGAGGAGAGAGGGGCTGCCCACGGCCCCCCGTTGGGCCAGGTCCTGATAGACGAGGCGGGCCAGCTCCTCCAGGTCGGCGGCGAAGATGAGGCGGGCGTGGCTGGCCCGCTGCAGGGCGACGAACTCGCCCGCCGCCTCGTAGACCGGGAGCTCTCGTCGCTGGCCGTCCTCCTCATAGGCCAGGACATAGGGGGTGGGCTTCAGGAGGGGCTGCAGCCGCTCCCAGACCTCCGGCTGCATCTGGTCCACCTTGAGGGCGCCCGGCGCGGGGATGGCACGGGCCTCCATCAGGGACTGCGCCACCTCCCGGCGGAGCCCGAAGAGCTCCTCCACGCCCAGGAAGCGGGAGGGCTGGCCGATGACATCGTAGATGAGGCGGAGGGAGTCGCCTTCCCCGTGACGGAAGAGGGGTAGCCAGACCCTGCCGTCCCGCAGGGCGAGGGCGGCGGGATAGACCTGCAGGTCCTTCCACAGGAGGAGGCTCACGGTCACCTCCTCCCTGGCGCCTATCTTCCTGGCCGCCATCAGATAGTCGCCGAGCTGCTGCCACAGCTCGCCGATGTCGCGTCCGGTGAAGGTGGCGGCCTCCAGCTTGAGGAGGAGGCGGCCGCGCACCAGGTAGGCCGGGAAGTCCCCCTGGGGAGTGGTGACGTAGTAGTAGGGCAGCGTCCCGTGCTCCACGAGGGAGGCCACCGTCTCCGGCACGGCGCGCTCCAGAGCGGCCAGATTCCCCTTCTCCACGCGGAGGGCGGCCACCGGCGTCCAGTAGACCTCCTTCAGGATGGGGTGGCGGCCGGGGTTGGGCCGCCAGTAGACGGGGAGGCGGGCTATGCGCCCCTCCCCTGGCAGGACGTGGCCCAGGCCCACCTCGAAGAAGTAGCGGGGGCTAGCGGTGTCCCCCTCGTGCCAGTCCAGATTCTTGAAGCAGCGCACCTCAAATGGCATCGGCTCCCCTCTCCCCCGTCCGCACCCGGACGACCTCCTCCACGGGGATGACGAAGATCTTGCCATCGCCCACATCGCCCGTCCAGGCGGCCTTGACGATGGCATCTATGACCCGCTCCACATCCTCGTCGTTGATGACCACCTCCAGCTTCACCTTCGGGAGGGTATCTGCCATATAGCTGGCGGCGCCTCGCCAGTAGGTCTGGCCCCGCTGCCTCCCCCTCCCCCTCACCTCCACGAAGTTGAGGCCCAGGATGCCTATGCGGTCCAGGGCGTCCTTGACATCGCCCAGTTTCTCCTCGCGGATGATGGCCTCCACCTTCTTCATGGCGTCCCTCTAGCGGGCGTAGGCGCGCTCCCCGTGCTCGGCCAGGTCCACCCCCACCAGCTCCTCCCGGGGGGAGACGCGCAGGCCCATGGTCCAGTCCAGGAGCTTGAGGATGGCGAAGGTCATGACGAAGGAGTAGCCCCAGGTGGCGCCGATGCTGGCCAGCTGGGCCAGGAGCTGCTCCGGCCGCCCGTCTATGACGCCGCCGATGCCGCCCCGGAAGCCGGCCGTCTCCGTGACCAGGGCGGTGGCGAAGATGCCGGTGGCCAGGGCGCCCCAGGTGCCGCCGATGCCGTGGACGGCCCAGACATCCAGGGCGTCGTCCACTCCCAGCCAGCCCCGCAGGCGCGTCGCCAGGTAGCAGAGGACGCCCGCCCCGGCGCCGATGATGGTGGCGGGCAGGGCGTTGAGGTAGCCATCGGCGGCGTCCCAGGCCCCCACGAAGCCGGAGGCCGGGGTTATGGCCACCAGCCCCGCCACGGCCCCGGTGGCCGCTCCGGTGACGCTGGGCACACCCTGGTAGGCCCAGCTCATGGCCAGCCAGGCCACCGTGGCGGCGGCCGCCGCCGTGTTGGTGACCACGAAGGCGTTGGCTGCGGAGGCGTTGGCCGCCACGGCGCTGCCGGCGTTGAAGCCGAACCAGCCGAACCAGAGGAGGGCCGCCCCCAGCACCACGTAGGGGACGTTGTGGGGCTCCATGGGCATCCGCCCCAGCCCCAGCCGCTTGCCGAAGGCCAGGGCCGCCGCCAGCCCCGCCACCCCCGAGTTGATGTGGACCACCGTCCCGCCGGCGAAATCGTAGGCTCCCAGGCCGCCCAGGACGCCCAGCCAGCCGTTCTGCGCCCACACCCAGTGGGCGATGGGAGCGTAGACCAGCGTGGACCAGAGGACGACGAATACCAGGAAGGTGCTGAACTTGGCCCGCTCGGCGAAGGCGCCCGTCACCAGGGCGGGCGTGATGATGGCGAACATGAGCTGGAAGGCCATGTAGGCCAGATGGGGCACGGTGGCGGCGTAGGGACCGGGCTCGCTCCCCACGTGGCGCAGCCCGAACCAGGAGAGATCGCCGATGAAGCCGCCGTGGTCCGGCCCGAAGGCCAGACTGTAGCCCCAGAAGACCCAGAGCAGGGAGACGACGGCGATGATGCTGAACCCCTGCATGATGGTGGCGATGACGTTCTTCTCTCGCACCAGGCCGCCGTAGAAGAAGGCGAGGCCCGGAGTCATGAGGAGCACCAGGGCAGCCGAGGCCAGCACCCAGGCGGTATCGCCGCTGTCCATGGTCTCCTCCAGGGGCGCGGGGAGACTACTCCAGCCCATAGAGTGGCGCCGCAGCGGGCAAGCGGGGTTACCGGCCGGTTACGAATATGTTACATTCTCGTAAAATATCGGCGTTTCTCCAGCGGGAGCCGCGGCCTAGCTCTCTGGCGCCCGCCGACCGGCGGCCCCGGGCCCCCACCCCACAGGGCGGGGCTTGTGCTAAAATAGACGATGCAGGGACTATGGCGCGCATAGGCATTCTGGCCCTCCAGGGCGATTTTCTCGAGCACCAGGAAGTCCTCACCCGTCTGGGCCAGGAGGCCGTCCAGGTCCGCAGGCCCGAGCACCTCGAAGGACTGGACGGCCTCATCATACCCGGGGGTGAATCCACCACCTTTTGTCGTCTCATGCGGGACTTCGGCCTCTACGAGCCCCTGCGGGACCTCATCGCCGCCGGGCTCCCCACCTGGGGCACCTGCGCCGGCATGATCGTCCTGGCCAAGCGGGTGCAGGACCTGCCCTACGCCACCCTGGAGGCGCTGGACGTCGAGGTGGACCGCAACGCCTACGGTCGCCAGGTGGACAGCTTCGAGGTGGAGCTGGCCGTCCCCTCGCTAGGCCGGCGACCCTTCCCGGCAGTCTTCATACGGGCCCCTGTGGTGCTGGAGGTAGGGGAGGGGGTGGAGGTGCTGGCCCGCCTGCCCCAGGGACCCGACCAGCCGCCGGCGGGCGCCGGCACCCCGGTGGCCCTGCGCCAGGGGCACGTACTGGCCACCTCCTTCCATCCCGAGCTGACCCGGGACACCCGCTTCCACCGCTACTTCCTGAGAATGGTAGGGGCGAGGCGGGCCCACAAGGCATGACCGCGGTCTACGCCCTGAACCCCGCCCACCTCATCATCCTGGCCTCCCCCGTCAACCACCTGCGCCTGGACGAGGCCAGGCCCTGGGAGCGGCTCCTCCTGGAGCAGGCCTCCCCCCACCCCCTTCAGGTGGCCTGGGAGCACTGCCCGCCCTTCTCCCGAAGGCGGCGGGCCTGGATCAGCCTCCGCCGCTCCCAGGTGCGGGGCCTGCTGGCCAGCCGCCCCCGCTCCCGCCCCAGCGCCTGCGAGATAGACTCCCTGATGGTGATGGACGGCGAAGCGGAGACGGCGGTGCGGCTCCTGCGGGCGGCCTGCCAGGACCTGGCCCTGGACGGCGTGCAGCGGCTCTTCCTCCGCCTCGCCGCTGACAGCCCCCTCCTGTCCGCCGCCTGCCGGGCCGGCCTGGTGCCCTACCGCCGGGACTATCTCTTCCGCTTGGAGCGGCGGAGGGAGGACAGCGAGGCCCTGCCCGGCCTCCGGCCCGCCACCACCGCCGACCTGCACGCCATCTACGCCCTCTACAGCAGCGTCGTCCCCGCCAGCATCCGCTACCTCGAGGGCGTCACCCTGCGGGAGTGGCAGGCCGCCCAGGAGCGCTGGGCCCGCCCCCGCGATCTCCTGCTGGCCAGAGACGGCCGCGCCCTCGCCTGGTTGCATATGGCGGCCCAGGACGGTTTCGCCCTCCTGTCCCTCCTCCTCCACCCGGAGGCCCAGGAGCAGGTGGCGTCCCTCCTGGACGAGGCGCTGGCCCACCTGCCGGGGGAAGGCCCCGCCTTCTGCCTGGTGCCCTCCTACCAGCCCCACCTGCTGACCGCCCTGGAACAGCGAGGGGCCAGCCCGGTCCGGGAGTACGTCACCCTGGCCAGCTACCTCCTGCGGCCCGTCCCCCGCGCCGTCCCGGAGCCAGAACGCATAGAGGGAGCTATCCCGGTGAGCTGAGCCGTGTTGAGGATAACTGACGACCTGGACGCCCTGCTGGCAGTAGTGCCGCCCCACATCGCCGACGCCCTCCGCCGGCGCCACGATAACTTCGAGCTGCTGGAGATAGTCATGGACCTGGGGCGCCGGCCCCAGGCCCGCTACCCGGGCAGGGAGGTGACCCTCAGCGAGCGCGAGGTCACCCACGAGGACATCGAATACGTCACCTCCCGCATCGGCGAGTTCACCACCGACAACCGCGCTGGCATCGAGCGGACGCTGCACCGCATCTCCGCCATCCGCAACCGGCGGGGGCGCATCGTCGGCCTCACCTGCCGCGTCGGTCGCGCCGTCTACGGCACTGTGCGCATCATCCAGGACCTGCTGGAGTCCGGCAAGAGCCTGCTCCTCCTGGGCCGCCCCGGCGTGGGCAAGACCACCCTCCTGCGGGAGGCCGCCCGCTACCTCTCCGATGAGCTGGGCAAGCGGGTCATCGTAGTGGACACGTCCAACGAGATCGCCGGCGACGGCGACATACCCCACCCCGGCATCGGCACCGCCCGACGGATGCAGGTGCCCACCCCTTCCCTGCAGCACGCCGTCATGATCGAGGCGGTGGAGAACCACATGCCGGAGGTCATCATCATCGACGAGATCGGCACCGAGCTGGAGGCGATGGCCGCCCGCACCATCGCCGAGCGGGGGGTGCAGTTGGTGGCCACCGCCCACGGCAACAGCCTGGACAACCTCATCATCAACCCCACCCTCTCGGACCTGGTGGGGGGCGTGCAGTCCGTGACCCTGTCCGACGAGGAGGCGCGGCGCCGCGGCACTCAGAAGGCCATCCTGGAGCGGCGGGCGCCGCCCACCTTCGATATGGTGGTGGAGATCCAGGGCTTCAACCGGGTGGCCCTCCATCGGGACGTGGCCGCCACCGTGGACGCCATCCTCCGCGGCTACCCCGTCCAGGCGGAGATCCGGGAGCTGGACCAGGAGGGAGAGGTACGGGTGCTCCAGCAGGCCCACTTGGAGGTGGTGACGCCGGGCCGGCGGGGCCGGGAGGGGATGGGGACCCTCCCGTTCGCCGCCAGCGAGGGGGCCCCCGCCCCCGGCCGGCGGCAGGGGGGCGCGCCCGCCCAGGCGCCAGCGCGCCAGCGCCGCATCTACCCTTTCGGCGTCTCCCGTGACCGCCTGGAGCAGGCCCTGATGGAGACCCGCTTCCCGGCCGTCATCGTCAACTCCCTGGCCGACGCCGACGCCCTGGTCACCCTCAGGAGCTACTACCGCCGGCGGCCCCAGGTGGTGCGGGAGGCGGAGGAGCGGGGCATACCCATCTACGTCGTCAAGAGCAACACCGTCTACCAGCTAGAGCAGTGCTTCCTGGCCATGCAGCGGGAGCGCAGCGGCGACCCGGTGGCCGCCGCCCTCTCCGAGGCGGAGGAAGCCATCGGCGAGGTCCTCAACAGCGACCGCCCGGTGGACCTCTCCCCCCAGAACGCCTACATACGCCGCCTCCAGCACATGCTGGCCCAGCGCTACAACCTCTCCTCCCAGAGCGTGGGGCGCGAGCCTCACCGCTACGTGCGCATCCTGCCCCAGAGCATGGAGTAGGGGGTGCTGCCGTCCCTTCCGACCCACCGTGAGCCAGCCCGGCCCGGGAGAGCGGGCCGGAGGCGCCTCCCTCCTCGCCCGGGTCGCCCATGAGCCCCGCGGATGAGGCCCGAGAGACGGCCGCCGGCCGGGGCCGCTTCGTCACCCTGGAGGGAGGTGAGGGCTCCGGCAAGTCCACGGTGGCCCGCGCCCTGGCCCGTCGGCTGCGGGCCGCCGGCCTGCCCGTCTGCCTGACGCGCGAGCCGGAGGGGACGCCCCTGGGCCGCTTCCTCTGGCGGGCCTTTCGCCTCCGCTCCCCCCTGCCAGCGCCGGACCCCCTGGCCGAACTACTCCTCTTCGAGGCGGCCCGCGCCCAGCACGTGCGGGAGGTGGTGCGGCCCGCCCTGGAGGCCGGCCAGACCGTCCTCTGCGAGCGCTTCACCGATTCTACCCTGGCCTACCAGGGCTACGGCCGCGGCCTGGAGCTGGAGCTGGTCCGCCGCCTCAACGCCCTGGCGGCCGGCGGCCTCGTCCCTGACCTGACCCTCCTCCTGGACGTGCCACCGGAGGTGGGGCTGGCCCGCAAGGCCCGCCAGCGGGCGGCGGCTGACCGCATAGGCCAGGAGGGGAGCGAGTTCCACCGGCGGGTGAGGGAGGGCTACCTGGCCCTGGCCCGCGAGGAGCCGGCCCGTATCCTGGTGGTGGACGCCACCCGTCCCCTCCCCGAGGTGCTGGCCCTCCTCTGGGAGCGACTGCGACAGCTCCACCACGGCATTCCCCCCTGACGCCTGCCTCCGAGTGGCCCCAAGACCCCGTCCGTGCTAGGATGGAGGCGCAAGGCTCTGTCCTCCCCTCGAGTGCCATGGCCCCGCGACGAGTCCGAGTGCGCGTCCCGGCCACCAGCGCCAACCTGGGGCCCGGCTTCGATTGTCTGGGCCTCGCCCTGGACCTTTGGGGCACCCTCACGGTGACGGTAGGGGAGGCCCCGGCCACGGCCCAGCCCTCGCCCCTGGAGGCGCTGGCGGGGGCGGTCGTGCGACGCCTGCTGGAGAGAGAGGAAGGGCCGTCCCTCCCCCCCGTTCACGTCAGCTACGACGGCGGTGTGCCGGTGGCGCGGGGGCTGGGGGCCAGCGCCGTCGCCCGCGTGGGGGGCCTCCTGGCCGCCAGCGCCCTCCTGGGCTGTCCCCTGGACGGCGAGGCCCTCCTCCAGGCCGCCGCCGAGCTGGAAGGCCACGCCGATAACGTCGCCCCTGCCGTCTTCGGTGGGCTGCAGGTGGTGGTGCGCCGGGAGGACGGCCGCTACCTGCACCTGGGCCTGACACCGCCCCCCGGCCTGCGGGCCGTCCTCTTCGTCCCCGACCGGGAGATGCTCACCAGCGAGAGCCGGCAGGTATTGCCAGAGAGCGTCTCCCGGGCGGACGCCGTGTACAATATCGGCCGGGCGGCCCTCCTGGTGGCCGCCCTGGCCAGCGGCCGCCGGGAGGCCCTGGCCGAGGCGACGAACGACCGCCTGCACCAGCCCTACCGTGCCCGACTCTTTCCCCCTCTCATCCCCCTGCTACAGGCGGCCCGGGAGGCGGGCGCCCTGGGCGGCTACCTCTCCGGCGCCGGGCCCACCGTCTGCGCCCTGGCGGCCGAGGGGGCAGAGGCAGTGGCCCAGGCCATGGCCGCCGTCGCCCAGGAGATGGACGTCCCCGGCCGCACCATCGTCGTCTCCCCCAGCCTGAGGGGAGCGGAGGTTGTGGGAGGGAGCTGATGGCCCTCATCGTCCAGAAGTACGGTGGCACCTCGGTGGCCGATGCCGAGCGCATCAAGAACGTCGCCCGGCGGGTGGCGGCCCGCCGCGCCCAGGGGGACGACCTGGTAGTGGTGGTCTCCGCCATGGGCGACACCACCGACCACCTGATAGAGCTGGCCCACCAGATGACGCCGGAGCCGGAGGCCAGGGAGCTGGACCTCCTCCTCTCCACGGGGGAGATCGTCTCCTGCACCCTCCTGTCCATGGCCCTCAAGGCGCTGGGCTGCCCCGCCGTGGCCCTCACGGGGGCGCAGGCCGGCATCGGCACCGACAAGCGCTACGGCCGCGCCCGCATCCTGCGGGTGGACCCCTCTCGCATCCGTGCCCACCTGAAGGAAGGACGCGTCCCGGTGGTGGCGGGCTTCCAGGGGATCACGGAGGAGATGGATATCACCACCCTGGGGCGCGGCGGCTCCGACACCACCGCCGTGGCCCTGGCCGCCGCCCTGGGCGCCGCCCGCTGCGAGATATACACCGACGTGGAGGGCATCTACACGGCCGACCCCCGCATCGAGCCGGCGGCCCGCAAGCTGCCCGTCATCAGCTACGAGGAGATGCTGGAGCTGGCCAGCTACGGCGCCCGTGTCATGCACTCCCGGGCCGTGGAGCTGGGCTGGGCCTACAAGGTGCCCATCTATGTGGCCAGCAGCTTCAGCGACGCCCCGGGCACTCTCATCTGCGAAGGCGGTGAGGAGATGGAGCAGCGCAACAAGGTCATGGGCATCGCTCACGATGTGGACGTGGGCCGCATAACCCTGCGGGGGGTGCCGGACCGGCCAGGCATCGCCGCCGCCCTCTTCGGCCCCCTGGCCGAGGCCGGTATCAGCGTGGACACCATCGTCCAGAACGCCAGCGTGGAGCGCCTCACCGACCTCACCTTCACGGTGACCAAGGCGGACCTGCCCCGGGCGCTGGAGCTGGTGCGCCCGGTGGCCCAGGAGATCGGCGCCCGCGAGGTGCTGGCCGATGACCACCTGGCCAAGGTGAGCATAGTGGGGGCGGGGATGCAGAGCGCACCCGGCTACGCCGCCCGCATGTTCCGCGCCCTCTACGAGGCCGGCATCAATATTGAGCTGATAACCACCAGCGAGATCCGCATCACCTGCCTGGTGGACGCCGCCCGCGTCGGCGATGCCGTCCGCGCCCTGCACAAGGCCTTCGAGCTGGAGCGGGTGTAGACGGGCGCCGCAGCGGCCCGCAGCGGGGCGCGGCAGAGGGAGGCCGGGTCGCCCTCTGCCGTTGCGTGAGGCCGGCGCGGGCCGTCAGCTCCCGCCGTAGCCCCGCTTCAGCTCCGTCAGCAGGTCGGTCAGGGCGCGGGGGACGTCACCCACCACCGCCGCCCCGTGCATGCAGGCCGCCACCCTGGGGTTCAGCGCTATCAGCCGCTGGACGGTAGCCTCGGTGTGGGGGCCTATGGGGTAGTAGGTGGTCTTCCACTCCCGCGCCAGGAAGGCGTTGGCCGCCAGCGCCTGCTCCACCACGTCGCCCCCCGTGACCGGGCCCGGGTTGCCAAAGTGGGTAAAGAGGTCGCTGGCCAGCAGGATACCCTCCGTCTCCTCGTAGGCCAGGATGGCGTCCCAGGCGTGGGGCACGTGGGGAGTGATGAGGTAGCGCACCCGCCGCCGCCCCAGCTCCAGCACCTGGCCGTCCTCCATCACCCGGGGCGGTCGGATGGAGAAGTCGTTCACGTTGACGATGGCGCCCACCAGCCCGCAGACCGGCTCCGCCTGGGGTGCCGCCTGCAGGAACTCGTTGAGGGCGCCGCTCTCGTCCGCCTCCCAGTGGGACCAGGAGATGTAGCGCAGCCGGGCGGGGTCCACCACCTTCCTTATGGCCTCCAGGGTCTCCTGGAAGATGCCCCGCTGCCCGGTGTGAAAGAGGAGGGGCTGTTCGTCCAGGATCAGGAACTGGTTGAAGGTAATGCCGCCGCCCGGGATGGGATAGGGGACGAAGGTGGAGATACGGAAGACGCCATCGGCTATCTCGTGCACCTCGGACATGGCTGTTCCTCCTCTCTGC
This sequence comes from Dehalococcoidia bacterium, assembly GCA_034435615.1. Classification (GTDB taxonomy): domain Bacteria; phylum Chloroflexota; class Dehalococcoidia; order SM23-28-2; family HRBIN24; genus H17-190. The sequence continues at coordinate 14,000 of DAOTWZ010000079.1, forward strand.
TGTTCGGCGGGCGGGCCTCGGCCCGGGCCGCTGCCGGGGGCGGAGCAGTGGGGTCGTTCGGGGGAGGGCGGGTGACGCCCGGCCTGCCTTCGTCTCCGGAACGGACGGAGACATTGTAGTGCCCCCGGGCGGGCCTGTCCACGCCACCCGGGGGCACACGCTGTCCCTGGCAGAGCGCCCCTAGCGGAAGCGCTTCACCACGTCCTTGGCCAGCACCTCCACGTGGACGGGGAACTCCTCCAGACGGGTGATGATGGGTACCAGGACCAGGTGCCGCACCCCTACCTCCAGGTACTGCTCGATGCGGCGGGCGAAGTCGTCCGGCGTCCCCAGGACGACGTAGCGCTCCACGATGCGGTCGAAGGGCTGGTTGTAGCGATGGCTCAGGTCCCTGTTGGCGATGCTCTTGGCCTCCTCGTAGGAGTCGGCCAGGCAGCAGAACTGATAGAGAGCGGGGACGATGCTGTCGGGGTCGCGGCCGGCCTCGGCGGCATACTGCCGCACCTTGTTCCAGCCATCGGCGAAGCGGCCAGGATCGAAGAGGTAGGGCATGTAGCCGTCGCCCAGGCGCCCAGCGCGGCGCATCGCCGCCTCCGAGCGCCCCGTCACCCAGATGGGCGGCCCCCCAGGCTGCACCGGCTTGGGCCGCAGGCTCACCCCCTCCAGCCGGTAGAACCTCCCCTCGTAGGTCACCTCGTCCTCCCTCCACAGGAGACGCAGCATGCGGATCGCCTCGTTGGCCCGCCGGCCCCGCTCCTCCACCGGCACGCCGCAGGCGACGAACTCCTTCGGATACTCGCCCCCCACGCCGATGCCCAGCACCAGCCTCCCCCCAGAGATGATGTCCACGCTGGCCGCCTCCTTGGCCGTCAGGGCGGGCGGCCGCAGCGGCAGCAGCACCACCGCCGAGCCCACGGTGATACGCCGCGTGCGGGCGGCGATGGCCGCCATCACCGTGAAGGCGTCGAAGGTGGGAACGTAGAAGAAGATGTGCTCGCCCGTCCAGACGGAGTCGTAGCCCAGCTCCTCCAGACGCTCCGCCTCCTCAATGGGGACGCGCCCGGAGCCGCCCCAGGGGAGCTGCACGCCGAACTTTATCTCAGACATCGGCCTCCTCCTGCGCCGGTCTTCTGTTTGAGCCTATGTTAAGCCTCCGCTCGGGAAGCGCCAATCCCCCGCCCTTGACAGGCCGTCCAGGGTGGACTTTTTCTATTAGCGCAGCCCGGGGGCTGCTCTTTCACCCTGACCCGAGGAGGGCATCATGACAGTGCTGGTGACCGGGGGCAAGGGATTCATCGGCGCCGCGGTGGTCAAGCGGCTCCTCGCCTACGGCCAGGAGGTGGTGGTCCTGGAGCCCCGGCCCACCCCCGGCCGACTGGCGGAGGTGGCGAACCGCGTCCGCCTCCTCCCCGGCGACGTGACCGACCTGGGAAGCCTCCTCGCTGCCATGCAGGAGCACGGGGTGGAGCGGGTGGCCCATCTGGTGCTCTATCGCTCGGGCCCGGCGGGAGACCGGCCGGGCCCCGGCGGCCCCGGCCCGGAGGACCTGTACAACGAGATCACGGTGATGATGCAGGGCACAGCCAACGTCTTCGAGGCGGCCCGCCGGGCGGGCGTGCGGCGCATCGTCTTCCCCAGCTCCATCGCCTACTACGGGGCCCAGTGGCGCTTCGGCGAGCGCCCCCTCCGGGAGGAAGACCCCTCCCTCACCCCCTCCCTCTACGGGGTCTACAAGCACCTGGGAGAGGTGCTGGCCCACCAGTACAACCGCCGCTGCGGCATGGAGATCGTCTCCCTGCGGGTGCCCATCGTCTACGGGCCGGGAGGGCGCATCGCCGGCGGAGGCGTGAACCTCATCGCCACGGAGGGTGCGCTGGGGCGGCCGGTGGTGCTGCCAGGGGCGCCGGAGGACAGGGTGCTCATCGCCCACGTGGAGGACGTGGCGGAGATCGTGGCCCGGCTCCTCCTGGCGGAGCGGGTGAGGCACGAGGTCTACAACGTGGGCGGCCACACCGTCTCCTACCAGGAGCTGGCTGACATCCTGCGGGAGCTCCTCCCCGATGCCCAGGTCTCCTTCCAGCCTCAGCCGGGCATCGAGCTGCCCTACCTGGTGGACTGGGGCCGCCTGCGGGAGGAGCTGGGTTTCCAGCACCGGGACGTCCGCCAGGCCTACAGGGAGTTCATAGACCAGACGCGCCGCCAGGCGGGCCTGCCGCCGCTGGCAACGTCCTGAGCCACGGCCAGTTGCCATAACAGCCCTTGCCTCCCCGGAAGGGCCAGGGCCATAATAGGTCTTGTCTCTGCGGATTTCGAGCAATATGTTTACGCATCTTCACCTTCACACCGAGTACTCGCTCCTGGACGGGCTGTGCAAGATCCCCGCCCTCATGGAGCGGGTGCGGGAGCTGGGCCAGGAGGCGGTGGCCCTCACGGACCACGGCGTCCTCTACGGCGCCGTCCAGTTCTACAAGGAGGCCAAGTCCCGGGGCGTCAAGCCCATCATCGGCGTGGAGGCCTATGTGGCCCAGGGCTCCCGCCACTCCCGTGAGCAGCAGGAGCGGCAGCCCTTCCACATGACCATCCTGGCCCGCAACAACCAGGGCTACCGCAACTTGATCCAGGTGGTCACCAAGGCCCACCTGGAGGGCTTCTTCTACAAGCCCCGCATAGACAGGGAGCTCCTGGAGCAGCACCACGAGGGGCTCATAGGCCTCTCCGGCTGCGTCTCGGGAGAGATACCGCGCCTCCTGCTGGCCGACCGTTTCGAGGAGGCGGAGCGGGTGGCCCGCTACTATCGTGAGATCTTCGACGGCCACTTCTACATCGAGCTGCAGGAGCACGGCCTCCCGGACGAGGCATCCCTCAACCGCAAGCTCGTGCGCCTGGCCCGTGAGACCGGCATCCCCCTGGTGGCCACCAACGACGTCCACTACATCCGGCGGGAGGAGTGGCAGCTCCAGGACATCCTGCTCTGCATCGGCACCAACAGTACGGTGGACCAGGAAGACCGCATGCGCATGGCCGGCGACCCTGCCTCCTACTACCTGAAGTCGGAGGCGGAGATGCGCCAGCTCTTCGCCGACCTGCCGGAGGCCATCGACAACACCTGGCGCATAGCGGAAGGGTGCGACATCTCTCTGGAGTTCGGCCAGCTCCACATCCCGCCGGCGGAGGTGCCGCCGGGCCTCACGCCGGAGGAGCACCTGGCCCGCCTCTGCTACGAGGGGTTGCGCCAGCGCTACGGCGCCCAGGCGGAGGCCGCCCGCCAGCGCCTGGAATACGAGCTGGACGTGGTGCGGCGCACCGGCTTCACCAACTACATCCTGGTGGTGTATGACATCGCCCGCTACGCGCGGGAGCGGGGCATCTTCATGGGGGTGAGGGGCTCCGCCGCCGCCTCCATCATCCTCTACTGCCTGGGAGTGACGGACATAGACCCCCTGGAGCACCGCCTGGTCTTCGAGCGCTTCATCCACGACCAGCGGCGGGAGATGCCGGACGTGGACCTGGACTTCGCCGAGGACCGGCGGGACGAGATGATCCAGTACGCCGCCCAGCGCTACGGGAGGGACCGCGTCGCCCAGATCATCACCTTCGGGACGCTGGGCGCCAAGGCCTCCCTGCGGGACGTGGGCCGGGCCCTGGGCATGAGCTACGCCGACGTCGACCGCGTCGTCCGCCTCGTCCCCAACCTGCCCCCCTCCTTCGGCGTCATCACCATTGAGCGGGCCCTGGCGGAGAGCCCCCAGCTCATGCAGGCCTATGAGGAGGACCCCCAGGTGAAGCGGCTGGTGGACACCGCCCGCGCTCTGGAGGGAGTAGCCCGCCATGCCAGCACCCACGCCGCCGGCATCGTCATCGCCCCCGAGCCCCTGACCAACTACCTGCCCCTGCAGCGTTCGCCCACCAGCCGAGACGATGCCGCCGCCCTCCCTACCACCCAGTACGCCATGAACGACGTGGCCGAACTGGGCCTCCTCAAGATGGACTTCCTGGGCCTGGGGAACCTGACCATCCTCCGCACCGCCCTGGACCTCATCGCCGAGACGCGGGGGAGACGTATAGACCTGGACACCCTCCCCGACGGCGACCCCAAGACCTACGATATGCTCTCCCGCGGCGAGACCTTCGGTGTCTTCCAGCTAGAGTCGGCGGGGATGCGCCGCTATATCGTGGACCTGAAGCCCACCTCCGTCAAAGATCTGGCGGCCATGGTGGCCCTCTACCGCCCCGGGCCCCTCCAGCACATCCCTACCTACATCCGGGCCAAGCACGGCCTGGAGCCCATACGCTACCCCCACCCCGACCTGGCCGAGATCCTGGACGAGACCTACGGCGTCATCGTCTACCAGGACCAGGTGCTCCTCATCGCCCAGAAGTTCGCCGGCTACAGCCTGGGCGAGGCCGACCTGATGCGCAAGGCGATGGGGAAGAAGATCCGCTCCCTCATGGAGGCGGAGCGGGAGCGCTTCATCAAGGGGGCGGCCGCCCGCGGCTACTCCCGCAAGGTGGCGGAGACCATCTTCAACCTCATAGAGCCCTTCGCTGGCTACGCCTTCAACAAGGCCCATGCCGTCTCCTATGCCAAGATCGCCTACCACACCGCCTACCTGAAGGCCAACTACCCAGAGGAATACATGACGGCCGTCCTGCGCATGACCCTGCGCCGGCCAGACCCCACCCAGCGGGTGGCGGAGGCCTACGCCGAGTGCGTCCGGCTCGGCATCCCCGTGCTGCCGCCGGACGTCAACCGCAGCCAGGTCAACTTCTCCCTGGAGGAGCACCAGGGGCGCTGGGCCATCCGCTTCGGCCTGGCCAACATCAAGAACGTGGGCGAGGGGATGGCCGAGGAGATAGTGGCCGCCCGCGAGGCCGGCGGCCCCTTCCGCAGCGTGGAGGACTTCTTCCGCCGTCTCCCCGCCGGGGCGGTGAACAAGCGGGCCCTGGAGAGCATGACCAAGGCCGGCGCCCTGGACTCCCTGGGCCGGGGGAGGGGCACCATCCTGGCCCACCTGGACCGCCTCGTCTCCCTGACCCAGCGCTCCCAGAAGCTACGGGAGACGGGGCAGGTCAGCCTGTTCGACCTGGCCGGCCCGCAGCCCGAGCTGGAGACCGTCCCCATGGACGAGGTGGAGGTGCCCCTGGCACGCCAGCTCGCCTGGGAGAAGGAGCTGCTGGGGGTCTACCTCTCCGAGCACCCCTTCAGCCGGGCGGCCAAGGCCCTCTCCCCCTACCTCTCCTGCCACCTGGCGGAGGTATCGGCGGAGATGGCCGGCCGGGAGGTGGTGCTGGCCGGCTATGTGGCCCACACCCGCTCCCTCACCACCAGGGACGGGCGCCTCTTCTGCGCCGCCGAACTGGAGGACCTGTCCGGCGCCGCCGAGGTCACCGTCTGGCCCGACGTCTACGAGGAGACCAAGCCCCTCTGGCGCCACGGCAACATCGTGGTGGTGCGGGCCCGCGCCCGTGAGCGGGGCGACGACCGCCTCCAGCTCAGCGTCCTGCGGGCCGTCCCCTATCGGGAGGGAGAGTTCGACCCGGCCGCCCTGGGGCTGCCCCAGAACGGCAACCGCCGTCAGGAGGAATCGCCGCCGGCGGAGGAGGCGCCGCGGCCGCGGCCCGGCCGGCGCGCCCGGGCGGCCAGCGGTGGCGCTCTGCGCATCGTCCTGCGGGAGACGGAGGACACCGAGGGCGACCAGGAGCGGCTGCGGCAGGTCATCAACGCCCTGCGTGACCACCCGGGCCAGGACGCCGTCACCCTCTTCATCCGCCAGGCGGACGGCGAGGAGGTGCAGCTAGCCCTGCCCCGGGCCCGCATCTGCCCGGAGCTGCTGGGCCGGCTCCGGGAGGCGGTGGGCTCCTGGGGCGACGTGGAGGCCCTCCAGGCCACCGCCTGAGCCCTCCAGGGCCAGCAGGCGTCGCTTCAGCTCCAGCCCGCCCCCATAGCCCCCCAGGGTGCCATCGCTGGCGACGACGCGGTGGCAGGGGACGACGATGGCCAGCGGGTTGCGGGCCATCGCCTGCCCCACGGCCCGGGCGGCGCCCGGTCGTCCCACCAGGCGGGCCAGGTCGGCGTAGCTGCGCACCTGACCGCGGGGGATGGCCCGAGTCGCCTCTAGGACGCGGCGGTGGAAGGGCGGCAGCCCCTCCCAGTCGATGGCCACGTCGTCGAAGGAGACGGGGAGGCCGCGGGCGTAGTCCTGGAAACGCCGGGGGAGGTCGCCCAGCATCTCGGGGGGAGCGGGGGCGCTGGCCCCCAGGCGGAGGACCTCCCTCAGCGCCTCCGCCTCCGTCGACCTGGGGAGGACCACCCCCCTAAGCCCCCGGGGGGACAGGACGAGTCCCACCCACCCCAGTGCCGTGGGGCACAGGTGATAGAAGAGGGGCTGCCTTCCGCCGTCCTTCGCTGCCCGTGCCAAGCTGCCGTCCCTCCTCCGCCTTACCTGGAGCCTCGCCGCCACGACCACAGCCTCTCCAGGGCCATCCCCAGGAGGGCAGAGCGCAGATGGGGCCAGAGGCGTCGCAGCTCTTCCTCCTCCTCGCGAGTGGGCGGCACTCCGCCGTAGCGGGAGCGACTGTAGGCGCGGGCCAGGCGCTCGGCGTCGGCCACCTGGTAGAGACGTCGGCCCAGGCGCCGGCCGAACTCCAGCGGCGTCTCCCCCGGGCGCGGCCCCACGCCCCCCAGGCTGGCCAGGCGGACAGTCTTCTCCCACAGCTTGTGGACGTGGGGCAGGCGGGCCACCGGGGCCTCCCAGGCGAGGGCAAGGCCGCCCCCCATCAGCGCCAGGGCCAGGGCGACCCCTACCACGGACCAGAGGACGGCCGTCCGGGCGGGGCCGCCGCCCGTCACCTCGGCTGGCGGCGGGGGCGCCGCCTCCTGGGGCGGCGGCGGGGTGGCGGCGCCACCCTCGTCCAGGAAGCCGAAGTCGTCGAACCCCGTGCCGATGCCTCCCAGGATGGAGGGGTTGAAGGCGGCGGCCAGCCGCTCCGTGGGGTTAAATGGCACCCAGCCGTAGCCCGGGAAGAAGACCTCCGGCCAGGCGAAGGTGTGGCGGGCCTCCACGCGGTAGGCCCCCAGCTCCGCGTCGTAGTCCAGGGGGAGGAGGACGAAGCCCACGGCCAGCCGTGCGGGCACGCCCAGGGAGCGCAGCATCACCACCATGGCGGAGGCGTGCAGCTCCGGCGAGCCCCGCCGCTCCTCGAACAGGAAGTAGTCCACGATGTCCCTCCCCGCCGGGGCGGAGCGAGCCCGCAGGTCCACGGGGAACCACTGCAGGAAGGACTCTATGGCCTTGGCCTGGTCATAGGGGGTCTGCGCGCGGGAGGTGATATCCCGGGCCAGCCGGGCCACTCGCCCCGGCAGATCTCCGGGGAGGGCCAGGTAGCGCTCTCGCACCCAGTCCGGGTAGTCGGTGCTGGCCTGTCGCAGGCGGTCGCCGGGCACCAGGGGGAGGATCCCCATGGCGGTGTAGGAGTCGCCCCGGCCCAGGCCGTGGTCGGGTACCAGGGAGGGGATATCGAAGATGGCGGCATCAGCGGGGAGGAGCCAGGCCTCCTCCAGGCGGTCGCGGGGGCCCCGCTCCGTCTCCAGCAGGAGGTAGCCCTGGGAGAGGAGGAAGCGCCGGAGCTCCTCATCGGAAGCGGAGGGGGAGAACTGTTGCATCGCCCGCTCCAGGGCGGCGCGGGCCCGTCGCTCCCCGTCCGTCTCGGGCAGGCGGCGACGCTCCGTCAGGACCACGTGCACCATCGCCTCCTCAGCGACGCGCGCCTTGGCGGGCACGCTCACGCCGATGGGATAGCCCGGGGTGAAGATGACGTCCCCCAGGATGCCGCCCCGCCGCAGCTCCACCTCCACGGTGGTGACGGCCTGGGGATTGAACAGGGAGGACAGCTCCTGCGGCACCTCCACCTCCATACGGGGCCCCACGCGCCAGCCCCCGGGCGTGTACTCATCGTAGATGGAGCCTCGCAGCACCAGCGGCTGGGGCTCCGTCCCCGGCGGGAGGCGCACCCGCAGAAGCTCCCCCTGGGCGGGGAGGCCCAGGCGTCCCCGCAGGGGCAGCACCGATGTGTAGTCTCCAGAGGTGGGCAGCTTGCCGCCCTGCAGGGGGCCCGCCAGCCTCACCCAGTCATCGGCCAGGGACTGGACGGGCCGGCTGGCCAGCCCCCAGAGGTAGCCCAGGGGCCGGACGGGCCCCGTGGGCATGATCCAGGCCACCACCAGGAGGAGCACAGCCGCCCACAGCGTCAGGTGCAGGGTGCCCAGGCTGATGAGGGGTGGATAGTGGACCCCTTCGGCGCGCCAGCGGGCCAGGTGACGCATCAGGTTGGCACGGGAGATGAGAAGGAGGCTGGAGATGGCGTACAGGACGAAGGCCGCCAGCACTCCCTGGTCCAGCACCACGAAGTTGACGAAGAGGGTGGCGCCGCCCAGCAGCAGCCCCAACCAGGGCTGCTGCCAGCGCAGCAGGCTCCAGATGAAGATGAAGGCCCCGCCCCAGGTGAGCCCTGCCACCAGCACAGCGAAGGGGAGGGAATCGTTGCTGATGCCGCCCCCCAGGACGATATCGAAGTAGCGCTCGAAGCGCAGGTAGAGGGCGTCCACCCTCCCCATGAAGCCCTCGCCCCCCGTCAGGAAGAGGGCCTGCAGGAAGGTGGAGAGGAGGGCCAGCACTATCCCCAGGGGCCAGGCCACCAGCATGGGCAGGCGGCTACGGGCCAGGAGGAAGCCGGCTGCCATACCTCCAGCCCCCATCGCCATGAGGGAGGGCATGGTGTCCGCCCAGTTGGCCGCCTGGATGCTCCACGCCACCCCGGCGAAGGCCAGATAGGCGATGGCCAGGGTGAGCCACTCCTCCCAGTCCAGGGCCCTCGGCCAGGGCCGGCGGGCGGTCTCCAGGGCGTCAGCGGGGGTGGTCAGGGCCACCGTTCACCTCCGCGGTCCCGGCTGCTGCACCCAGTAACGCTCGCTGGCGCCGCCGGGGCCCAGGGCCACCGCCAGGTCATCGCCGCGGCGCACCAGGTAGGTGAGGATGTCGGCCGCCACCAGGGCCGTGTAGGGGATGAGGGCGGCCTCCCTGGCCCCGAAGGTACCGGCGTCCAGCAGTACCACCGCCGCCTGCACACCGTACTGGTGCAGCGTCTGGAGGACGCTCACCCACTCCTCACGGGTGGAGGGAGTGACGACGATGAGGATGCTCTGCCGGCCGAAGATGCGGGCCTGCTCCTGCAGCACCTCCTCCAGGGGCCGGTGCCCGTCCGCCCGCAGCACCGCCAGCGCCTCCATGAGCCGCTCGTAGTGCTTGGGCCCCCGGGAGGGCGTGAGGACGGTCAGGTCCTGGCCCTGGGCCAGGTAGCCCACCCTCAGGCCGGCCATCAGGAGCTTGTGGGCCAGGGAGCAGGCGATCCTGACGGCGTACTCCTCGGTGCTGTCCTCGCCCTGGCCGGCGTGGACGGTCGCCTCCAGGTCCAGGACGAGCCAGAGGTCGCTGGCGGGGTGGACGTCGAAGGTCTTGACCATCAACCGTCCCAGGCGGGCGGTGGAGAGCCAGTGGATGCGGTTGAGGGGGTCCCCCGGCTGGTGCTCCCGTACACCGGCCACGTTCGGGGTCACCTGAGGGGTAGGCCGGTGCCGGGGGCCCTGGGAGGCCAGGTAGGCCGGCGGCAGGGAGAGGTAGGGGAGCTCCTCCGGGGCGGGGTAGACCAGCACCTTCCAGCGCTCGCCGAAGGTGGCCCTGGCCCGGAAGAGGCCGAAGGGGTCTCCTCCGCTGACTCGCACGGGGCCGAAGGTATAGAGCCCCCGCCGTTTGCAGGGGACGGCTTGCTGCCAGGAGACGACGCCCCGCCCGGGCACGGAGAGGACGGCCTTGGCCTGAGCGCCCGGCATATTGGTGGGGTCCTCAATCTCCAGCGCCAGCTTGGGCAGGGAGGAGAGGTTACGCACCTGGACGGTGGTGATGACGTCCTGCCCCATCTGGAGGCGGTCCGGCTGGCGCTCCACCTGCAGCTCCAGCTTCCAGGTGCTGGCCTGGGCCCACAGCCAGGCCAGGGGGAGAAGGGCCAGCAACAGGTAGGCGGCCCGTAGCAGGATCCAGTAACCGGATGCCACCCCCAGGACGAGGAGGACCACCGCCAGGGAGATGACTATGAGGCGGTTCTGGGCCTCGCGTGGCCGGCTCAGCAGTCGCCCTAGACGCCCCGGGCCCTTACGCCCGGCACGGGAAGCCTCTCCAGACACTCCGCCACCACCTGCTCGGCGCTGACCCCCTTGACGCGACTGGTGGGGTGGACGATGATGCGGTGCCCCAGCACCGCCTGGGCCAGCGCCTTCACGTCGTCGGGCAGGACGTAATCGCGGCCGTCCAGCAGCGCCCGCGCCTGGGCGGCCCGCTGGAGGGCCAGAGAGCCCCGGGGGGAGGCCCCCAGGTAGACGCTATCGTGCCGGCGGGTGGCGTCCACCAGGCCGGCTATGTATCGCTTGACCAGGGGATCCACGGAGACCCGGCGAACGGTAGCCTGCAGGTGCAAGACGTCCTCCGGCTGACAGACTGGCTCCAGCGCCTCTATGGGATGCGACAGCGCCTGGCGCTCCATGATGGTCACCTCGTCCTCCGGGGCCGGGTAGCCCAGGTGCAGGCGCATCAGGAAGCGGTCTAGCTGGGCCTCCGGCAGGGGGAAGGTGCCCTCGTACTCCACCGAGTTCTGGGTGGCCAGCACCAGGAAGGGGCGCGGCAGGGGGTAGGTGACCCCTTCCACGGTTATCTGCCGCTCCTCCATGGCCTCCAGAAGGGCCGACTGCGCCTTGGGGGTGGCGCGGTTGATCTCGTCGGCCAGGACGATCTGGGCCATGATGGGCCCCGGCCGGAACTCGAAGTCTCCCGTCTTCTGGTTGTAGAGGGAGGCGCCGGTGACGTCCGAGGGCAGAAGGTCAGGCGTGAACTGGATGCGCCGGAAGGAGCAGCCACTGGAGCGGGCCAGGCTGCGGGCCAGCATCGTCTTGCCCACGCCGGGGACGTCTTCGATGAGGAGGTGCCCCTCGGCCATCAGAGCGATGACCGCCAGCTCCACCTCCCGCCGCTTCCCCACCATCACCCGCTCCACGTTATCGATCAAGCGCCGGGCCAGCTCTCTAGCCTCCTCCATCAAACCTCCTCCTCTTGCTGCCTTCCGTGGTGGCCGACAGGGCCATCGGGCATCGAAGCGCGTTATCGGCCCTTCGCTATGGCTATATGGCTATTATAGCCTACGCCATTGTTGGCCGCCTGGCCAAGCTTGGCCCTCCGGGCCCCGTCCCCTAATATACGTTCCAGGACGATGATGGGTGGCCGCGCCGGGGCGCTATTTCTGGCCCTCGTCCTCCTTCTCCTCGCCGGCTGTGGCGGCGGGGGAGCGGGGGCGCCCCAGGTCTCTCATCTGGCTGGCCGACCGACGCCAACGTCCGTCCCCACGCCACCCCTGCCGGAGCTGGAGCTCAGGGGCGTCCCTGCCCGCCAGGGGACGGCCTTCCTGGTAGTGGCCCGCCACCTGGTGGGGACGAGGCTGCAGGTCAGCTTCGCTGGCTCCCTCTATCCCCTGTTGCGTCAGGGCGGCGCCTTCTTCGCCTATGTCCCCGTGGATGTGGCCCTGCCGCCCGGGCCCTACCGTCTGGAGGTGGTGCAGGAGGACCTGGTGCTGGCCGCCGCCAACCTGGAGGTGATGGACGGGGGCTTCCCCCGGGAGGTGCTGCCCCTTCCCCCAGAGACGAGCCGCCTCCTGCTGGACGCCCAGGCCATCGAGCAGGAGAACCAGGCCCTGGCCGCCGCCCACGCCAGCTTCCGGCCGGAGCGGCTGTGGCAGGGGCCGTGGGTGCTGCCGGCCCAGGGCCCCTTCAGCGATCCCTTCGGCCTGATGCGCTCCCTGGCCGGCGGCCCCTTCTCTCCCCACTCCGGGCTGGACATCGCTGCCCCGGAGGGGGCGCCGGTGGTGGCGCCCGCACGGGGAGTGGTGGTGCTGGCCCAGCCCCTCCACCTGCGGGGGCTCTCGGTGGTCATAGACCACGGCGCCGGCGTGGTGAGCGGCTATCATCACCTGTCGTCGCTGGCGGTGACGGCCGGGCAGGTGGTGGAGCAGGGACAGGCCATCGGCGCCGTGGGGAGCACCGGCCTGTCCACGGGGCCCCATCTGCACTGGGAGGTGGTGGTGCAGGGGGTGAGGGTGGACCCGCTGGTCTGGCTGCAGGCACCCCTGGAGCCCTAGGGGGAGAACTCGCCCAGCTCGTAGAGGACCAGGGCGGCCGCCACCAGGGCCGCCGTCTCCGCCCGCAGGACGCGCCGGCCAAGGGAGACCACCTGAAACCCCGCCTGGCGGGCCAGCTCCACCTCGTCGACCTCTAGGCCGCCCTCGGGCCCCACCAGGAGGGAGACCTCCGCCACGCTGCCCCTCGCCCGGGAGAGGGGCTCCTGGATGCCCCGCTCCCGCTCTCCCTCCCAGGGCAGGAGGCGGAGGCCGCTGGCCAGCCGCACCGCCTCCGGCAGGGGAACGGGAGAGGAGAGCTCCGGGGGCCGGGCGCGACCGCACTGCTCCGTCGCCTCGATGACGATGCGCCGCCAGCGCTCCTGCTTGGCGCTGCCCTCCTTCCAGGGGCGCACCACGGAGCGCCGGGTGACCACGGGGACGATCTCCGCCACTCCCAGCTCCGTAGCCTTCTCCAGCACCAGCTCAAAGCGAGGCTCCTTGACCAGCCCGGCGAAGAGACGGAGACGCGCCGCCGGCTCGGGCGGAGAGGGGTGGTCGGCCAGGACGGTGGCGGTCACGGCCTTGGGGGAGACGGAGACCAGTTCCACCTCCCACTCCTTGCCGGAGCCGTCGAAGAGGAGCAGCTTCTCGCCGGGGCGCAGCCGCAGGACGCGGGAGAGGCGCCAGGCCAGCTCAGGGCCAAGGGTAGCGCGTCGCCCCTGGACGGTGCCGGCGTCCACGTAGAACCTACGCATCCTCCTTCACCGCCAGGAGGGCCGCCCAGGGCGGGTCCTCCAGCCGCTCCAGCGTCCGCAGGCCGTGGCGGGAGAGGGCCCGGGCCAGGGCATCGGCGCTCTCCTGCAGGAAGCCACTGGCCACCAGGCGGCCCCCGGGCGCCAGCGCCCGGGCCAGGAGGGGCGCCAGCCGCTCCAGCGTCAGCCCGTCTATGTTGACGGCGATCACCTGGAAGGGCCCCTCCCCGGCCACCTCCGGCGTGAGGGTGCCCAGCCGGGCGCAGACCCGCTCCGCCACGCCGTTGCGGCGGGCGTTCTCCCCGGCCGCCCGCACCGCCTGGGGGTCTATGTCCAGGGCCAGGACGGGGGCCGCCCCCAGCTTGGCGGCGGCGATGGCCAGGATGCCGGTGCCGGTGCCCAGGTCCAGGGCCCTGTCCCCCGGCCGCACCGCCCTCTGGAGGGCCCGCAGGCACATGGCGGTGGTGGGGTGCTCACCGGTGCCGAAGGCAAGGCCGGGGTCGATCTCGATGACGATGTCGCCAGCGCGGGCCTCCCGCCTGTCCCAGGAGTGGTTCACCAGCACGCGGCCGATGCGCCGCGCCCGCAGGTGGCGCTGCCAGGAGCGCTGCCAGTCCTCCGCCCTCAGGCGGCGGGGGCGCAGCCAGCGGGGCGGCCGGCGCAGGGGGGCGAAGCGGAGGGCCAGCCGCAGGGAGCGGCGGCGCTGCGGCGTCGCCTCGTCCGAGGGCAGGTAGGCGCGGACGAGGGCGCGGCGGGCGCTGGCGGCGATGTCTCCCTCCGGGGTGGCGGCCCACCCAGCACCTTCCGGGAAGGGGCCCCGGTACTCCACAGCCACTCCGCCGGGGCAGTGCTGGCGGAGGAGGTCGGCCACCAGTTCGGCGTCGGCCGGGTCGGTCTCCAGAGTGATCTCCGTCCACATGGCCACGATAGCCCGGCCCCGGGCGGGGTCAGGTGAGGGCGTCCCAGATGCGGCTCAGGATGCCGCGGTCGCCGTCGCTGTGGACAGGGGTGCCGAAGCTGTCGGCCAGGGCCTCCAGGAGCCGCCGCTGCTGCTCGGTGAGCCGCCGCGGGACGACGACGCTCACCTGGACGCGCAGGTCGCCGCGGCCGCCGTCATGAACGTGGGGGATGCCTTTCCCCTTGATGACGAACTCCTGGCCGCTCTGGGTGCCCGCCGGGATGCGCAGGAGGTGGTAGCCACCCTCCAGGAGGGGTATGCCGGCGTCGCACCCCAGGGCGGCCTGGGCGATGTTCAGCTCCAGGCGGTAGAGCAGGTCGTAGCCCTCCCGCTGGAAGTAGGGGTGGGGCCGGAGCCGTATGGTGATGTAGAGGTTGCCGGCGGGGCCGCCGTTGGGGCCGGCGTCGCCCTCGCCGCTGAGGCGCATCTGGGTGCCATCGTCCACGCCGGCCGGCACCTTCACCACGAGGCGACGGGTGCGGCGCTGGCGGCCGGAGCCGCGGCAGTCGCGGCAGGGATGGGTGATGATGCGGCCCTCGCCGCGACACTGGGGGCAGGTGGCGACGTTGATGAACTGGCCGAAGATGTTGCGGTGGACGCGCCGCACCTCACCCAGGCCGCCGCAGGAGGGGCAGGTGGCAGGGCCAGCGCCGGGCTCGCTGCCGGAGCCGCCGCAGCGGGAGCAGGCCTCCGCCCGCGTCACCTCTATCTCCTTCTCGCAGCCGAAGGCGGCCTCCTCCAGCTCCAGCTCCAGGGTGAGGCGGCGGTCGGCCCCCCGCTGCGTCTCCCGGCGGAAGGTGGCCCCGGTGCCGCCGAAGAAGGCGTCGAAGATGTCGCCCCAGCCGCCGAACTGGAAGCCCTCGAAGGGCCGCCCCGCCGGGGCGCCCTGAAGGCCGGCGTGGCCGTAGCGGTCGTACAGGGCCCGCTTTTCGGGGTCGGAGAGGACTTCGTAGGCCTCGCTGATCTCCTTGAAGCGCTCTTCGGCGTCCTTCTCCTTGTTGCGGTCGGGGTGGTACTTCATGGCCAGCCGGCGGAAGGCGCGCTTTATCTCCTCCATGCTGGCGTTGCGGGGCACGCCCAGCACCTCGTAGTAGTCGCGCTTGGTGGCGGCCATGGCAAGCTCAATTGTAGCAGAGGGTCAGGGGTGGAAGGAGAGGCGAGGATGTGGCCCCAGCGTCGGGTGGTCTCGCTTTCAGGGAAGAAAAGGTTTGGTGGAGATAGCGGGGCTCGAACCCGCAGCCTCCGCGATGCGAACGCGGCGCTCTCCCAATTGAGCTATATCCCCACCAGTCCGGATTTTAGGCCGGGGAGCCCGGCGGCGTCAATCGCCGCGGCGGGCCTCCGGCAGGAGGCCAGGCACCTCCTCCACCAGGAGGCGCCCCCCAGCCAGGTCCACCTCGGTGATGAACTCGTCCACGGCGGGGACCAGCACCTCCCCCAGGGGGCCGTGGACCAGGAGGACATCGTTGGCTCCGGTGGGGAGCACCTGGACCACCTGGCCCAGGTAGACGCCGGCGGTGGTGTGCACCTCTAGCCCTATGAGCTGGAAGTAGTAGTACTCGCCCTCTCCCAGCTCCTGGAGCTCCTGCTCCGCCACCTCCAGATAGAGGGAGCGGTAGCCTTCGGCCTGCTCCCGGCTGTCGATGCCGCTCAGCTTGAGGTAGGCCCGTCCCCTGTACCAGTGGGCTCGCTCTATGACCCGGCGTTCCCCCGCCAGATAGACGGAGCGCCCCGGGGAGAGGAGCTCCGCCTCGGCCAGGGGAAGTATGGCCAGCTCCCCCAGGAGGCCCCAGGGCCGCACCACGCGGCCCACGGCCACCATCTGTCCAGCGGGAGCGTCAGGATGCGGACGCGGTGCAGCGTCCCTCTCGGCCATCGGCTCTCACGGGCCGCCCTAGCCGATCTCCAGGACCGCCCGCACGCCCTGCCGGGCAGCCGCCACCCGCAGGAGGGTGCGCAGGGCGTTGGCGATACGGCCCTGCTTGCCTATGATGCGGCCCATATCAGCATCGGCCACCCTCAGGTGAAGGACGATGTGGTCGCCCTTGTCTTCCTCCGTCACCACCACCTGGTCCGGGTAGTCGACGATGGCACGGGCCACGAACTCCACCAGCTCCTTCATGGAAGGTTACTCCTGCTCCGCCGGGCGTCCGCCACCCGCCTGACTGGCCTGCAGCCGCCGCAGGTGCTTGGTGTAGACGTAGGGCGGCAGGCCAGCCTTCTCCATCACTCCGAGACGGGTGAGGAGCTTGGCCGCCGCCTCGGAGGGCTGGGCCCCCTGCTTCAGCCAGTAGATGGCCCGCTCCTCCTGGACGCTCACCTTGGCCGGGTCCGGGAGCGGGTCATAGTGGCCGATGATCTCCAGGAAGCGCCCGTCCCGGGGGGCGCGGGAGTCGGCCACCACCAGCCGGTAGAAGGGGCGGTTGCGTCTGCCCATGCGTGATAGCCTGATCCTCAGCAAGCTAGCACCTCCAGTTCCCTCAGTTACGGGACTTGGGCCACATAGAGAGGAGACGGCGCCCCTCGCTCCCTGCCAGGCTCTTGAGGAGCCGCCTCACCTCCCAGTACTGGTTCAGGAGCCGGTTGACCTCGGCGACGGTGGTGCCCGAGCCACGAGCGATGCGCCGCCGCCGGCTGCCATCGATGATCTCCGGGTGGCGCCGCTCCTGCGGCGTCATGGAGAGGATGATGGCCTCCGCCCGTTTCAGGTAGCGCTCGTCCATGGCCTCCTTGGGTAGCTGGCCCTTGATGGCGGCGAAGCCGGGCAGCATCCCCAGGAGCTGCTGGATGGGCCCCATGCGCTGGACCCGCTGGAACTGCATGAGCAGGTCCTCCATGGTGATCTCGCCGCGGCGGGCCCGCTCGGCGAAGCTCTCCACCTCTTCCTGGGCGAACTCCTCCTTGGCCTTCTCGATGAGGGTCAGGACATCGCCCATACCCAGGATACGCCCGGCGACGCGGTCGGGATGGAAGGGCTCCAGGGCGTCCGGCTTCTCGCCCGTCCCCACGAATTTGATGGGCACGCCGGTGACGGCGCGAATGGAGAGGGCAGCGCCGCCGCGGGCGTCGCCGTCCAGCTTGGTGAGGACGAGGCCCGTGAGCCCCAGCGCCTCATGGAAGGACTGGGCGGCGTGCACCGCCTCCTGCCCGGTCATGGCGTCCGCCACCAGGAGCACCTCAGTAGGGGAGAAGGCCTGACGCAGCTCCCGGAGGGCCTCCAGCTCGTCCTCGGCCAGGGCGACGCAGCCGAAGGTGTCCACCAGCACGAGGGTGGCCCCCTGGCGGCGGGCCTCCTCCTGGGCCCGTCGGGCCAGCTCCCGCGGCGCCAGCTCGCCCTCGGGAGCGGAGACGGGTATGGATAGCTGCCGTCCCAGGGCGATGAGCTGCTGGGCAGCGGCGACGCGGTAAGGATCGGCGGCCACCAGGAGGGGACGCTGCCCCTGCCGCCGCAGGTGCAGCCCCAGCTTGGCGGCGGTGGTGGTCTTGCCGGAGCCCTTGAGCCCCACCAGCATCACCACCGTGGGCGGTGTGCGGGCGAGCTCAAGGTGGGCCTGCCCGCCGCCCAGCACCTCCTTCAGCTCCTGATGGACGATGTCTATTATCTGCTGGACGGGGGTGAGGCTCCTGTGCACCTGGGCGCCCAGGGCGCGCTCCCTCACCCGGGATATGAACTGCCGCACCACCTGGAAGTGGACGTCCGCCTCCAGGAGGGCGAGACGCACCTCCCTCAGGGCTTCGTCCAGGTCCTTCTCGGTGACGGTGCCGCGATTTCCCAGGCGGCGGAAGGCAGCCTGCAGCTTCTCTGTCAGGGTATCGAACATTGCCGATTTAACATTTTAGGCCACCGGGCAGCCTCGGGGAAAGGAAGGGGGTAGACACCGCCCGCCAGCCCTGCTCTAGCTAAATAGTAATCATTATGGCCTTCTCCGGCTAGAGGGCCCCGTCAGCGGCCCCGGGCCCGCCTGCCGAAGGCCCCCAGGAAGGGAGAGCCGGCCCCCAGGAGAAAGCCGAAGTCATACCAGTTGCCGGCCCTACCCGTGTTATAGAAGGGGAAGCCCTCCCAGACGCCGAAGACGTGGGCGATGAGGACGATCCACGCCGTCAGGCCGTTCCAGAGGCCCCAGAGGAAGTCCTGCCACCACATCTCCCCCTCCTGTAGGCCGCGGGCCGCCGGGCGGGCGGCCCGGGCCTTCCCTCGGACGGCCGGGGCCGGCGGCGCCGCGGCGGCACCTAAAGGCCCCGCTTCAGCAGGTAGGCGCAGAGGTCGGCTACGCGGCAGGCGTAGCCCCACTCGTTGTCGTACCAGGCCAGCACCTTCACCAGGTTGCCACCCAGGGTCATGGTGCTGAGGCCATCGACGATGGCGCTGTGGGGGTCGCCCTTGAAGTCCAGGCTCACCAGGGGCTCATCGGTGTAGGCCAGGATCCCCCGCAGGGACTCCGAGGCGGCCTCCCGGAAGGCCTCGTTGACCTCCTCCGGCTTCACCTCACGCTTCAGGTTGGCCACGAAGTCGCACACGGAGACGGTGGAGGTGGGGACGCGGAAGGCCATGCCGTCCAGGCGTCCCTGCAGCTCGGGGATGACCTGGGTCACCGCCACGGCGGCGCCGGTGGTGGTAGGGATGATGTTGAGGGCGGCCGCCCGGGCCCGCCGCAGGTCGCGGTGGACGGTGTCCAGCACCACCTGGTCGTTGGTGTAGGCGTGGATGGTGGTCATGAAGCCCTTCTCCACGCCGAAGGCATCGTGCAGCACCTTCACCACGGGGGCGATGCAGTTGGTGGTGCAGGAGGCGTTGGAGATGATGCGGTGGCGGGCCGGGTCGTACATCTCCTCGTTGACGCCCAGCACCACCGTCACGTCCTCGTTCTTGGCGGGGGCGGTGATGATGACCCGCTTGGCACCCCCCTGCAGATGGGCCGCCGCCTGCTTGCCATCGGTAAAGCGGCCGGTGGACTCGATGACCAGCTCTACGCCGAAGTCGCCCCAGGGTATCTTGGCCGGGTCGCGCTCGGCGATGACCTTCACCTCACGCCCGTCGACGACGATGGAGCTGTCGGTGGCGCGGACGTCGCCGGGGAAGCGGCCATAGTTGCTGTCGTACTTGAGAAGGTGGGCGTTGGTGTGAGGGTCTGTCAGGTCGTTGATGACCACCACTTCCAGCTTGTCGGCGTGGTAGTCCCGTATGGCCTTGAAGACCTGCCGGCCGATGCGGCCGAAGCCGTTGATGCCTACCTTGACGGCCATGGAATGCACCCCCATCTCGTTTCAGGGGCAGAGTAGCCCCTCTGAGCGTTCCAGTTCCAGGATAACATAGGGACGGGGTTGGGCCATCGCCCTCGCCCGCCCCTGGGGGTTACAGGGCCGTAGCAGTGGCCGGCCGCCCTAGGCCAGGGCGCCCTGCAGCCCCATAAGTCCCCGCACGTGCTGTATCTCCCCCAGGTGGGTGAAGCCGTGGGTCATGCAGGTGGTGCCTATGGCGTTGGCCACCTTCATCTCGCCCAGGGGCTTCACGGTGACCACCTGCTGCAGGTAGTCGTCGTCGATGCTGGCCAGGAAGGAGTCCACCGCCTGCCAGACCTGGCGGGCGTAGTCCAGGAACTCCTGGGCGGAGGGGAGGCGGAGGGCCCGCGCCTGCTCCAGCGTCCAGCCGGTGCCCTGGTGGACGCGGTCCAGGCCCCAGCGCTCGTGCCAGCCGCCCTCCATCCAGACGGTGGGCTGCCGTTGCAGGACGAAGCGGACGATGTTGTCCTCCGTCCGCACCACGTGCCAGGCCACGAAGGCTATGGGCACCCCGTGCTCGGTGGCCGTCCAGTGGAGCTGTTCCGGCGTCAGGTCTTTGAGCAGCTCCTCGTACTGGCTGTGCATGCGGTTGAGGTGCTCCCTCAGGAACTCGACCAGGGCCATGGGCTCCTCCTCGCGTGGGGGGTCTCGCGCCGCTAATGTAGGGCCGCCCTATCCGGCATGTCAAGCTAGCCGGCCAGGAGGAGGCGCCGGGGCTGGCCGCCCGGCGAGCGACGGAAGTTGACCAGGTAGAATCCACCGTCCACCTCTTCCACGCGGCAGCGGCCCGGCCGGGCCAGGACGGCGGCCGTCTCCCGGCCCAGGGCCGCCCTCTCCTCCGCCGCGTCCTCCCCGGGGGGCAGGAGGCCGCTCTGGGCCACCGTCTGCAACTGGAGGTCACAGAGGGACAGGAGCCAGCCCAGGAGCAGCTCCGCCCAGCCCAGGTGGAAGGAGCTTTCGGCGAAGGCCACGGGCAGATGGTCCAGGGCCAGCTCCGGCCCCGTCAGCAGGGCGCTGGCGCCGAAGTGGGGCTGGGAGAGCTCGCTGGCCGGCCGGTAGATGGCGGCGAGCCGCGGCTCCTGGGCGATGGCGGAGCTGGCCCGGTAGCGGCCCAGGGCCAGGGAGAGCGCGGGGGGCTCCGTCTCCTGGACGAGGGCCTCCGCCAGCCACTCCCGCCACTCAGTGAAGGCGGAGGCCAGCAGGCCCCGCTGGGCGGCCACCATATCGCAGGCGGTCCGCACCAGCGGCACCGCGGAGGCGTAGGAGCCCCGGACCAGGAGCTGACAGGCATCGGCCAGGGCGGCGAAGGCGCGGCCCCAGAGGGCCAGCAGGGCCGCCGCCTCCCCGCTGCGCTGGCGGGCCAGCGCCCTGGCCAGCCGGAGCTGCAGCACCATGCCCCGCTCGAAGAGGGAGAGCTCTTGCCCCAGGAGGAACTGGGACTGACGGTAGGCATCCTGGACGTCCGGGGACTCCTCCTGCGGCCGGGGCGGCAGCCGGTAGCGCTCCGGCACCCGCAGAGGGCCGATGCGGGTACGGGGCCGCTCCCCGGCCATGGCCTAGCCCAGTGGAGCCAGAGCGGAGCGGCCGGCGTAGCGGGCCCGCTCCCCCAGCTCCTCCTCGATGCGCAGGAGCTGGTTGTATTTGGCCGTGCGCTCGCCGCGGGCGGGGGCGCCGGTCTTGATCTGGCCCGCGCCGGTGGCCACCGCCAGGTCGGCGATGGTGGTGTCCTCCGTCTCGCCGCTGCGGTGGGAGATGATGCAGGCGTAGCGGGCGCTGCGGGCCAGCCCTATGGCCTGCAGCGTCTCGCTCAGGGTGCCTACCTGGTTGGGCTTGACGAGGACGGCGTTGGCCGCCCCCGCCTCGATGCCCCGGCGCAGCCGCTCCACGTTGGTGACGAAGAGGTCGTCCCCCACCAGTTGCACTCGCCTCCCCAGGCGGGCGGTGAGGAGGGCCCAGCCCTCCCAGTCGTCCTCGGCCAGCCCGTCCTCGATGCTGACGATGGGGTAACGGGAGCACCACTCCTCCCAGAGGGAGACCATCCCCGGGGCGTCCAGGGCACGGCCCTCCCGCTCCAGGCGATAGAGGCCGTCCCGGTAGAGCTCGCTGGCGGCGGCGTCCAAGGCCAGGGCCACCTCCTCCCCGGGGCGGCGCCCCGCCGCCTCGATGGCCTCCAGCACCAACTCCAGCGCCTCCTGGTTGCGGGGGAGGGCGGGGGCGAAGCCGCCCTCGTCCCCCACGTTGGTGGCCAGGCCCCGCTCCTCCAGCAGGCGGCCCAGGGCGTGGTAGACCTCCGCCCCCCAGCGGAGAGCCTCGGCGAAGGTGGGCGCCCCCACCGGCACCACCATGAACTCCTGGAAGTCCACGCCGCCGCGGGCGTGGCGGCCGCCGTTGAGGATGTTGAAGAGAGGGGTCGGCAGCAGGTGAGCGGACTCCCCTCCCAGGTAGCGGTAGAGGGGCTCACCGCGGGCCCTGGCGGCGGCGTGGGCCACCGCCAGGGAGACGCCCAGGACGGCGTTGGCCCCCAGACGGGCCTTGTTGGGGGTGCCGTCCAGCTCCAGCAGGAGGCGGTCTATGGCCTCCTGGTCGAAGGGGGAGAGGCCGGCCAGCCGCGGGCCGATGACCTGGTTGACGTTGGCCACCGCCTGACGGACGCCCTTGCCGCGGTAGCGGTGGGGGTCGCCGTCCCGCAGCTCCAGGGCCTCGTGGGCGCCGGTGGAGGCGCCAGAGGGGACGGCGGCGCGACCGCTCGGGCCGTCCCTCAGGAAGACCTCCACCTCCACGGTGGGGTTGCCGCGGGAGTCCAGGATCTCCCGCGCTCGCACGCTCGCTATCTCCATCACGCAGCCATCCCTCAGCAGGTCAGTTTCCGGGAGGTCTGTTGTCTCCGCTGACGGCCGGGCTCTGGCCCGCGGAGAGGGAGGCCCGGCGCTTCTCGGCCAGGGCCAGGGCCAGCGCCACCGCCTCCACCGGGTCGTTGGTGCGGACGATGCTCTGGGCATCGAAGCCGCGGTAGGAGAAGTCCCACGTCTCCAGCCCCACCAGGGGGATGTTGTGGATAAGGGCGTAAGCGATCTCGCTCAGCGTGCCGTAGGCGCCGTCGATGGCGATGACCGCCTCCCCGGAGAGGACGACTATGGAGTTGCGGGCGTAGCCGATGCCGGTGTAGATGGCGAATTCCACCCAGGGGTTGGGCGGGCTCTCCTGGGCGTTGTGCCCGGGCATGATGCCGATGGTGTGGCCACCCTGGCTGCGGGCGCCCCGGCAGACGCCGGCCATGACGCCGGAGCCGCCGCCGCAGACCACCACCGCCCCCCGGCGGGCCAGCTCCCGGCCCACCACCTCCGCCATCTCCACGGCCTCCAGGGGAGCGTTCTCCCCGCCGATGACCGAGATCACCGGGGAAGTCATCGCTATCAGTCCTCTCTCTCCTCGCCGTCCTTCGTATCGGGAGAAATATGATAGCACAAGGCCGGCCTAGCCGCTGCCCGAGAGACGGACGCGGGGCGGCCCCGGCCTCCAGCGCGCCTTCCGGGAGGCCGGGGGCCGCCTGGCCTGTCCGGCTGAGGGCCCGGGGAGGCTCTAGGCGCCCCGCCCCTGCACCCTGGCCCGCGGGTGGGCGTTGTCGTACGCCTCCCGCAGGTGCTCGCGGGTCAGGTGGGTGTAGACCTGGGTGGTGGCGATGCTGGCGTGCCCCAGCAGCTCCTGCAGGTCCCGCAGGGGCATGCCCCCCCGCAGCATATGGGTGGCGAAGCTGTGTCGCAGGGTGTGGGGGGTGACCACAGGTGCCAACCCCACCTCCCGCGCGTAGCCCTTGAGGATGAGCCAGAAGCCCTGACGGGTGAGCCGCTCGCCCCGCCGGTTCAGGAAGAGGGCCTTCTCGTCCCGCTGGCGGGCCAGGAAGGGCCGGCCCTCCTCCAGGTACTGACGGAGCGCCTCCGCCGCCTGCTCGTGGATGGGGATGCTGCGCTCCTTGTCCCCCTTGCCCCGACAGCGGACGAAGGGGGCGGCCCCCAGGTGGACATCGTCCACGTCCAGGGAGATGAGCTCCGTCACCCGCATGCCGGTGGCGTAGAGGAGCTCCAGCATGGCCTGGTCCCGTCGGGCCTCGGGGGTCTGGCGGCGGGCGGGTTGCTCCAGCAGCTCGTCGACCTCATTGGGGGAGATGGCCCGGGGCAGGGCCTTGTTGACGCGGGGCGAGGAGAGCCCCTCGGTGGGGTTCCGCCGCATCAGCCCCTCCGACACCAGGAAGGCGAAGAAGGAGCGCACGGCGGCCACCTTGCGG
The DNA here is from genome assembly GCA_034435615.1 of Dehalococcoidia bacterium. Lineage (GTDB taxonomy): Bacteria > Chloroflexota > Dehalococcoidia > SM23-28-2 > HRBIN24 > H17-190. Next base: position 37,485 of record DAOTWZ010000079.1, read on the forward strand.
GCCACCGAGGCGTCGTTGTAGCCGCGACGCCGCAGCTCCAGGATGAAGTCCTGGACGAGCGCCCGGTCCACCTTCTGCCAGGAGGCCTCCCCGCCGAGACGGCCTCCAATGAAGTCGGCGAGCTGCTGGAGATCGTTGCGGTAGGCGGCGACGGTGTTGGCCGAGGCCCCTTTCTCCACTTCCAGGTATTCCAGGAACCGGGCCAGACCATCGCCAAGGCTGGGCGGCGCCTTGGGACGTGTTCCGGTCACCATAACATCCCTCACCTCCTTACAGAATCAGTAGTGTGCACGGGCCCCGCCTGCGTTTAGCCCCCGGCGCACGGCACTTTTCCACATCTTATCCACGCAGAGGGCCCTGGGGGAAATATGTGGCTACCGGTGCCAGGGGTCAAGGGCTTTTGGCCGCTAAGACGCCAAAACTGGCCAAATGGCCGCGCCAGCGTCAGCCACCGGTCTCCTCCCCCACCTGCCACGCCTGCGGCCCTATCAGGGGAACGAAGCGGCAGGCCCCCAGTCGACGCTGCCGCAGCCCGGACGCCTCCTTGGTCACCACCACCAGCTCCTGCAGGTCGCGGCCCCCCACCGGGACGGTCATGCGCCCCCCGGTGGCCAACTGCTCCAGGAGCTCCCGGGGCACGGAGGGGGCGGCGGCGGTGACGATGATGGCGTCGTAGGGCGCCTCCTCCGGCCAGCCCAGGACATCCTCCCGGGCCAGCTGCACCCGGACGTTGTCGTAGCCCAGCTCGGCCAGCAGGCGGGCCGCCCGCTGGGCCAGCTCTGGTATCCGCTCCACGGTGACGACCTCCCGCGCCAGCTCGGCCAGGATCGCCGCCTGGTAGCCGGAGCCGGTCCCTATCTCCAGGACCTTCTCATCGCCCCGGAGGGCCAGCGCCTCCGTCATTATGGCCACGATGAGGGGCTGGGAGATGGTCTGCCCGTGGCCGATGGGCAGGGGACGGTTCTCGTAGGCGTAAGGCACCAGATCCGGCGGGACGAAACGCTCTCTGGGCACGCGTGTCAGGGCAGCCAGGACGCGTTCATCGTCGATCTCTTCCCGAAGCTCGGCGAGAAGGGCCATTTTCGCCCTTTGGAGACTATTTCCCAGGTTACGGCGCCCGTCGAGCATGGTCATCTTCAGTATACAACCGGGGCGGCGGCCGCCTTACTATCTATCAGGGGAGACGGCCATGGCCAGGTTCTGGGTGGGCACATCAGGCTGGCACTACTACCACTGGCTGGGCAACTTCTACCCGGAGGACCTGCCCAGCGGCCGCTGGCTGGCCTACTACGCCCGCCACTTCGCCACGGTGGAGCTCAACAACTCCTTCTACCGCCAGCCGCGGCCCAGCGCCTGGGAGCTGTGGCGACGCACCGTGCCCGAGGGCTTCCGCTTCGCCGTGAAGGCCAACCGCTTCATCACCCACATCAAACGGCTGCGGGAGGTAGCGGACTCCCTGGAGCGCTTCCTTGAAGGGGCCAGCCGGCTGGGCGACCGCCTGGGGCCCCTGCTCTATCAGCTTCCACCATCTTTCCACAGGACGGAGGAGAACCTGGAGCGGCTGGCCCGCTTCCTGGAGCTGCTGCCGCGGCAGCAGCAGCACGCCGTGGAGTTCCGTCACCGCTCCTGGTTCGGCGAGGAGACGTGGTCAATGCTCAGGCGCTACGGCGTGGCCTTCTGCTGCTTCGACTCCCCCGGCCTCAAGACCCCCCTGGTGGCGACGGCCCCCCACGCCTACGTCCGCTTCCACGGTGGCGAGGCCCTCTACGCCAGCAACTACAGCGACGAGGCGCTGTGGGAGTTCTCCCGTCGCCTGCTGGCCCTGGGCCAGGAGACGGCAGAGGTCTACGTCTACTTCAACAACGATGCCTGCGGCTTCGCTGTGAGCAACGCCCGCACCCTGCGGGACTACCTGGAGACGCCCGCAGAGGGGCGCCCGGAGGCCTAGCGCCTGATTTCACAATCACGCTACTATATAGGGGCGGAGGTGGCCCATGCGGTTCGACATCACCAAGCTGCCCATAGACGTCCTCGTCCTCGGCGGGCTGGCGGTGGCCATCATGGCCACCTTCCTGGCCGCCTTCACGCTGACCACCGGCATCGAGGTCGGCGAGGAGGGCGGCGAGGGTGGCGGCGGCACGCCGGTGGGCCCGCCCCAGACGGAGGTCACCATACGCGGCCTGCGGGGCAACGTCTTCGACACCGACCAGCTTGTGGTAGTGGCGAACCAGGACGTGACCGTCCACTTCGACAACCAGGATGCCGGCATCCCCCACAACTTCCACCTGTACCGCTCCCCCCAGGCCCAGGAGTCCATAGCAGCCGGCGAGGTCTGCATGGGCCCCTGCAGCTACGACGTCACCTTCAACGTGCCAGAGGGGGACTACTTCTACCGCTGCGACATCCACCCCACCACCATGACGGGTACCCTCCTGGCCAGGCCGGCCCAGTAGCCGCCTAGAGGGACTCCAGCACCTTACGGGCCAGCGCCCGTGTGAAGCCGGGCGTGGCCGCCACGTCTTCCAGCGGCGCCTCCCGTATCGCCTGCAGGGAGCCGAACTTCCGTATGAGGGCCCTCTTGCGCTTGGGGCCGATGCCGGGGATGCTGTCCAGGGCCGACTCCAGCCCCGCCCTGTCCCGCACCCGGCGGTGGTAGGTGATGGCGAAGCGGTGGGCCTCGTCCCGGATGCGCTGGACCAGATAGAGGGCCTGGGAGGTGCGGGGGAGGACGATGGGCTCCGCCAGGTCCACCACGAACAGCTCCTCGAACCGCTTGGCCAGCCCCGCCAGGGGGATGTGGCCCACCCCCATGTCCCGCATCACGTCATGGGCGGCGGAGACCTGCCCCTTGCCGCCGTCCACCAGCACCAGGTCCGGCAGCTTGGCGAAGGAATCGCCCTCCTGGTCCCCCTTCTGGGCGGCCGCGCTGGCCCGCTGGAAGCGGCGGCGCAGCACCTCCTGCAGCATGGCGAAGTCGTTGGGCCCGGTCGTCAGCTTGATGCGGAAGCGGCGGTACTCCGCCGGCCGCGGCTTCCCCTCCACGAAGACGACCATGGAGCCCACGGCGTGCGCTCCCTGAATGTTGGATATGTCATAACACTCGATGCGGCGAGGCGGCCCCGGCAGCCCCAGCTCCTCCGCCAGCTCCGTCAGCGCCTGCCGCAGGTTGTTGCGCTCCGAGAGGAGGCGCACCCGCAACGCCTTCAGCGACTGGTGGGCGTTCTCGATGGCCATCTCCACCAGGGAGCGCTCCTTCCCCTCCCCGGGGATGCGCAGGCTGACGGGGCCGCCCCGCTTCCCCGCCAGCCAGTCCGTCAGCAGCTCCTGGTCCTCCACCGGGGCCGGCAGCAGCACCTGCTCCGGTATATAGGTGGCCGCCTGGTAGAACTGGGTGAGGAAGCTCCCCAGCACTCGCCCCGCTGGCTCCCCCTTGGCGCCGTCCAGGGAGAAATGGTCACGGCCGATGACGTTGCCCCCCCGCACGAAGAAGACGTGGACGCAGGCATCGGCCCCCTCCTGGGCCAGGCCGAAGACGTCCATGTCCACGTGGCGCCCCATGTCCATGGCCTGCCGCTCCCCCAGCCGCTGGATGGCCCGGATCTGGTCGCGCAGGCGGGCCGCCCGCTCGAACTCCAGTCGCTCGGAGGCCTCCTCCATCTGCCGCCACAGCTCCTCCACTACCTCGTCGGTGCGCCCCTCCAGGAACTTGATGGTCTGCTGGACGACGCGGTCGTACTCCTCTTTGCTGCAGAGGCTGGCGCAGGGGCCCAGGCAGCGGTGGATGTAGTACTCCAGGCAGGGGCGGGGATCGTCCCCGGTGATGGTCTTGGTGCAGGAGCGCCAAGGGAAGAGCTTCTTCACCAGGTCCAGCGTCTTGCGGACGGAGCCGGCCCCGGCGTAGGGGCCGAAGTAGCGGGCGCCGTCCGGCAGCACCCGCCGGGCTATCTCCACCCGCGGCCAGGGGTCGGACAGGTCTATCTTCAGGTAGGGATAGTGCTTATCATCCTTGAGGCGGACGTTGTAGTGGGGGTGGTGGCGCTTGACCAGGCTGGCCTCCAGGATGAGGGCCTCCTGGGGGTTGCGGGTGACGATGTACTCCAGGTCGGCGATGCGAGTGACCAGCTGGCGCACCTTGGGCTCCAGGCTCCGCGCCGAGCCGAAGTAGGAGCGGACGCGCTCCCTGAGGCGGGTGGCCTTACCCACGTAGATGACCCGTCCCCGCTCGTCCCGGAAGATATACACGCCAGGGCTGTCGGGGAGGGCCTGCACCTGCTGGCGCAATCGTTCGGCGCGCTCGTCCATCGCATGGTTTATTGTAACGCCGGGGCTGGCGGGACGCCCTTACCGCCCCTTGTCAGGGGCAGGCGTAGCTGCCATTATGTAAGAGGCAGGGCCAGGGCTACCGGGCAGGGTAGCTCAGCGGTAGAGCGGCGGCTTCATAAGCCGTGCGTCGTGGGTTCGAATCCCACCCCTGCCACCAGGCCGGCGCCACGCCAGGCCGGAGCGGGAGGGATGTCATGCCCCTGGACGAGTCGGCCAAGAAGACGGCCCTTCGCATGATCCCCTACGGCCTCTTCGTCCTCGGCACCTGTGGCCAGGAACAGGTCAACGCCTCCACCGTCAACTGGGTCTCTCAGGCCTCCTTCCGGCCGCCCCTGGTCATGGTAGGGGTGAAGACGGACAGTCGCGCCTACCAGCACCTGAAGGAGCGGCCCGTCTTCTCCCTCAACTTCCTGGAGAGCGGCCAGAAGGATGTGGCCTTCGCCTTCTTCAAGACGGTGGAGCCGGAGGGGGAGACCATAGGCGGTTACCGCTTCCAGAGGGGCGAGACGGGCGCCCCTATCCTGGAGGTGGCCCCCGCCTGGGTGGAGTGCCGCGTCACCGACGTCATCGAGCGGGGCGACCACGCCGTGGTAGTGGGGGAGGTGGTGGCCGCCGGCCTGCGCCGGGAGGCCCAGCCCCTCACCATGGCGGAGTGCGGCGTCACCTACGGCGGTTAGGCCGCCTTGACGCGGGGAAGCACAGGCCCTACCCTCTCGGCAGCGGGCTTGTCCAGCCCGCCGGGAGGAAGGCTATGAAGGAGTTCGTCAGGAGCGCAGCGGGCGTTCATGCCCCGGTAGGCCGCTACTCCCACTGTGTCAGGGTGGGCAACACCATATACCTGGCAGGCCAGGTGGCCCTGAACGAAAGGGGAGAGCTGGTGGGCCGGGGCGACATCAGGGCCCAGACGGAGCAGGTCTTCAGGAACATCCAGGCCCTCTTGGCCGCCTGCGGGGCCTCCCTGGGGGACCTGGTCAAGATAACTAACTACCTGGTACGAGAGGAAGATATAGCCCCCTACCTGGAGACGCGGGCCCAGTTCCTCACCGGTGAGCCCCCGGCCTCCACCCTGCTGGTGGTCTCCCGGCTGGCCTCCCCGGACTTCCTGGTCGAAGTGGAGGGCATCGCCGTGGTGGACGGCCAGTGAGCCCACCGCCCGACGAGGACGAGGGCCGTCGAGAGAGATGCCTTCCCAGTTCGAGGACGACCTGCGCCACGCCCTGGAGGAGGCGAGGGCCGCCCGCGAGGGGCTCCTCGCCGTCCTCGCCCCTCTGACCGACGCCGATCTGGACCGCGCCCGTCGTGGCGGCTGGTCCGTGCGCCAGGTGCTGGAGCACCTGGTCCTGGCCGAGAAGGGCTACCTGCGCGTCCTAGCCCTCCTGCGGGAGTCACCGGAGCCGCCTCCCCGGCCGGAGCCCGCCCCGGTGGCCTCCCTGGCGCAGGCAGTCCGGGAACTGGAGGCCGGCCGCCGCGCCCTCCTGGAGGCGCTGAGGGAGGTGGACGAAGAGCTCTTCTACACCCTGCGGCCGGTGGGACGGGAGCAGTTCAGCGTCCTCAGCCTCCTGGAGAACCTGGCCAGCCACGAGCGGGAGCACACCGCCCAGATAAAGGCCATCCTGGAGGCCACCTCCTGACGGCCCCGCAGGAGCGCCCTGGAGGCAGAGGCCCTATAATGGCCCCGAGAGCGCCGCAGCGTGGCCGCGGCGCCACCCCACAGCCAGGAGGAGGCCATGGAGCGGCCGGTGGAGTTCTACAGCGAGGGCGTCAGGGTGCGGGGCTACCTGACGGCGCCCCAGGAGGCCCGCGGCCTGCCGGGCATCGTCCTCTGCCACGGCTTCGGCGCCCTCATGGCCATGGACTTCCCGGACTACGCCCGCCGTCTGGCCGACCAGGGCTACGCCGTCCTCCGCTTCGACTACCGCCACTTCGGTGAGAGCGAGGGTGAGCCCCGCAACCTCCTCCTCCCTCTGCGGGAGGTGGAGGACGTGCGCAACGCCATCACCTTCTTCCAGCAGCAGCCGGAGGTGGACCCGGCCCGCATCGGCCTCTGGGGCACCAGCTTCGGCGGCGCCATCGTCATCTACACGGCAGCGGTGGACGAGCGGGTAAAGGCGGTGGTGGCCAACGTCCCCGTCACCAACGGCCGGCGCTGGATCCGCTCCGTCAACACCGCCTTCGACTGGGAGCGCATCCTGGACGAACTGGAGGCGGACCGCGTGCGCCGCGTCCTGACTGGAGAGTCCAAGGTGGTGCCCGTCTCCGAGTTCCGGCCGCCGGACCCCCACCCCAGCGTGGCCGCCTACTTCGAGCGCTTCCAGCACCTGCTGGGCCCCCGCCGGGAGATGCCCTGGCGCAGCGTGGAGGCGGTGCTGGAGTTCGCCGCCGACGAGGTGGCAGACCGCATCTCGCCGCGGGCGCTCCTCATCATCGCCGCCCCCAGGGATACCATCACCCCCCTGGAGCAGGCGGAGCTGGCCTACGCCCGGGCGAGGGAGCCCAAACGGCTAGTCCTCCTGCCTCGCCATGTCGCCCACTTCGAGGTCTACACGGAGCCCATCGTCTCCATGGTGATGGAGGAGTCCCTGGCCTGGTTCCGCCAGTACCTGTGAAGGGGTGAGAGATGGGGGTTTTCGGCTACCTGGCGCTGCTGACCCTGGGGATCACCCTCGGCTCCGTCTTCTTCCTCACCGCCTCCGCCCTGGGGGAGATGGGCCCCCTCCTCCTCATGACGGTGCGGGCAGTCCTGGGCTTCTCCTTCCTTTCCTTCCTGGGGCTGTTCCTGCGGCCCCCCGTCCTCCCCCTGCTACGGAGGCGCTTCTGGCCCCTGCTGGCGGTGGCCCTGGCCAACTACGCCATCTCCTGGCCTCTCATCGCCTGGGGGCAGACACGGACGGAGAGCAGCACCGCCGGCGTCCTGGCGGCCAGCAGCCCCATCTTCACCGCCCTGATAGCCCGCTTCCTCCTCCCCGGAGAGGCCCTCCGCCTGCGCGTCCTCCTGGGGCTGCTGGTGGGGCTGGCCGGCGTGGCCCTCATTGCCGGCTTCGACTTCGACAAGCTGGGGGCATCTACCCTCACCGGCGACCTGGCCGTCGTGGGGGGCGCCGTCCTCTTCGCCCTGGCCGCCGTGATCTTCCGTCGCTACCTGGCGGGGGCCAATGAGCTGGGGCTGGCCATCAGTATGGGGCTCCTGTGTGTCCTCGTCCTGGTGCCGGCGGCCGCCCTCACCTACAGCCCGAGCGACCTGGAGGTCTCCTCCCGGGCCTGGGGCGCCCTCCTGATACTGGGCCTGGTGACGGGGTTGGGCCTGACCTTCCCCTCCTACCTCTGGCTGGTACGGCGGGCGGGCCCCGTGCGGGCCTCCCTGGTCTTCTACATATCGCCCGCGGTGGCCGTCCTCTTGGGCTGGGGGGTGAGGGGGGAGAAGCTGGACGCCCACACCATCGTCGGCCTGCTGCTCATCGTCGCCAGCCTCACCCTGGTCAACCAGGCCGCCCGTCTCCCCCTCCGCCCCCGCTCTCCCGCCCCCCTCCGGACCTGAGGGCGACGGCTGGCGCGTTGACGGCCCTCGCCGGGGGCGGCTAGAATCTTGGCGATTCTCGCAAGGGGAGGGGAATCATGGACATGTCCATGCCTCTGGAGGGCGTCCGGGTGGCCGACCTGACCATCTACGTGCAGGGGCCCGTCGCCGCCCAGATCCTGGCCGACCTGGGGGCGGAGGTGATAAAGGTGGAGAAGCCCGGCGTGGGCGACCTCTCCCGCGTCGCCACCCGTTTGTTCGAGCGCACCCTCGTCCTGCCAGGGGACCGCCGCCTCCTCTGGGAGATGGGGAACCGCAACAAGAAGTCACTGACCCTGGACCTCTACCACCCCAAGGGGCGGGAGCTCTTCTACCGCCTCATCGAGCGCTGCGACGTCCTGGTCACCAACCTGACGCCGGAGGCCTTGCGGCAGATGGGCGCCGACGAGGAGAGCGTCCACCAGCGCAACCCGGACATCATCTACGCCCGGGGCAGCGGCTTCGGCCCTCGCGGTCCCTACGCCGAGGACCCCTGCCAGGACACGGCCGGCATGGCCCGTTCCGGCTTCATGAGCCTGTGCAGCCACCCCTCGGGCGTCCCCGGCTATCCGCCAGGGGCGGTGGCCGATGTCGCCTCCGCCACCATGCTGGCCTTCGGCGTGGTGACCGCCCTCCTGGCCCGGGAGCGGACGGGCCTGGCGCCGCCCGTCGTCTACGCCTCCCAGATGAGCAGCATGATGTGGCTGGCCCTCTTCCCCGTCGCCCTCTACGCCAACACCGGCGAGGAGTATCCCCCCTTCGACCGCACCGACGTCAGCAACCCCATCTTCAACATCTATCGTTGCGGCGATGGCCGCTGGATCGCCCTAGGGCTCTACTGGACGGACCGCTTCTGGCCCCCCTTCTGCGAGGCGACGGGGCTGCAGCACTTGCGGGACGACCCCCGCTTCGCCACCGACGAGGCCCGCAAGGAGAACCGGCGGGAGCTTATCCGCATCATAGACGAGGTGATGGCCACCAGGCCCAGCCAGGAGTGGGAGCGTATCTTCCGGGAGCGCAAGTTCTGGTTCTCCATCGTCAACCGCTACTCGGACCTGCCCACGGACCCTCAGGTGCAGGCCAACGGCTACCTGGTGGAGCTGGACAACGGCCTCAAGGGGCCCAGCCTCCCCTTTGAGCTGGCCAGCGTGCAGCCCCGGCTCCATGGCGCCCCGGCCCTGGGGGAGCATACAGAGCAGGTGCTGCGGGAGCTCTGCGGCTGCTCCCCGGAGGAGATAGAGGCGCTGCGAGGGGAGCGGGTGGTCTGAGGCCGCCTCAGCCCCCACGGCAAGTGGCGAGCCAGTCCTGGACGCCCCCGTCACCTACCAGGCGCACAGGATAGCCGGCGGCGTCCAGGACGCTGGCCGCCAGGGCGGCGCGGTGGCCACTGGCGCAGATGGTCCAGACCTCCCGGCCCGGCGGCACCTCCGCCAGCCGCCGCGGCAGCTCGCCAACGAAGATGTGCTGGCTGCCCGGGATGTGCCCTCGCTCCCACTCCGGCCGCTGGCGCACGTCCAGCACCTGGGGGCTCTCGCCCGCCGAAACAGCGCGGCAGAGCTCCTCCACGCTGGCGACGGGATAGGAGCGCAGGGGACGGCCGCTCTCCGCCCAGGCCTCCACGCCACCCCGCAGATAGCCCCACACCTCCTCGTAGCCGATCCTCATGAGCTGCGTGGCGGCCTCTGACAGCGCCTCTTCCTCCGGCCCTGGCAGCACCAGCAGGAGGGGCTCCCCGAAGGGCACCACCCACCCCACGTAGCTGGCGAAGGTGCTGTCCAGCTCCACATTGATGGCGCCAGGCAGATGGGCCCGGGCGAAGCTGCCACGGTCACGTCCGTCCACCAGCCAGGCGCCCCGGCGCAGCGCTGCCTCCGCCTCCGCGGGGGCGATGGCCGGGGGGAGCGGCAGGCCTCCCAGCAGCCGGGGGCCATGGCGGTTGATGGGCGCCATATAGGCGTAGTAAGCGGGGAAGGCGGGCAGGCCGGAGAGCTGGCTTGTCAGGAACTCTTCCGCATCGGGGGCGGCCAGGGCCCGGTTGGCGCTCCGCTCCTTGCCCAGGGTGGAGGTCCGCTCCCGGGAGGGGCCCGCCGTGCAGAAGCTGCCGGCGCCGTGGGTGGGCAGCACCTGCACCGAGTCCGGCAGGGAGGCCAGGCGACGCAGAGAGCGGAACTGGAGGATGGCCAGGTCTCTGGTCAGCTCGGGGCCCAGGAGGTCGGTCCGGCCGGCGCCCCCGACGGTGAGGCTGCCGCCGGTGAAGACGGCCAGCGGCCAGGGCTCTCCCTGGCGGTAAAGGAGCCAGCAGAGGTGCTCCGGCGTGTGGCCGGGCGTCTCCCAGGCCACCAGGGCCAACTCTCCCAGGGGGAGCCGCAGCCCCTCCCCGGCTGGCCGGTGGGGGAAGCGGTAGCCGCCTCGCTCCGGGGCGACGATCTCCGCCCCCGTGGCCTCCCTCACCTCCAGGGCGCCCGTTAGATAGTCGTTGTGGACGTGGGTCTCCAGCACGTAGCGGATGGCCAGCCCCTCCGCCCGGGCTGCCTCCAGGAAGCGCCAGGCATCCCGCTGCGGGTCTATGAGGGCGGCCTGCCCCTGAGAGGCTACCAGATAGGAGTTATCGCCCAGGCCGGGCGTCTCGAAAAGATGTATGCGCACATGTATCGCCCTCGCTTTCATGGGGGAAGGGGGGAGGCTGTAGGGGCGGCGTGGGGAGCGCCACGGTAGCGGCCATTATAGGCCCGCGCCGGGCGCCGCGTCAAGGATAGCGCAGGGCCAGCCACTCCTCCCAGGTGGTGCGCCCGTAGCGGCCGTCCGGCGCCGTGTTGAAGCCCTGACGGAAGGCGCGGGCAGTGCGGCCGGGCAGGGGCAGGTTCACTATCCTCATGCGGCGGCCCTGGGCCTGCAGCCAGAGGCGGGCCATATGGCCCAGGGGCAGCACCTCCGGCCCGCCTATGTCCGGCTGGCGGCCGCCCGGCCCCTCCTGGACTATCTCCACCAGACGGTCGGCCGCCTCCCCGGGGTCGATGGGCTGATAGACGAAGTCGACGGGCAGCAGGGAGACGGGGAAGCGGAGGAAGCGGCGCAACACCCGTTCGATGAAGGTGTGGAACTGGGTTATGCGCAGGACGGACCAGGGCACCGGTCCCTCTGCCACCAGCCGCTCCGCCTCCAGCTTGTAGCGGTAGTAAGAGAGGGGTATGCGGTCTATGCCGACGATGGAGACGTAGACCAGGTGGCCCACGCCGGCCTTGCGGGCCTCCTCCAGGAGGCGGGCCGTCCCCCGCACGTCCACCGCCAGAGGGTCGCGGCGGGGGCTGCTGGCGGCATGGACGATGACGTCCACCCCCGCCACCGCCTCGGCCAGGCCGGAGCCGGAGGCCAGGTCAGCCTGGACCCACTGGATGCTGGGGTGCAGGGGCTCCGGCCGGGGCCGGCGGCTCATGATGCGGACGGCAAAGCCGGCGTCCTGCAGGCGCGGTCGCAACTGCTGGCCGAGGGTGCCGGTGCCGCCGGTGACGAGGACGGTAGGCACGGGGAGCCTCTATACGAGAGTGGCGCGCTCGGTGGGATTCGAACCCACGACCTCAGCCTCCGCAGGGCTGCGCTCTGTCCGGGCTGAGCTACG
>DAOTWZ010000080.1:0-4262 GCA_034435615.1 Dehalococcoidia bacterium
CGGCGGACTTAAAATCCGCTGCCGCGCGAGCGGCGTGTGGGTTCGAGCCCCACCCCCGGCACCAGCACCGGACCTGCGAGACGGCCCCCGGACGCCCCAGAGCGGTCCCTGCACGGGACACAAGCCCCCGCATGGAGAGGGACAAGGGAGGTGGGAGACGGCCCACGAACCGGCCCTCACCGGCGAAGGGGAAGCGGAGACTCCCGCGGCGACGGAAGGCTTCCTGGAACTGCCTGCTGGCCACCATCGTCACCGTCATGGGCCAGGTCACCCCTTATCGGCCTCCCAGCGGGGCGTTGGCCTCCACAGCCTACCACTAGTCAGGAGCACCCAGGATCAGAAAGGGGACGAGCTCTCAGGAGTCGATGGGGGACCAGGCCTAGGCCACGCTTCCCACATACCGCTCATTGTCTCACAATGAGACATTTCCCCGGGCTATGTCCGGGCTACACAAGCTGTATCAAGGTGTAGCAGCGGTCGTGTATAAGGACCCCCAGCCGACCTGAGGGCCTACCGAGGCCGCTGCTGGACTCGAGGGGAGGCCACGGAGGTGGCGGAACGCAGCCTTCTAGAGCCATCCGACCATGCCCTCCAGGCCATCGCCAGTGGCACGGCCTCTGAGGAAGCCCATCGGCTGAACCGGCTACGGGAGCGCTACATTACGGATGGCATTGCCGGCCCCGGGGAGCCCCTGCTACGAGCTCTCGTCCTGAACGTGTGGCACCGAAGCCGCATCTCCGAGGTCAACCCCGACAAGAGGCGCCTAGATACCTTCGTCCCGCCCCGCCTGGAGGCCCGTGTCCTGCGTGCCGCCCTTCCCGTGCTCCGGCGCCTGGGTGACCTGGTAAGCGGCACCCGCTCGGTAGTGATGCTGACAGACGGCCAGGGAGTGGTATCCCACGTAGAAGGCGAGCGCAGCGTGCGCCGGCTGCTGGAGAGGGTGCAGTCCGTCCCCGGAGCCAGCCTGGCCGAGGAGGCCTGTGGGGCCAACGCCGTCGGCACGGCTATCGAAGAAGGGCGCGGCGTGCAGATGTGGGCAGCCGAACATTACATTGAGGGCTTCCTCCCCTTCGCTTGCACCGCTGTGCCCATCAAGGACCCCATCACCGGGCGTATCCTGGCCGTCCTGGATATCACCAGCCGGGCGGAGGACCTGCGACCGCTCGTCCTCCAGGTAGTACAGGAAGGGGCGCGACAGATCATGGACAGCCTGCTGCAGGAGATGACCCGGCGGGAGCGTGCTCTCTTGCACTACTACTGGGAGGCGCTCAAGCGGACGCGTAAGGGTGGGGTCATAGCCACCAATGGCGAGACCACCATCGTCAGCCGGCGCGCCATGGAGTTTGTCCATGCCCAGGACTACGCTGCCCTCCTCTCCCAGGCCGAAGAGGCGCTACGGAGAGGTGGCGCCCTGGAGCAAGTCATAACCCTTTCCACCGGCCGCCCCATGCGCCTGTCCGTGGAAGTCAGATACGACGAGGGTGAATACGTGGGGAGCCTGTTCCATATCCGCCCGGTTGAGGAGCTGGCCTGGGACACAGAGTCTCGGCGAACCAGCGTCCCCTCTCTGGAGAGAGCCCCGTCTGCCCGCACGCACGCCACGCCGAAGCGGACAGACAGCCAGCAGCAGCCCGCAGGCCATCTGGCCCACCTGGTGGGCGTCACCCCAGCGTTTCGCCGGGCGGTAGAGGTAGCCCAGCAGGCCCTGGAGCGCGATATCCCGGTCTACATCTGGGGCGAACCCGGGACGGGCAAGTATGCCCTGGCCCAGGCCATGGCTGCAGCCATAGGCCGGCCGGCCCGCGTCATAGACTGCGCCTACGCGCGGGCCGAAGACTGGCGCCGGGCTTGGGCAGAGGCGCAGGTAGTGGTCCTGCGCCATGTGGACCTCTTGCCGCCCCGCCTGGTCCCTCTCGCCCTCGATCTGACCGGGGAGGAAGGAAGCGGCCCCCGCCGCATCATCAGCACCGGGTGCAAGAGACCGTTCGCCAGACACCAGCGGGGACACAAATGGCGGCTCCTCCAGCGTCTGGCCGGGATCAGCATAGAGATGCCACCGCTACGTCAGCGTAAAGAAGACATCCCCCTGCTGGCACAGGAGCTGTTGCGGCGCCACGGCTATGATGTTCACCTCTCCCTGGAAGCTATGCGAGCTCTAACTCGCGCGGACTGGCCAGGCAACGTGCGACAGCTCGAGAGCGTCCTGGCCGCAGCGGCGCTCACGGCCCGTGGCCGCGATATCACCCTTGCCGATTTGCCTCGAGAGCTGGCTGAGTCCTTCCGAGGGCCATCCCTCACGCGCTGGGAGGAGGCGGAATTGCAGGCGCTGAGGGAAGCGCTCCGCCAGGCCCGTGGCAACCGCCGAAAGGCGGCGGTCCTCCTGGGGATAAGCCGCGCCACCCTCTACCGGCACATAGAGCGCTACCGCCGCATGGGTATCGACGTAGAGCTCTAGCCCCCACCCGCAGCAGGCCAAGCCGCCAGCCGAAGCCGAAGCACCTCCTCTGCGGAAGCCCCCTTTCCCTGGCAGATGTGTCCAATTCTGAGACATACTCCCGCCCCAGACATGCCCTAGACTCACGACAGCACACGACAAAGGACGGGAACGAGATGGCACGACCGTAGCACCGGCAGCACAACCGTGAGAGCGGACTATACCGACCGAGAGCAGGAGGGGATAGCGATGCTGGAGCTCAACCTTTTCCATAACGGGGCGACCGATCTCAAGCCAGTCATGACGGACAAGGGGGTGGTGGTCAACGACGGCTCCCTGGAAGAGGTGCACCAGTCTTTCCAGCGCGTCCTCATCGCTCAGGTGCGCCAGGGGATCCTGGCCGATCGCCTCGGCTTCAACTATCTCTTCATGACCGAGCACCACTTCCAGCCTGAGGGTGCCGAATTCAGCCCCAACCCCCTATTAGTGGAGACGGCCATCGCGGCCCATACCAGGAGGATCCGGCTGGGGCAGATGGCCAACATCATCACCTGGTGGCACCCGATCCGCATCGCCGAGCAAGCGGCCATGCTGGACGTCATAAGCGGCGGGCGGCTGGAGATGGGGATCGGCCGCGGGTACCAGCCACGGGAGAACGAGACCTTCGGCTGGCCGTACGGCTCCACCATCCAGGACCAAGAGCGGAACCGCGTCTATTATCAGGAGGCCTACGAGATCATCCTGAAGTGCTGGACGCAGCCTTCCTTCCACCATCGGGGCCAGTTCTACACGATACCTCCGGCCTACACCAAATGGCACCACAAGGGGACCATGGCCTATTTCTCCATGCCCAAGGCCGGGCGGCGGCTGGAGGACGTCCTCGAGTTGGGTGACCCGGACCCCTACGGTGGCCCCAACCCGGTGTTGCAGTCCCATACCATCCTGAAGGAGCTCTCCGTTTTCCCCCAGCCCCTGCAGAAGCCCCACCCTCAGTTCTGGGAGCCTCTCACCACGGGTCGCTCCATCCGCTGGGCGGCGGAGCGGGGCGTGAATGGCTACTTCATCGTGGAGCCCATATCCCGCCTGCGAAGGAACATCGAGATCTACTACGAAGCGGCGGAGAAGGCGGGCTGGCCAGACCGCCTGAACCGCGGCCCCTTCAAGTATGGCTGGGACGCCGAGAAGAAGCGGGGCATCGTGACCTGCCGCCATGTCCACCTGGCCATGCCGGGAAAGGACAAGGACCGGGAGCTACAGCGGTTCAAGCTGGGTCTGGAGATGGAATGGGACTACTACGGGCCCTTCGGCTTCGCCACCGTCCTGGCCGACCTGGACGAGGCCCCCTATGACCCCGGCATGCGCGTGACCGGCGACCTCCTGCTGGAGAAGGGGACAGCCATCTTCGGCACCCCGGACCATGTGGCCGAGGAATTGCTGAAGATCAAGGAGCAGTGCGGCTACGAGGACTTCCACGTGGGGGTGTGGTTCGAGCGGGCCGGCTACAGCACCGAGGAGATAGAAGAGGAGATGGTCTACTTCGCCGAAGAGGTAGTGCCGCTCCTCGCCAAGGCCTGCGGCGGTCAGATGCAAAACCCAGAGGTGGACATGGGACGTATCCTCCCCCTCCCAGCGGAGAAGGTCCGCTAGGAGGGCTGAGCTGTACGGCTCCAAACCACTGCACAGGGGGAAGCATGGGCATCCGGTTGTACGGCATCAACTATGGGTACATGGGGATGGACAAGGAGTTTCTGCTCTTTCCCTCGCCCAACTACATCCTGCACAGCCAGCGGCGGGAGGGGAGCAAGGTGTGGTACCGCTGCCCGGCCCT
>DAOTWZ010000081.1:0-9950 GCA_034435615.1 Dehalococcoidia bacterium
ATCACCTGGCGCATGAAGTCCAGCCCCAGGCCACCGTACTCCGGTGGCCAGGCGGGGGCCGTCCACCTCCGCTCCCCTAGCTTCTTGGTGAAGGCCAGGGCGAACTGCCACTCCTCGTCGGACAGCTCCAGGAAGTAGGCGTCGCCGTCCCAGTCGGGGGGTATCTCCTGCTGGAGGAAGGAGCGCACCTCTTGCTGGAAGGCCCGCTGTTCGTCCGTGAAGCTGAAGTCCATGACCGACCCTCCGCCCGTAGTCTAAGGCACTGCCGACATTATAGGGCCTGGCGGTGGCCTTATCACGGGGGAGGCGGCGGCGCAGCCTCGCCGGGCCTCAGTCGCGGGGGAGGCCCAGGCCCCGCTGGGCGATGACGTTGCGCTGGATCTCGCTCGTCCCGCCCTCGATGGTGTTGGCCACCGAACGCAGGTAGCTGTAGTATAGCCGCCCCTGCAGGACCGACCACCGGGAGCGCCGGCTGAGCTGACCGTACAGCCCCAGCACCTTCATCCCCGTCCGGGCTATCCGCTGGTTCAGCTCGGTGGAGAAGAGCTTCACCGCCGACGCCTCGTAGTTGGGGATGACCCCCTTCGCCTGCAGCGAGACCACACGATAAGAGAGGGCCAGCGCCACCTCCGTCTCGATGTAGCGCTCCGCCAGCTCGTAGCGCAGAGCGGGCAGAGCCGACACCTGCTCCGGCCCCTTGCCCCAGCTCTCCTTCACGAACTGCGCCAGGTCCTCCACCATCTGCTGTTGCCCCACGGCGCTGCCGATGTTGGAGCGCTCGATGGCCAGGGTGGTGACGGCCATGTACCAGCCCCGGTTCTCCTCCCCCACCAGGTTCTTGGCCGGTATGCGCACGTTCTCGAAGAAGACCTGGTTGAACTCGTGGCTCCCCGCCATGTTTACCAGGGGCTGCACCGTCACCCCGGGGTAGGGGCCGCCCTTCTCGTCCCGCATGGGGACGATGAAGTAGCTCAGCCCCTTGTGTTTGGGAGCGTTAGGGTCCGTCCGCGCCAGCAGCAGCATGTAGTGGGAGAGGTGGGCCAGGCTGGTCCAGATCTTCTGGCCGTTGATGACGTACTCGTCACCGTCCCGCACGGCGGTGGTCTGGAGGCTGGCCAGGTCCGAGCCAGCGTTGGGCTCGCTGAAGCCCTGACACCACATGTGCTCCCCGGCCAGGATGGGCGGCAGATATGTGCGCTTCTGTTCCTCGCTGCCGTAGAGGATGAGGGTAGGCCCCACCACGGCCACCGCCAGCCCGCCGATGACGATAGGCCCCGGCGCCCGCAGGCGGGCCGTCTCCAGGTTGTAGATGAACTGTTGCATCACCGTCATGCCGGCGCCGCCGTACTCCTTGGGCCAGGCGGGGGCTATCCAGCCCCTCTGGGCCAGTTTGCGCCGCCACTGCACCAGCGCCCCCAGGTTGTCCAGGTAGCTGGCACCGCCGCCCCGGAGCTCGGGCGGACATTCTCTCTCTATGAACTCTCGCACTTCCTGGCGGAAGGCCTCTTCCTCGGGGCTGAAACGGAAGTCCATGGCTCCCCCGTCCCTCGCCGGTGTTCCTTAGCGCGGCCTCAAATTAGACACGGAGTCATGATACGCCCTTTCTGCCGTGGACGTCAACGTAACGCCCTGGTGCTCACTCCTGCCCCTCTCGCTGTCGCCGCTCTCGCTCGCGGGCCTCTTCTTCCATCCGCCGCTCTCGCTCCTCGGGCGACTCGCCGAGCTGGATCGCTCCCTCGGCGTCGGTGCGGAGCTGAGCCTGGAGACGGCGCTCCAGGACAGCGTAGTGGTCGCCTCCCAGGTAGTGGAGGGGGCGGTAGGCCGCGTTCTCCAGCAGCCAGGTCTCGTCGAAGGCCTCTTTCTCGACCTGGACCGCCACCACCCGACCCACGAAGAAGGAGTGGTCGCCCAGGCGGAGGACGTCCTCCAGGCCACACTCGATCCAGGCTATACAGTGCAGGATGAGGGGTGCCTCCACCTTGGAGGCCTTGAAGGTGGGGAGCTGGGACAGCTCCAGCTTGTTGACGTCCCGGCCGGAGACGGTGCCGAAGTAGTGGGTGTGGGCCATCAGGTCTGGCCCGGGGATGTTGATGGCGAACTCCTCGGCGAAGCGGACCATATCATGGGTGTGGCGAGAGGGGTGGATGGCCACGCCCACCAGGGGCGGTCGCCGGGAGACCGGCGTCACCCAGATGGCCGGCATGACGTCCGTCTGGTCGCGCCAGCGGGTGGTGATGAGGCACACCGGTCCACCGATGAGGAGGCGCAGGGAGTCCAGGGGGTCCAGGCTACGCGGCATGGGACATCACCCAAGAGTAGATTATGCCAACCCCCTTTCTCCCGGAATATGCCCGCCGGCTATACTCCACCGGTGAGGGTGAGATGAGGCTGTATAGGTTGGAGAGCCAGCTCCTGTTGCCCCGCCCCCTGGAGGAGGTCTTCCCCTTCTTCGCCGATGCCCACAACCTGGAGGCCCTCACGCCCCCCTGGCTCAACTTCCGCATCCTGACGCCGGACCCCATCGCCATGGCCCCTGGCGCCGTCATCCGCTACCGGCTACGCCTCTGGGGCGTGCCGGTGACCTGGGAGAGCGAGATCACCGTCTGGGAGCCGCCCCATCGCTTCGTGGACGTGCAGCGCCGGGGCCCCTATCGCTTCTGGGCCCACGAGCACCTTTTCCAGCCACGGGAGGAGGGCACCCTGGTCCAGGACCGCGTGCGCTACGCCGTGCCGGGCGGCCCCCTGGAGGACTTCGTCCAGTGCCTCTTCGTGAGGCCCAGCCTCCGCCGCATCTGGACCTACCGTCGCCGGCGTCTGCGGGAGCTCTTCCCGCCGCTGCCGCAGGGGGCCCCTCGCGCCTAAAATGAGGGCCGGACCATGACGGTGCAGCAGCCCGGGGAGCAGGCGCCGCGGCTCCGTCCTCTGGACATCCGCTACTTCGCCGATGGCCGGGAGAGCTATCTCGTCCTCAGGGACCCCCTGGGCCTCTCCCCTAGCGAACTCGTCCTCCCCGCCTGGGCGGGGCCCATCCTGGGGCTGATGGACGGCAGTCGTGACCTGCCCCGCATCCAGGCCGCCTATCAGCTCCTAACCGGCCGCCCTCTCTCCTATCAGCAGCTAGCGGAGCTGGTGGCCCGACTGGAGGAGGAGCTCCTGCTGGATGGTCCCCGCTTCCGGCGGGCCTGTGAGGAGGCCCTCCGGGCCTATCGTGCGGCGCCCCACCGGCCACCCGCGCTGGCCGGGAAGGTCTATCCGGAGAGGGCGGAGGAGTTGACCGCCGCCCTGGACAGCTACGTCCGACAGGCCGGCCTCTCTCTCGCTGAGGCCGATGAGGGCATCGTGGGGGTGATAAGCCCCCACATAGACTACGGCCGCGGCTGGCGGGCCTACGCCCACGCCTGGTCGGCCGCCGCCGCGGCGGCGCGGCGGGCGGAGCTGGTCATCGCTCTGGGGACGGACCACGCTGGCGGCCGCGGCCGCCTCACCCTCACCCGGCAGAGCTATGCTACTCCCCTGGGCGTCCTCCCCACCGACCAGCAGGCGGTGGAGGAGCTGGCCCGGGCCCTGGGCGAGGAATGGGCCTTCGCCGAGGAGCTGCACCACCGCAACGAGCATTCCCTGGAGCTGGCTCTGGTCTGGCTCCACTACGTCCGCCAAGGCGAGCCTTGCGCCGTGCTGCCCGTCCTCTGCGGTAGCCTCGCCCACTTCCTGGAGGGAGACTACGGTCCCGAGTCGGACCAGCGCCTGGAGGCGGTCCTCGCCGTGCTGGGGCGCCTCACCAGAGGGCGCCGCTCCCTGGTGGTGGCGGCGGCCGACCTGGCCCATGTGGGCCCCGCCTTCGGCGACAGCATACCCTTCGACCTGGCCGGCCGGGCCAGCCTGCGGCGGGCCGACGAGCGTCTCCTGACCGCCATCCAGGCCGGTGACGCCGATGCCTTCCTTCGCCCTGTCCGGGAGGAGGGGGACCGCTGGCGCATCTGCGGCCTCTCTCCCATCTACCTGACGCTGCGACTCCTCAAGGGCGCCCGCGGCCGCCTGCTGGCCTACGAGCAGTGCCCCGCCGACCCCCAGGGCGGCTCCCTCGTCTCCGTCGCCGCCGTCGTCCTCGCCTCTGCGGCGGCGGCGTGCTAGACTGGGGCCGGGATGAAGCGAGACCCCAACCTGGTGCCCCTCTCCCGCGGCCACTACAACGGCCTTCTCATCGCTCAGCGGCTGGATCGCGCCCTCCCCGAGGCCGATGACGCTACCGTGGCCCGCCTGACAGAGGAGGTGCTCAGCTTCTGGGAGGACGACCTCCTGCCCCACTTCCACGCCGAGTGCGAGTGCCTCCTGGCCCGCCTCCTGCGTTATCTGCCCGCCGACCATGAGCTGGTCGCCCGCACCCAGGCCGACCACGTCCGCCTCCATGCCCTCATGGCCGACCTGCGGGACCAGAAGGAGGCCGAGCCCAGGCGCCAGGCCCTGTCCGCCATCGCCAGCCTCCTGCGGGAGCACATACGCTGGGAGGAGGCCGCCCTGTTCGAGGAGTGCCAGCGACTGCTGGCCGCCGGGGAGATGGAGGCCATCGGCTGTGAGCTGGCCCGGCGACTGCCCCGCCACTCCCTTCCCCGCCAGGGACAGTAGCGGCCCTGGCCCGGCCTATTGCGGCGGCCCTCGCCGGCCCGCTATACTATGAGCAATCTTGTGCGCACTATCACATAGCTCTGTCGGCAGGCCAGACATGACCGCCCGAGAGACGAGCCTCCGCCCTGCCGCCCTGCGGCGAAGGCGGCCCCTGCGCCTCCTCCACACCTCGGATCTCCACCTGGGCGCCCACGACGGCCGCTGGCGCGCCAACGGCCACCGCGACCCTGGCCTCGAGATGCTGGAGCGGGTGGTGGCGACCGCCCTGGCCGAGCGGGCGGACGTGGTCGTCTTCGCTGGCGATTTCTTCGACAGCAACCGCGTGCGGACGGAGGTGGTGGAGGCGGCGGCAGAGCTGCTGCGCCGCCTCCCCATGCCTACCGTCCTCCTCCCCGGCAACCACGACTGCTACTCTCCGGACTCCGTCTATCGTCGCTTCGATCTGCCGGCCTACCACCCCGCCCTCCATCTGATAACCTCCGGCGAAGGAGAGTGGCTGCGTTTCCCCGGTCTGGACCTGGCAGTGTGGGGCCGCGCCCACCTCAGCTACAGCGATTCACGTCCCCTGCGGGACGTGCCGCCCCGGGGCAACGAGCGCTGGCAGGTGGCGGTAGCCCACGGCCACCTGGTGCGGGGCGATTACGACCTGGGCCGCAGCTACCAGATCTACGCCCACGAGATAGAGGCATCCGAGCGGGACTACGTGGCCCTGGGCCACTGGGAGCTGATGACGGACGTGAGCGTGGGGCCGGTGGTGGCCGCTTACTCCGGCTCTCCGGAGACCACTCACCACGTCCTCATCGTCGAGCTGGGCGAGGGCGTCCGTTACCGCCAGTGTCCTCTGTGAGGCCGGCCTTTACCCCGGCTAGCAGCCGGCAGAGCAGTCATACAGCCGATAGGTGAGGTGGACGGTCACCGGCGTCGGGTTCGGATTCTCCAGCTCGATGCTGCCGCAATAGCCCCGGGCCGTCCCCTGGACGCCACTGCCCGCTCCCTGGTGTACGCCCTGGTGGACGGTATAGAGGGCCACCGACACCCCCTCCACCACCCGCCAGCCAAAGGACGAGCCGAAGGCAGCGCAGGGCGGCGCCGTCGGCACCTTGGCGCTGCCATCGAAGAACGCCCTGGCCGCCTCCACGGGCGGGAAGACGCCCAGGTGGATCACCTCGCACCCCTGGGCGATGAGGGTGCCGGACAGGGGCGGCGGCGTCGGCGCCTGGCAGGGCTGTTGGGCCGCCGGCGAGGGCGTCGGCCTTGCGCTGGCGGTGGGCGTGGGCAACGGCGTCCCTCCGGCTGGCGTGCGCGTGGGTGTGGCGACCTGACGGGCCACCGGACTGGTCGTCGGGGTGACCACGGTGGCCGCCCCCTGTCCTCCCCCACCAGCGCACCCCACTAGCGCCAGGGCAGACACGAACAGCGACAGCAACAGCGACGTCCTGGTCATCTCCGGAAGCCTCCCCACGGTCGCCAGAGGTCTCTGTCACCGTCAGGAGACCACCTCTTGCCCGCCCTGAGGCCAGGTCCGCCCCCGGCCAGGGCCGGGAGCGTCTCCATCTCCCGCCGGAACGCCTCCCGCCCCTCCAGGGCAACCCGCAGGCGGTGCGGGGCATCCTCCCCGCGCAGCCCTTGTCCACCGCTACGTGGCTCGCCTCTTCCAGCACGCTCAGGTGAGGGGAGAGGGTGCCGGCCGGTGACGTCCTGCAACTGATCCAGAGCCCCGAACGTCAGGCCGCTCTCCTTCGGCAGGGCCGATAGGGCGGCCATGGAACACAGGCGTGACCCTCGGGATGTGGGCCGTCCCTGATCATCTATCGCCGCCCCCGGTGCCTGGCCGTCAGCGGCCTCCTGCCCAGCAGGGCGCCCGCCCGGGGCGGGACGCTGACCACTGTCATGCACTCGGGCCGGACCTGGCAGGCCAGCGCTCCCGCCGGGCAGGGGCCGCAGACATCGGCCCCGTTCTACGCGCAGCGTCTCCCTCTCGGCAGCCAGAGGCATCGGCTCCCGTGCGGGTTAGTTTTTTATTGCTAACCAGTCTATCGAAGCGAGACGGCCCTGCCAAGAGACAGGGCGCGGGAGGTCGCCCGCCGCGGTGTCTGGCAGGGCCGTCGCAGAGGGAAAAGGGCCAGGAGCCCTCACTGCTTAGGCCGAGGACGTGGCCTCAGCCGCCGTCTGGCCCATCGCCACGCTCATCACTACCAGCAGGATGGAGGCCAGGGCGCAGAGGAGGAGCCCGGCGCCCAGATCGCCGGGGGCGAACTCCTCGCTACGGAGGAGCACCTGCACCACCTGATAGAAGCTGGCGTAGCCGGCCACCGCCCCCATGACGAACTGGCCCCAGCGCAGCGCCTCGCCCCGTCCCAGCCGGGGGACGCCCCGCCAGGCCAGGAGCGCCATGGCCAGGAGGACGATGGCCAGCGCCAGCATCGCCGCCGGCCGCTCCACCGTCAGGCTGTACTCACCGGGCAGCACGCCGAAGGGGAGGAGGCAGCCCAGGGCCACCACGCCCGCGATGGCCAGGCACATCACCGGCAGGGGCGAGGCCACCAGCGCCACACCCACGGCGCCCGCCACCAGCGCCACCTGGCCGGCCGTCTGCGCCCAGCCCGGCTCGAAGCCCTCGCCCGGCACCCGCCAGGGGAGCAGCGCCCCCGCCACGATGAGGAGCGCTCCGCCCAGATAGAGCAACGACGCCGGCACCCGGTAGCGCCCCAGCGTCAGAGGACGCTCTTCGCTGGCCGCCGCCTCCTCCGCCGGAGCGACGCGGGCCACCAGCGCCCGCCCCACGGGCACCAGGGAAGCGGCCAGCAGCAGCTTGGCGGCATCGCCAGGTATGAAGGGATAGAGGCCCAGTTTCAGGGCCTGGCCGGGGAAGAAGTGGTCCAGCCAGGGCAGGCCGAAGACGTACACCGTCACGTTGCCCACAGCCATGGCCAGGGCCAGCGACCACGGCCTACGATCGAAGCCCCGCTCCGCCAGCCAGCCCGTCACGTAGGCGGCGGCCACGAAGCCCACTATATAGCCGCCGGTGGGGCCCGCTATGGTGGCCCAGCCAGCGGTGCCGCCAGCGAAGACGGGGAAACCCGCCGTGCGGGAGCCCCACAGGAGGCCAGCGCTCCCCTCCAGCATGTAGAGGAGCAGCGAGGCCGCGCCCAGGCGGGAGCCCAGCACTGCCCCCAGCAGCAGGACGGCGAAGGTCTGCCCCGTGATGGGCACCGGTGTGAAGGGGAGATCGATGCGGAACTGGGCGCAGAGGGCAGTGAAGGCGCTGCCCCCGATGACGAGAAGCGCCATCACCAGCCCCCGCGCCAGGCCCCGCGGGGGAGCGAGAGCCTCTACCAGCAGCGGATAGCCGACAACCCGTTGCACAGCGCCCTCCAGCTTTTTTAGACCACGTTGGCACACGGGACGGTTAGCGTCAACCTTGACAGCCCAGAGAAGGGGAGGTCTCTCGACCATATATGCTGGCAGCGTCTGCGGGGGTGCCATATCTTCCCACATCTTCTCAAAATCGCCCCGGGAGAGTTCCTCCTGTTGACATCATGCCCTGGGCTGGCTTTAATCGTCTCCAGCGGTCACTCTGGACATGAAGGTCGAGACGGCGCTACCCCTGGGGAAGGTAGACCCTGGCCTACGAGCCCCGGCGGCACGGCTGGAGCTGGCCGAGGTGCCAGAGGCGGCCCGCCAGGTGGAGGAGCTGGGCTACGACGGCCTGGTCACCACCGAGACCAAGGACGACCCCTTCCTCGTCCTCGGCCTCGCCGCCACCACCACCCATCGCATCAGCCTGACCACCGCGGTGGCCATCGCCTTCCCCCGCAGCCCCATGGTGACCGCCCTCACCGCCTGGAGTCTGCAGCGCCTGTCCCGGGGCCGCTTCATCCTGGGGCTGGGCACCCAGGTGAAGGGCCACATAGAGCGACGCTACAGCGTCCCCTGGGCACCCCCGACCCCGCGCCTGAGGGAGTATATCCTGGCCCTGCGCAGCATCTGGGACTGCTGGCAGTACGACCGCCCCCTCAATTTCCAAGGCGAGTTCTACCGCTTCTCCCTCATGGTGCCCCTCTTCAACCCCGGCCCCATCGAGCACCCCTACATCCCCGTCCATGTGGCCGCCATCAACCGTCACAACTGCCGCCTGGCGGGCGAGGTGTGCGACGGCCTCCGGCCCCACCCCATCACCACCCGCAAGTATATCGCCGAGGTGATGCTGCCCGAGGTGGAGAAGGGGGCGCGCCGGGCCGGCCGCTCCCCTGCCGAGGTGGAAGTCTGCGTCAGCCCCCTCATAGTTTCGGGGGCCACGGACCAGGAGCTGTCCCAGCGAGCGGAGGATGTGCGGGCCCGCATCGCCTTCTATGCCTCCACCCGCACCTACAGCCCCGTCTTTGAGCTCCACGGCTGGGGAGAGTTGGTGTCCGAGCTGCACCGCCTCTCCCGGGCGGGCCGCTGGGAGGAGATGCCTCGCTACATCAGCGATGAGGTGCTGGAGACCATCGCCGTCGTCGCTAAGTACGATGACATCGCGGCGGCGGTGCGCCAGCGCTACGGCGACCTGGCCCAACGGGTGGAGTTCAGCCTGCCCGCCGCCACCGAGGAGGAGCGCCAGCGGCTAGCCCGCGTCGTCGCTCAGATCAAGGGGGCCGGGGCACCCGCCCGTTAGCTGTATCCGCGGGAACGAAGGAGTGGGGCAGGCCCTCGGCCTGCCCCACCTTCCTTCCGTCTTCTCCTCTACCGACTAGGAGCGCCGCCGACGCCGCAGCAGGGGCATCAGCGCCGTCACCGCCAGCGCCGCTGCCGCCAGCCCCAGGCCCAAGAGATAGAGGCCGCCTCTGTTCACTTGGAAGGCCGGGCCACCGCCGCTCCGTGGAAGCTCCCTGATGATGACCCCACCCACCTGGGACACTGTCACGTTAGCGGTGTCGGAGTCGCTCACCTCACCACCGTCGAACTGGCCGCGAGCGACAGCGGTGTTGGGGAAGGTGCCGGCCGTGGTGTAGGTCTTGGTGGCCTGCACCTGGCAGGACTCCCCGGGCTCCAGGGTGCCGTCGCCGCAGGGCACGTTCAGCAGGCCCAACGCCTCATCCGTGATGGTGACGTTGGTCAGGGTCACGTTTCCTGTATTCCTGGCCGTGAGGGTGTAGGTCACCTGGAGCGGGGCCTCGCCAGAGGTGGGGCTGGCCGACTTCTCCAGGTCGATCCCTGCCTGAATGGGGAGGGAGTTGGTGAAGATGCAGAGCACGGCATCCCCGGCGGCCAGCTCCACCGTCACCGAGGACCCGCCCGTCGCCCCGTCGTCGCACCGCACGCTCACGTCGTAGCCAGGCTTGGTC
>DAOTWZ010000082.1:0-22235 GCA_034435615.1 Dehalococcoidia bacterium
ACCAGCATCTTCGTCAAGACCATGAGCACCCCCTATGAGGCCCGCTGTCGCCACTGCGGCGGCCAGCGGCTGGAGCGGGCCGTCTCCCGCTTCGCCTACCACAAGAGCGAGCAGACCATCCTTGAGCAGTACGGGTCGGAGCCCCGTCGCCTGGAGGACTACAAGGACCCCCGCCAGATCGGCCGCTGGGTGGAGCGTCGCTTCCAGGAGTTCGGCATGGAGCTGCCCCGTGAGGCGAGGGAGATGATTGACGCTGCCCGCGAGGGCGAGTTCCCCGAGCCGGTCAAGGACATCTGAGGTTGGGGGCGCAGGCCATGGACACCGACGGCCTCCGCGGCATCGCCGAGCGGCTACGGGAGCACCTGGACCGCAAGCACCAGGCCCGGGAGACCGCCCTGTCCCTCTGTCGGGAGGTGGTGCGCCTCTCCGCCAACGCCATCCGCGCCGCCCACCGTCAGGAATGGGAGCAGGCGCGCGCCCTCACCACCCAGGCGCGGGAGCGCCTCCTGCAGGCCCGCGCCGCCCTGGCCGACCACCTGGACATCTACTACGCCGGCTTCGTCCACGACGCCGCCAAGGAGTACGCCGAGGCCGCCTGCACCCTGGCCCTCCTGGCCGGGGAGCCCCTCCCCGGGCCCGAGGAGCTGGCGGTGGAGGCCCAGGCCTATCTCAACGGCCTGGGGGAGACGGTGGGGGAGCTGCGGCGCCACCTCCTGGACAGCCTTCGCCACGGCGACCTGGCCCACTGCGAGGAGACCCTGGCCGCCATGAGCGACATCTACGACGTCCTCCTGGCCATGGACTACCCGGAGGCCGTCACCGCCGGCCTCCGTCGCACCACCGATGCCGTCCGCGGCCTCCTGGAGCGGACGCGGGGCGACTTCACCGTCGCCTATGTGCAGCGGCGTCTGGAGGAGCGCCTCCAGGCCCTGGACGAGAGATTGGGCCGCCCCTAGCCCTAGGTCAGAGCGTACACGCTGTAGTGCACGCTTCCCCCCGGGCCCACCGAGCCCACGCCCACCGCCAGCGTGCGGTTGAGCCAGGCGTAGGCCTCGCTCCCCGTCTCGAAGCGGGGGGCCGTGTACCAGTAGTACTGGTCACGGGGCGGCGACTCCCCCCGCCCCATGTGCTCCGTGATGAGGGAGAAGGGGCGCATGACGCCGCCGTAGGCCATGTAGATGAGGGCGCCGTCCTCCGTGCGCAGGGTGAGGCGCACGTCCAGCTCCCCGGCGTCCCCGTCCAGCACCAGCCAGTCCGCCCCGCCGGGGAGGACCTCCCCCTTCATGCGAGGCCCCTCGAACCTCCCGCCCGACACCGGAAAGATGAGACGGCGTCCCCGCGGCCCGCTCCCCACATTGTGAGGGCGATCCGCCTGGAGCCAGATATCGAACAGCAGCTCGAACCGGGGCTCCATAGGGCGTACCTCCTGCCCGAGACTGGAGCGCTGGCGGCCGCCAGCGCAGCGACAGAGGGATGATAGAGAGCGCCAGCCGCCCCCGTCAACTGTCAGCCCCCCTCTTGCACAACCGCCCCGTCCCGGTTAATATACGGGTTAGGTTAGCACTCTGCTTCCCCGAGTGCTAAACCGAAGCAAAAACCCCGTGTGGAAGGGAGGGAAAGTCTCCATGGCCACCAAGACCAGCGCCAAGATCACGCCCCTGGCTGACCGCGTCGTCGTCAAGCAGATCAAGCAGGAAGAGGTGCGGCCCAGCGGCCTGGTGGTGCCCGACACCGCCCGCGAGAAGCCCCAGGTGGGAGAGGTCATAGCCGTGGGTCCCGGCCGCCTGGACGAGAACGGCAAGCGCATCCCCATGGACCTCAAGGTGGGCGACAAGGTCATCTTCGCCAAGTACTCCGGCCAGGAGGTCCCCAAGGGGCTGCTCAGCGACGAAGAGGAAGAGTACCTGATCCTCAAGGAGAGCGACATCCTGGCCAAGCTTGAATAACAGCGCCCACATACCGAGGAGGAGAGAGATATGCCAGCCAAGCAGATCATCTTCGCGGAGGAGGCGCGCCGGCGTCTCAAGGAAGGCGTGGACACCCTGGCTGACGCTGTCAAGGTCACCCTGGGTCCCCGCGGCCGCAATGTGGTCCTGGAGAAGAAGTTCGGCGCCCCCGCCGTGGTGGACGACGGCGTCAGCGTCGCCAAGGAGATAGAGCTCAAGGACCCCTTCGCCAACCTGGGCGCCCAGCTCGCCAAGGAGGTGGCCACCAAGACCAACGACGTCGCCGGTGACGGCACCACCACTGCCACCGTCCTGGCCCAGGCCCTGGTCCGGGAGGGGATGCGAAACGTGGCCGCCGGCGCCAACCCCATGGCCCTCAAGCGGGGCATCGAGCGGGGCGTGGAGGAGGTGGTCCAGGCCCTGCGTGAGCTGGCCCAGCCCGTGGCCGGGCGCGAGCAGATCAAGCACGTGGCCACCATCTCCGGCCATGACCCCGCCATCGGCGAGATCATCGCCGACGTCATGGAGAAGGTAGGTAAGGACGGCGTCATCACCGTCGAAGAGGGCAAGTCCATCCACATGGAGACGGAGTACGTGGAGGGCATGCAGCTCGACCGCGGCTACGTCTCCCCCTACTTCGTCACCAACCCCGAGCGGATGGAGGCCGTCGTCGAGGAGCCCTACATCCTGGTGACGGACAAGCGCATCTCCTCCGTCCAGGACATACTCCCCATCCTGGAGCGGCTCCTCCAGACCGGCAAGAAGGACATCGTCATCATCTGCGACGACCTGGAGGGAGAGGCCCTGGCCACCCTGGTGGTCAACAAGCTGCGGGGCACCCTCAACGCCCTGGCCATCAAGGCCCCCTCCTTCGGTGAGCGGCGCAAGGCCATCCTGGAGGACATCGCCATCCTCACCGGCGGCCAGGTGATATCCGAGGAGCTGGGCCGTCGCCTGGAGAACGCCCAGCTCTCCGACCTGGGCCGCGCCCGCCGCGTCGTCTCCACCAAGGAGGAGACCGTCATCATCGAGGGCTACGGCTCCGACGAGGCGATCCAGGCCCGTATCAAGCAGATCAAGGCCCAGATCGACGAGGCCACCAGCGACTTCGACCGCGAGAAGCTGCAGGAGCGGCTGGCTAAGCTGGCGGGCGGCGTCGCCGTCATCAAGGTGGGCGCCCCCACCGAGGTGGAGCTCAAGGAGCGCAAGCTGCGGGTGGAGGACGCCCTCTCCGCCACCCGCGCCGCCGTGGAGGAGGGGATCGTCCCCGGCGGCGGCGTGGCCCTCCTGCGCTGCCTGAGCGCCCTGGACAAGCTGGAGCAGGAGCTGGAGGGCGATGAGCTCACCGGCGTCCGCATCCTGCGGCGGGCCCTGGAGGAGCCCCTGCGCCAGATCGCCGAGAACGCCGGGCTGGAGGGCTCCATCGTCGTAGAGCAGGTGCGGGCCGCCGAGGACCCCTTCTTCGGCTTCGACGCCGACAGGATGGAGTTCGGCAACCTGGTGGAGTGGGGCATCATAGACCCGGCCAAGGTGACCCGCACCGCCCTGGAGAACGCCAGCTCCATCGCCGCCCTGGTGCTCACCACGGAGACGCTGGTGACGGAGGTGCCGGAGCCGCCCAAGTCTCCGGAGCCAGCGCCTCCCATGGAGTACTAAGCACACCCCGCGGAAGGTTGCGGCCCGCCCCATGGGGCGGGCCGCAACGCGTCTCTACGCCTAAGAAGGCCAAGCAGGGGGACGCGGGGTAGGAATGCCGGAGGCGGCTAGGCGCCCAGGAGGGAAGCGAACCGCTCCTCCGAGCGGAAGGGGCCCACCAGGGCCAGGCGGAGGTCCTCGGGGCGCAGGAGCTGCCCGGCCAGCCGCTGCACATCGTCCGGGGTGACGGCCTCCATGCTGGCCAGCACCTCCTCCGGCGTGCGGACGCTCCCCAGGAGGAGCTCCTGCCCGCCCAGCCAGCCCGAGAGGCTGCGGGTGTCCTCCAGGCGCAGCAGGAGCCGGCCCTTGGCCAGCTCCCGGGCCCGGTTCAGCTCCGTCTCCGCCAGGCCCTGGGAGCGCAGGCGCTCCAGCTCCTCCAGCACCAGGGCCACCACCTCGTCCGCCTGGTCGGGGTCGGTGGCGGCGTAGATGCTCAGCGCCCCGGCGTCCAGGAACTGGTTGACAGAGGAGTGGACCTCGTAGACCAGGCCCCGCTTCTCCCGCAGCTCCAGGAAGAGGCGGCTGCTCATCCCCTCCCCCAGGACGACGGAGAGGAGGCCCAGGGCGTAGCGGTCCGGGTGGTTCAGGGGCAGGCCGTGGGCCACCAGGCAGATATGGGCCTGCTCCGTCTCCTTGTAGCGCAGACGGACGCGCGGCCCGGCGCCGTTGCGGGCCGGTATCCAGCGCCCCGGCTGCCCGGCCGGCCACCTGCCGGCCCACTGCCAGACAGCGTCCACCACCTCCTGGTGGTCTATGCGGCCCGCCACCGCCACCACCATGTTGCTGGCCACGTACTGCCGGCGCAGGTAGGCCAGGGCCTGCTCCCGGGTGATGGCCTCCACGCTCTCCCTGGTGCCGGCCACGTCCCGGCCCAGGGGGTTGTCGGGCCAGAGGGCGGAATCGGCCAGGAGGAAGGCGAGCTGGGGCGGCGAGTCCTCCACCGAGGCCAGCTCCTCCAGGATGACCCGTCGCTCCTTCTCCATCTCCCGCGGGTCGAACAGGGGGCAGGAGACCAGATCCAGCAGGAGGCGCAGGGCCATGGAGAAGTGGTTGCTGGCCACCTTGGCGTAGAACACCGTCAGCTCACGGTCGGTGCCGCCGTTGAGGTGGCCGCCTATGGCGTCCACAACCTCGGCGATGTCCAGAGCGGTGGGGAGCGTCTCCGTCCCCTTGAAGCACATGTGCTCCACGAAGTGGGAGATACCGGCCTCCGCGTCCTCCTCGTAGCGGGAACCAGCGCCTATGTAAACGCTCACTGCCACCGAGTAGGCGTAGGGCACCGTGGCAGTGACGATCCGCAGTCCGTTGGGCAGGACTGTCTTCTGGTAGGCGTGTACCAACTCTCTACCTTGCTCCCCCGCTTCGCTGGCCCGCTGCTGCGGCAGTCCCCGTCGAGGCGAGACGGCATCCTCCGCCCTCCTCCCCGCCTCCCCGGCCCCGGGAGGAGCGACGGCCAGGCCGCGCCCTCCGCCCGGTTATTATTGTCAGGCCTGGCGGGCCGCCGGTCAATGAAGGGCGCCGTCTGCCGGGGCGAGGGGTTCAGAAGAAGACGGGCCGGCGCTCCCTGAAGGCGTAGAGCTGGGCGGGACGGTGGGCGCCCCGCAGGGCCCGCCGCCCCGTGGGGACGACGATGCCCAGCGAGAGCATGCGCCGCCGGAAGTTGCGCTTGTCCAGGCGGCGTCCCAGGATCGCCTCGTAGACGTCCTGGAGCTGGGACATGGTGAAGCTGTCCGGCAGCAGGGAGTAGGCCACGTTGCTATACTCCAGCTTGGCCCGCAGACGCCGCAGGGCGTAGTCCACCACCACCTCGTTGCGGAAGGCCAGGGGCGGCAGCCCCGCCACGGGGAACCAGGCCGGCTGCCACTCCTGCCGCCGGGCCAGGTGGGCCCGCCGGCTGTCCACCAGGGCGAAGTAGGCCACCGCCACACCGCCCCGGCCGTCCAGGTCATGGAAGGTGTAGAGCTGCTCCAGGTAGACGTCCTGGACGCCCGTCTCCTCCCGCAGCTTGCGGACGGCTGCCTCGTCCAGCCCCTCGTCCGGGGCCAGGAGGCCGCCCGGGAGAGACCACCAGTCCTGGAAGGGGGGAGCGCTGCGGCGGACCAGCAGAAGGCGCAGGCTCCCCTCCGCCACGGTGAAGATGACCACCAAGACGGCCACCGGCCTGGTCAGGCCCCCGGTCGATGCCTGCGGGACGTCCTCCACGTGGTGGACGGTCATTTCTAGCTGCCGGCCGGGGCGGCCGCGGCCACCAGCTCCCCCTGCAGGGACCAGGCGCTGGCGCGGGTGACCCGCACCTGGACCAGCTCGCCCGGGCGGGCCTCCCCCGGGAAGTGGACCAGCTTGTTGCTACGCGTGCGACCGAAGGGCTTGCCGCCCCGCTCTCCCTCCACCAGCACCTCCTGGACGGTGCCCACCAGAGCGGCGTTGATCTCGCTGGCGATGCGCTCCTGGACAGCCTCCACGGCGTGGAGACGGCGCATCTTCTCGTGGTGGGGGACGTCGTCCTCCATCTGCCGCCAGGCGATGGTGCCCGGCCGGGGCGAGTAGGCGGCCACGTGCACCTTATCGAAGCGCACCCGCTCCAGGAGGTCCAGGGTGTGCTGGAACTGCTCCTCCGTCTCGCCACAGAAGCCAACGATGACGTCGGTGGTGATGGCGCAGCCGGGCACCAGCTCCCGTATGCGGTCCACCCATTCCAGGTACTCCTCCACGGTGTAGCCGCGCCGCATGCGGGCCAGCACCTCGTTGTCACCGGCCTGGACGGGGATGTTGAAGTACTCGCAGACCTTGGGCAGCTCAGCCACGGAGCGGACGATGTGCTCCGTCATGTCCTTGGGGTAAGAGGTCAGGAAACGGATGCGCAGGAGGCCCGGTGTGTCGTGGATGGCGGCCATCAGGTCGCCCAGGTCGGGGCGGTCGGGCAGGTCTTTGCCGTAGGCCTCCACCGTCTGGCCCAGGAGCGTGACCTCCCGCACGCCGCGGCCGCAGAGGTAGGCCACCTCCCGCCGCACGTCCTCAATGGTGCGGGAGCGCTCGCGGCCCCGGCGGTAGGGGACTATGCAGTAGGTGCAGAACTTGTTGCAACCATGGACCACCGGGACGTAGGCGGTGGGGCCTCTGGGCTCGGGGAAGGTCTCCGGCCAGAACTCGCCGCCCAGGTCGTTCTCCGGCACCAGCTCCCGCAGGATGGCATCGAAGTCCTGGGGACGGGCCCAGATGTCGACGAAGGGGAGACGGGCCTTGAGGTCGTCCACCCGCGGGCCCACCAGGCAGCCCATGACGGCGATGCGCATCCCCGGGTTTCGCTTCTCCTTGAGGTGGCGCAGGTAGCCCAGGTAGCTTATGGCGCGGTCTTCCGCCTTCTGGCGGACCACACAGGTGTTGACGACGGCCAGGTCGGCCTCCTCGGGGCGACTGGCCTCCTGGTAGCCCAGGCGGGCCAGGCCGGCCGCCAGTTTGGCCGAATCGGCCTCGTTCATCTGACAGCCTTCGGTCCAGATGTGGTAGCGCATGGCCATCAGCAAATTTTAGCACCCTCCGGCCCTCTGGGGGCAGAGGGGGCGCCGTTGGCATATACTGAAATGCGATATGTCAACGCCCAGGGACGGCATCGACGCGCCCCGCCACAGCGCTGCCCTGGCTACGGTGGTGGGCCCCTGGCAGCGCCTGTGGGAGCGGGCGCGCGAGCTGCCCACGCCCCTGCTGCTGGCCGCCGTGGGGGGCCTCGTCCTCGTCCTGTCGGTGGGGCTGGCCCTCCTCCCCGTCCTCCTGGGGGTGGACCAGTCAGACCTAGAGGCGCTGGGCTACATCGGCGTCTTTCTGGCCAACTTCCTGGGCACCGCTTCCCTCTTCGTGCCCGTGCCCGGCCTGACGGCGGCCGGCCAGGTGCTCATCGTCACCCTGGCGGACCGCTCCAACCCCGCCCTGGTGGCCATCGTGGGAGGCCTGGGGATGGCCACGGCCGAGACCACAGCCTACCTGGCGGGGCGCGGCCTGCGCACAGTGAGCTCCCGCCGGCCCATGCCCATCGGCGGGCGGGTGGGGAGGATACTGGCCTGGCTGGCCCGCCTGGTGGACGGCATGATGCTGCACTACGGCGTCCCCACCCTCTTCGTCCTCTCCGCCATTCCCAATCCCGTCTTCGAGTTCGCCGGGGTGACAGCGGGGGCGGTGCGCATGCCCTTCCTGCGCTTTCTGACGCCCGTCCTCCTGGGCAAGCTGCTGCGGGCCTTCCTCCTGGCCTTCCTGGGCCAGCACCTGCTAGATCTCATCATCTGAGGGTGCGGTCATGGACGACGAACGGCTTCTCCGCTTCGATGGCTGCCTGGTGGGGCTGGCGGTAGGGGACGCCCTGGGGATGCCAGCCGAGGGGCTGTCAGCGGCGGAGGTGCGCCAGCGCTTCGGCCTCCTCCGGGAGATGGTGGACGCCTGGCTCCCCGCCGGCTCCACCACCGACGACACCGCCATGGCCCTTTGCATCGCCGAGAGCCTGGCCGAGCTGGGCGAATTCGACCCCGACGACGTGGCGCGTCGCTTCCTGGCCTGGTACCGCACTCACCCACCCGATATGGGGATCCACACCCGCCATGTCCTCTCCCTCATGGACAGGGGTATGGACTGGCGAGAGGCCTCGGCCCTGGTGGAGCGCCAGAACGCCCCCTTCACCGCCGGCAACGGCTCCCTCATGCGCTGCGCCCCCCTGGCCCTCCGCTACTGCCACGACCCGCAGCGCCTCATCGTCGTCAGCCAGGAGTCGTCCCGCATCACCCACGCCCATCCTCTGGCCCAGGCGGCCTGCGCCTTCTTCAACCTCCTCCTCTCCCGTCTGCTGCTGGGCTGGGAGAGGGAGGACGCCCTGGCCTACGCCCTGGAGGGCACGGGCGAGGCGCCCCCGGAGCTGCGGGAGCGGGCGGCCAGCGCCCGCCACAAGACGGCCCGGCAGGTGGCCACCAGCGGCTACGTCCTAGATACCCTGGAATGCGCCCTCTGGGCCTGGTGGCACTACGACGACTTCGAGGAGGCGCTGGTGGCCGTCGTCAACCTGGGTGGCGACGCCGATACCAACGGCGCCGTGGCCGGCGCCCTCCTGGGCGCCCGGATGGGCCTGCCGGCCATCCCCCAGCGCTGGCGGGCCGGTGTATCCATCGCCTCTCACTGTCAGGGGCTGGCCCGCCGCCTCCACGAGCTGGCCCAGCGCGGTTGACAAGGCCGCGCCGGGCCACTAATATGCGGGCGCCGAGAGAGCGCCAGGAGGTGGCCCATGGCCCAGGACAGGGGCAGAGTCCGCCTGCCAGAGGGGAAGCGCATAGCCGTAGCCATCACCTGTGACTTCGATGCCCACGCCGTATGGCTGGGCACCTTCCGCTTCAACACGCCCGCCGTCCTCTCCCGGGGCGAGTTCGGCGCCGCCGTGGGCGCCCCTCGCCTCCTCCGCCTCTTCGATAAACACGGCATCCGCACCACCTGGTTCATCCCCGGCCACACCGTGGACACCTTCCCCGAGCCCTGCCGCGCCGTGAAGGAGGCGGGGCACGAGATAGGCCACCACGGCTACGGCCACATCAACCCCCGCAGCCTCTCCCTGGAGGAAGAGCGGCGGGAGATGGAGATGGGCATGGAGGCGCTGTCCCGTCTGGGAGTGCGGCCCCGCGGCTACCGCTGCCCGGGAGGAGACTTCAGCCCCAACACCCTCACCGTCCTGGAGGAGTTCGGCCTGGAGTACGACAGCAGCCTGCACGGCGATGACTTCCACCCCTACCGCATCCGGCCCATCCTGGAGGCCCGCCCAGATGGCCCCACCGTCTTCGGGCCGCCCAGCCGCGTCATCGAGCTTCCCTTCTCCTGGTTCCTGGACGACTTCCCCCTCCTGGAGTTCATCCCTGGCCGCCTGGAGGGGGTCCGCTCCGCCGACGAGATCTTCGGCCAGTGGCAGGACATCTTCGACTACGCCGTGGCCAACGAGGAGGGGGCCTGCTACATCCTAACCATGCACCCCCAGACCATCGGCCGCGCCCACCTGATAGGGCGGCTGGACCGACTCATCGCCCACATGGCGGAGAGCGGTGCCTGGTTCGCCACCATGAGCGAGATCTGCGACGCCACCGTCTTTGCATGAGTCGGGGCGGGGACCGTGGCCCCCGCCCCACGCCGCGGACAGCCGCGTCAGCTACGGCGGATCAGCTCCTGGACCACGTCGCGGTAGCCCTGGAACCACTCCGTCACCGGCTCCCACTGGTTGCCCTTCACCTGATAGACCCGCACCAGGCCGCCGCCCTCGTGGTCCTGGGGGCTCATCTGCAGCCGCAAAAGGCCGGCCACCTCGCCGCGGACGCTCTCCAGTCCCTCCTTCACCTTCGTCCCGTCCAGCGGGTAGCCGTACTTTTTCAGGGCGTTGCGCACCGCCTCCACCATGGTAGCGGCGACCGCTATCCCTCGCGTGTAGTAGACATCGCCCCGCTGCAGGAACTCCGATGGCTGTCTGCCCTCCTCCTGGTACATCTTCCTGATCTCGTCCAGGACGGGCAGGTCGGGCCCCACGGGGCTGATCTGCAGACCGTAGTAGCCCTGGGCCACCTCCCAACCGCCGGCGGCCAGAATGTCCGTGTCCGCCGCCCCCCAGATGAGGGCCACTACCCGGTTCAGAGGGAAGTTGTTCTCGCGGAAGGCCTTGATGGAGACGGAGGGCGAGCGGCCGAACAGGTGGGTTATCACCCAGTCTGCCCGGAAGCGCTGCACGATGTCCTGCACCTGGGCCGTCATCTCCAGCCCGGGCGCCGGCACGGCGAACATCCTCAGCTCGAACCCTTCTATCTGGGAGAGCCGTTGCAGGACCTCTATGGGCTCCCGTCCTGCCGGGTTGTCGTAGTAGAGGTAGGCTATCTTGGGCTTGCCCGGCTTCCCCTCCTTCTTCCACTGGTCCATGACGAACTTGACCGCTGCCGCCCCCTGGCTCCAGTAGGTGGCGGCGGCCGGGAAGATGTAGGGGTACTTCTCCCCGTTGGCCGTGGCCGAGATGCCGATGCCCGGCGTGATACAGACGATCTTGTCAGCGTTGCAGCGGTCGTAGAGAGCAGCGGCGATGGGCGTCCCGTGGGGAGACAGAATCAGCACCCCCTCGCGCTTCATCCGCTCGTAAGCGTCGACGCCCCGGGGCACTTCGTAGGCGTGCTCGATGACCAGGGCGTTGATGGGGTGTCCCTCCACGCCGCCCCGTTTGTTGACCAGCCTGATGTAGTCCTCGAACCCGGCCTTGTAGGGCACGCCCACGAGCTGGGTGGGGCCCGTGGTGTCCATGCCGGTGCCTATGGTGATGGGCGGCTTCGTCGCCGTCCCCGCTGGCCCGCCGGGGCCACAGGCCGCCAGCAGCAGGACAGCCAACCCCGCCACCAGGGCGCTCGCCAGTCCCGTCCACGCCCTTCTCATGCCGGTCACCCCCTGCTACCGGGCTGCTCGACGCCCGGCTGACTAGGAAACTGGCTACCCTATAGCCGGGAAGGGCACGCCTGTCAATCCACCGAAAATGCCTGAAAGTCGCTCTATCGACAGTATTGTTGATGAAAAGTCGGATAAATAGACTGGTTCCCCACTTTACGATGGAATGGACGGGATGATGGGCACGGGTGACCAGTCCTCTGCCCGGGGCGCCGGGTTGGGGTGCGGCGTCGGTCTGGCTGGCGGGGTGGACAGGCGCCCTCGCCCTGGCAGGCTGCCCGGGCTGGCCCCCGTCAAGTCACTGAAAGAGGCGTCGCCCCCCGTTCACCCGGTGGCCGTGCGGGCCGGGCCGTGGTACTCCTCGTCGGTGACATGGGGGCCCCAGGTGGCGCTGTTGCCGTCCTCGTCGACCTCCACCATCGAGAGATGGGCCATGAAACGGTCGGGTGCGGCGCCGTGCCAGTGCTCCTCGCCCGGCTCGAAGAAGACGCAGTCGCCGGGGCGCACCACCTCCACAGGGCCACCGCGCCGCTGCACGAGGCCCAAGCCATCGACGATGTAGATGGTCTGGCCATTGGGGTGGGTGTGCCAGGCTGTGCGTGCTCCCGGGGTGAAGCGGACCAAGTTCGCGCTCAGGCGCGAGGCGCCGGACGGCGTGGCCACCGGATCGATGTAGACCACGCCGGTGAACCACTCGCTGGGGCCTGTCCTGGTCTCCACGTCGCTGCTCCTGGTGACCTTCATCTCCGCTCTCCCTTCAGAGGTCTCGGCCACGCCGGTAGCCGCGCTCTTGTCGGCGTCCCCGTGCGGGGCCACGGATAGCCGTTCGGCCCCCGGCAGGGGGCGCGGCCACGCTGGATTATACCGTGGACAGGATAGAGAGGCGGACAGTGGGACGCCGTCACTGCGGCCGGTATGGCTGGCGGAGGGAGTGGGATTCGAACCCACGGGGGCGGTTACCCGCCCCACCCGCTTAGCAGGCGGGCGCACTCGGCCACTATGCGATCCCTCCGCTGACCAATAAATATTACTATCACGTCCCCCCGCGCCCTTCAAGGGGCCCTTTGCCCTCGCCCCCTCACCTGGTATACTCGGCCCCGCGGTGGCCAGCATATACGACTTCCACTCCCACTCCACTCTGAGCGATGGCGCCCTCTCCCCCATGGAGCTGGTGCGCCGCGCCCACGTCGCCGGCTACGCGGCCATCGGCATAACGGACCACGCCGGGCCGGGAGCGGTGGAGCGCTTCCTGCGAGAGCTGGAGCGGGACTGTCAGGTGGCCTCCCGGCACTGGCCCATTTTCGCCCTGCCGGGCGTGGAGCTGACCCACGTTCCTCCGGGGGCCATCGGCGAGGCGGCAGTAGCCGCCAGGGCGGCCGGCGCCCTCCTCGTCGTCGTCCACGGCGAGACGGTCTCTGAGCCGGTGGAGCCGGGCACCAATCGGGCCGCCATCGAGTGCGGACTGGTGGACGTTCTGGCCCACCCCGGCCTCATAACCCTGGAGGAGGCCAGACTAGCTGCCCAGAAGGGCGTCTTCCTGGAGCTGTCCGCCAAGCCGGCCCACGCCCTGGCCAACGGCCACGTGGCCCGCATGGCGCGCCTGGCCGGCGCGCCCCTCATCGTCAATTCCGACAACCACGGGCTGGACTTCCTCACCCCCGACAGGGTACGGGCGGTGGTGCTGGGCGCCGGCCTCACGGAGGAGGATCTGGAAGAGATCGCCTACAAGAACCCGCGGCGCCTCCTGGAAAGGGCCCTGGGGCGCGCCAGAGGCAGCTATCTCGCGTCGAAGGGGGATAGCCCGAGCTAGGGCTGGGGCGAGGGCGCCCGGCCCCCGCCCCAGCTACGACCCCTAGCTCTTGCCGATGCGGTACATGGTGGTCCCGCACACGGGGCAGGTGCCCTTGGTGGCAGGACGCCCGTTCTTCAAGGTGACGGTCTGGGGCTCGCGCATCTCCCGCGTCGCCCGACACTTGAGACAGTAGGCCTGCATACCGCACACCCCCCTCGTAGGTCTCGGGTCTAGGGCTTGCTTGCGCTTAGCATATCCATTCTTCCAGATATGTCAAGCCAGTCCGTGACCCTGACGCCCCTGGACAGGGGCAGCCAGGGGCCCTAGGATGACACTGGACGTCCCCCGAAAGGGAGAGAAGGTGAGGAAGTGGCCGCAGGCGAGCCCCTGATCGTCCTGGACGCCATGGGAGGAGACCACGCCCCCGCCGAGCCGGTGCGGGGAGCGGTGCTGGCGGCGCGGGAGCTGGGCATACGCGTCGCCCTGGTGGGACGGCCCGAGGACGTAGAGCGGGAGCTGGCCAGGCACGGCCCCCGCCCGGCCGGCCTGGAGGTGGTGCCAGCGGCGGAGGTCATCGCCAT
Source organism: Dehalococcoidia bacterium (assembly GCA_034435615.1). Lineage (GTDB taxonomy): Bacteria > Chloroflexota > Dehalococcoidia > SM23-28-2 > HRBIN24 > H17-190. Next base: position 13,446 of record DAOTWZ010000082.1, read on the forward strand.
GGACGAGGAGCCAGCTCGCGCCGCCTTCCGCAAGCGGGACTCCTCCATCGCCGTGGGGCTGCGGATGCTCAAGGAGGGCCGGGCCGATGCCTTCGTCTCCGCCGGCAACACCGGCGCCGTCATGGCCGCCGCCATCATGCAGCTCAATCGCATACGCGGCATCGAGCGGCCCACCCTGGTAGCCCTCATGCCCGTCCGTGGGCGCCTCACCGTCCTCCTGGACGTGGGCGCCAACGCCGACGCCAAGCCCCACTACCTCCTCCAGTGGGCCCAGATGGCCGCCGCCTACCTGGAGCGGGTGTGGAAGGTGGAGCGGCCCCGCGTCGGCCTCCTCAACATCGGCGAGGAGGAGACGAAGGGCAACGCCCTGGCCCAGGAGGCCCACCGGCTCCTCCGTGAGTCGGGCCTCAACTTCATCGGCAACGTGGAGGGGAGGGACATCACCCGCGGCTTGGCCGACGTCATCGTCACCGACGGCTTCACTGGCAACGTGGTCATCAAGACCATGGAGGGGATGGCGGAGCTGATCCAGGACCTGCTGCGGGAGGCCATCGCCAGCCGCTGGTACTACAAGCTGGGCGCCCTCTTGCTGCTGCCCGCCTTCAACCAGTTGCGGCGCCGCATGGACTACCGGGAATACGGTGCGGGGCCGCTCTTGGGGGTGGACGGCCTGGTCTTCGTCGCCCATGGCCGCAGCGATGCCCTGGCCATCCGCAGCGCCCTGCGGGTGGCCAGAGAGGCCGTCCGCTCCGGCATGCTGGACGCCCTGCGGGAGCTCTCCCCCGCCCGCGCCTAGCTCTCGCCGCGGAACTCCTGCCAGGCCCGCTCCAAGATGGAGGGGTCAGCCAGCAGATCCACGGCCGTCATGGCCATCGCCTTGGCGGCGTCCAGCAGCCCCTGATGGCCGGATTCGCTCTTGGCGTACTCGCGGAACTCCTCGGTGTGAATGGGCACATCGGGGGGCGCCACTGCCACGAAGGGGTGGATGGCCGGCAGCATATGGCTCACGTTCCCCATATCGGTGGAGCCGAAGGCCCGCCGCTGCTCGGGAGCATCGATGCGGCGGCCCACCGCCTCGAAATTGGCCCTGAAGACCTCCGCCAGGGCCTGATTGGTACGCATCGTCATGTAGCGGGACTCTTCCCCCCACCGGTACTCCAGGCGGCAGCCGGTGGCCTGGGCCCCCGCCCGGAAGCAGTCCAGCACCCGCTCCCGCAGCTGCTCCAGATAGCGGTCCTCCATGGCCCGGATGAGGAGGCTGGCCGCCGTGTGGTGAGGGATGACGTTCACCGCCTGGCCGCCATCGGTGATGATGCCGTGGATACGGGCCGTCTCCCGTATCTGCTGCCGCAGCAGGCCGATGGCTGAGAAGGCGATGATCATAGCGTCCAGGGCGTTGATCCCCGCCTCCGGGGCGGCAGCGGCGTGGGCCGGCCGACCGAAGTACTCCACGTTCAGCTCGATGAGGGCCAGGGCGTAGCTGACAACCAGGTTGCGGCTACCCGGGTGGACCAGCATAGCGCAGTCCAGATCATCGAAGGCACCGCGGGCGGCCATGTAGACCTTGCCCCCCGCCGCCTCCTCTGCCGGCGTGCCGATGACCAGCACCGTCCCCCCCAGGGCGTCCACGGCCAGCCGGGCCGCCACGCCGGCCGCCGCGGAGGCGGTGCCGATGATGTTATGGCCGCAGCCGTGTCCCACGCCAGGCAGGGCGTCATACTCGGCCAGGAAGGCGATGCGCGGTCGCCCCTGGCCATAGGTGGCGCGGAAGGCCGTCTCGATCTGGCAGATGCCCCGCTCCACCTGGAAGCCGTTCCCCTCCAGGTACTCGCTCAGCCAGGCCGCCGCCTGGCGCTCCTGAAAGGCCGTCTCCGGGTGGGAGTGGATGCGCAGGCTCAGGTCTATGAGCTCCTCGCGTCGGCCCTCGATCTCCTGGATGACCCGCTGCTTCAGCTCGTCCCGGTTCGACATGCTCCACCTCGGCCCGAAGTTGCGCCGCCTATTCTATCATGAAAAAATGGATTGCTTACGCCCCACGCGGCGGTCCGGGGGTGAGGATGACAGCCAAGGTGGCAGCGGCACTGCTGTTGCTGGCCCTGTGGGCCACCGCCTGCGGCGGCCAGAGCGGCCCCGCCTCCCCCCCGACGCCCAACGCCGCCGAGCCCTTCATCGCTGTCTTCCGGCGGGCCCTGCCCGGGGTGGACCTCCGCCCCAACGCCGACCTCACCTACAGTCTGGCGGGCGACGCCCGCTGGACGGTGGCCCCCATCATGCCCACCGTCAGCGGCCGCGGCTGGGGCACCGTGGCCTTCTTCGCCCTGCGAGGGCCAGCGGGTGGCCAGGCCCCGGGCCTGGGGCTCCCCCCGGGCGTCTACGCCCTCTTCACCGCCGACAACCGCTCCTGGCTCCTGAGCCCTGACGCCTCCTCCCTGCGGCCGGCCCAGGAGGCGCTGCGCGGTGGCACCCAGCCCCTCTCCCCGGACGCCGCTCCTGCCGTCGCCCCTGCCCTGGCCACCGACGCCGACGACGACGGCCAGGACGAACTCGTCCTGGCGCTGCAGCCTCCCCTGGCCAGCCCCTCTCGCTACCTCATCCTCCGCCGGGCCGACAGCGAGTCCTGGCAGCGGCTGGACGGGGAGCGGCTCCTCCCGCCGCCGCCGGTGGTGCCGGCCCAGGCCGTCCTCAACTACTGGAGCGCCATCGGGGCGGGGCTGGACGCCGCCGCTCGCTGGGACGCCGGGGAGCGGCTGCGCATCGTCTGGCCCTGGCTCCAGGACCAGGTGGAGGCCGGCCTCCCCATCCCCGAAGCGATGCTGCAGGAGCTCACCGGCACCGACGATCCGGCCGTCCACCAGAACGCGCGCGCCGCCCTGGAGCGGCTGCGCTCCTCCTTCCGGGAGGCCTACAGCACCCTGTCCAGCCAGTTCCAGGAGCGGCAGCCCTGGCCGGGCTTCGTCAACAGCTTCCGCAATACGGAGCGGGTGCGGCTGGAGGAGATATCTCCGCCCGCCTTCAGCGGCCCCGCCCGGGCCACCCTGGAGACTGTCGTCACCCTCCAGCAGTGGGAGGGAGAGGAGCTGGTGCCCCGCCGCTTCCTCGTCACCTTCGCCCTCGTCGCCGAGGAGAGCGACCGGCTCTGGCGCCTGAACGACGTCAACGCCGAACAGCTCCCGCCCTCCTGAGGCCAGACCCCGGGCGGCTGTGTCTCCCCGGTCGCCATTTCTGCTACGATAGGCCAGGAGCCATATTCTCCCCCGCCAGAGAGTCGAGATGGAGGCCGTAGCCTGGGCCGGCGATAGACTGCGCATCCTGGATCAGACCCTTCTCCCCAGGGAGGAACGTTACCTGGACGCCACCGACCACCACCAGGTGGCGGAGGCCATCCGCTCCCTGCGGGTGCGGGGAGCGCCCCTTATCGGCATCGCCGCCGCCTACGGGCTGGCCCTGGCCGCTCGCAACATCCCGGCGGACTCCATGGCCGCCTTCCTCCAGGCGCTGGAGGAGGCCGCCCGCGAGCTGGCGGCGACGCGCCCCACCGCCGTCAACCTCTTCTGGGCGCTGGATAGGCTCATGGCCCGCGCCCGCGCCTGCGCCACGCCCCGGGAGGCGCGGGAGGCCCTGCTGGCGGAGGCCCGCGCCCTGCACCTGGAGGACGTGGAGGCCAACCGTCGGTTGGGGGCGCTGGGCGCCTCCCTGCTGCCGCCGGGGCGGGCCGTCCTCACTCACTGCAACACCGGCTCCCTGGCCACCGGCGGCTACGGCACCGCCCTGGGGATAGTGCGGGCCGCCTGGGAGAGCGGCCGCCTCCCCCACGTCTACCTGACGGAGACGCGGCCTCTCCTCCAGGGGGCGCGCCTCACCGCCTGGGAGCTGGCCCGGGAGGGGATCCCGGCCACCCTCATCGTGGACGGGGCGGCCGGCCTCCTGATGCGCCGCGGCCTGGTGGGCGCCGTGGTGGTGGGGGCGGACCGCATCGCTGCCAACGGCGACGTGGCCAACAAGATAGGCACCTACACCCTGGCGGTGCTGGCCCGGGAGCACGGTCTCCCCTTCTACGTGGCCGCACCCACCAGCACCCTGGACCTGGCGACGGCCAGCGGAGAGGCCATACCCATCGAGGAGCGGGGCGAGGAGGAGGTTAGGCAGATAGGGGGCGCCGTCATCGCCCCGGCGGGGGTGGGCGTGGCCAACTACGCCTTCGATGTGACTCCGGCCGCCTATGTAACGGCCATCGTCACGGAGCGTGGCATCGCTCGTCCGCCCTACAGGGAGTCCCTCCCTCAGTTGCTCCAGGGAGGAGACCAGCGGGAAAGCGAGGTGGCAGCCAATGGCTGAGCCCAGAGCGCGGGTGGCGGTCATCGGCGGCAGCGGCCTCTACCAGATGCCGGGGCTGACGGAGGTGGAGGAGGTGGAGCTGGAGACCCCCTTCGGCCGGCCCTCGGACTCCATCGTCGTCGGTCGTCTGGAGGGGGAGCGGGTGGCCTTTCTCCCCCGGCACGGGCGGGGCCATCGCCTGCTACCCTCGGAACTGCCCAACCGCGCCAACATCTACGCCCTGAAGCTTCTGGGGGTGGAGTTCGTCATTGGCGTCAGCGCCGTGGGCTCCCTGAGGGAGGAGGTGGCCCCCTTGCACCTGGTGGTCCCGGACCAGCTCATAGACCGCACACGGGGGCGCCCCGGCACCTTCTTCGGGCAGGGTCTGGTGGCCCACATCGGCTTCGCCGACCCCTTCTGCCCTGCCCTGCGGCGGCGGCTGGCGGAGGCGGCACGGGGGGCCGGGGCCATTGTGCACGAGGGCGGCACCTACATCGTCATTGAGGGACCTGCCTTCTCCACTCGCGCCGAGTCTCAGCTCTATCGCCAGTGGGGGGCGCACATCATCGGCATGACAGCCCTGCCGGAGGCCCGCCTGGCCCGGGAGGCGGAGATGTGCTACGCCACGCTGGCCATCGTCACCGATTACGATGTCTGGCACCCTCACGAGGCCGACGTGACAGCGGAGGCGGTCATCGCCAACCTGCAGCGAGGGGTGGAGACGGCGCGGGAGGCGGTGCGACGCCTCCTACGGGCCCTCCCCGGAGAGCGGGCCTGCCCCTGTGCCAGCGCCCTGCGGGACGCCCTCATCACCCCCTTCCCTCTGGTGCCGGAGGAGACGAAGGAGCGCCTGCGCCCCATCATAGGCAGATACCTGCGGGAGGACGGGACCTCGGAGGGTGGCTGATGGCTGAGACGGCGCTGGTGGGGGGCCGGGAGCGGGCCGTCTACACGGTCCGCCCCCTGACGGACCAGGACGCCATCCGTGAGCTCTTGCGCCCCCAGGAGGCCTACGCCGCCTACGCCCTGGGGCACCTGGAGCCCCGGTTGTTCCCTCGCAGCCGCTACTGGCTGGCGGAGGGACCCGCCGGCTGGGGCCTCGTCTTCCACAGCTGGACGGGGCCGGGGCCGGCCCTCCTCACCGTGGGAGAGGCCCAGGCCCTGGAGGCGGCCCTGCGCCTGCACCCGGGACCTCGCTGGTCCTTCGCCACGCTGCGGCCCGAGCACCTGCCGGTGGCCCGGCGCCATTTCCGCCTGGCCCGCGAGCGCCCCATGCTGCGGATGCGGGTAGACCGGGCCTCCTTCCAGCCCGTGGAGCCCGGGCCGGAGGACGCCGTTCAGATAGTGCGCCTGCGGGGGCGGGAGATCCAGGCCATCAACCGCCTCTACAGCAGCGAAGACGGCCCCTCTGGCTACCCCGCCCGCGTTATAGACGAGGGCGTCTACTACGGCGTGGTGGCGGGGCGGCTCGCCTCCATCGCCGGGACGCACGTGGTGGCGCCCGGAGAGGGACTGGCCATCGTGGGGAACGTGTTCACTCACCCCCGCTACCGCGGCCTGGGGCTGGCCACCTTCGCCACCAGCGCTGTCACCGGCCATCTCCTTTCCCTGGTGCCCAACGTTTACCTTACGGTAGACGCCGAGAACGCCCCCGCCATCCAGGTTTACCGTAAGCTGGGCTATAGGGTAGAGTGCACATTGTACGAGACACCCGCCCTGCGACGCGATATACTGGGGCTTCTGAGCGGCCTGAGGCGGTTCCTGGCCCGCTGGCGGGGACGAGGCCAGGGCGTGGAGGTGACCGTGGTGTGAGGGCGGTCCCCTCGCTTACCGACTGGTCGTGACGCCCGGGCCGCCTTATCATGACACTGGAGAGAGGAGAGTGGCCGAGACAGCCCTCAGCTACCACGTCAAAGACCTGGGCCTGGCCCAGGAAGGCGTCGACCGCATCGAGTGGGCCGCCCGCGAGATGCCGGTCATCGCCAGCATCCGCGAGCGCTTCGCCCGCGAGCGTCCCCTGGCCGGCCTGCGCATCTCCGCCTGTCTCCACATCACCACGGAGACGGCCAATCTGGCCCTCTGCCTGCGGGACGGCGGCGCCCAGCTAGCCCTCTGCGCCAGCAACCCCCTCTCCACCCAGGACGACGTCGCTGCCGCCCTCGTCGCCGTCTACGGCATCCCCGTCTTCGCTGTGCGGGGCGAGGACAACCAGACCTACTACCGCCACATCCACCAGGCGCTGGAGCACGGCCCCCAGATCACCCTGGACGATGGGGCAGACCTGGTCACCACCCTCCACCGTGAGCGGCGGGAGCTCCTGGAGGGCGTCATTGGCGGGACGGAGGAGACCACCACCGGTGTCATCCGCCTGCGGGCCATGGCCCGGGAGGGCGCCCTGGCCTACCCCATCATCGCCGTCAACGAGGCCCAGACCAAGCACCTGTTCGACAACCGCTACGGCACCGGCCAGAGCACCATAGACGGTATCACCCGCGCCACCAACCTCCTCTGGGCAGGGAAGACGGTGGTGGTGGCCGGCTACGGCTGGTGCGGCCGCGGCGTGGCCATGCGGGCCCGCGGCCTGGGGGCCAAGGTGGTGGTGACGGAGGTAGACCCCGTGCGGGCCCTGGAGGCGGCCATGGACGGCTACCAGGTGATGCCCATGCTGGAGGCCGCCCGCATCGGCGACATCTTTATCACCCTAACCGGCGATATCAACGCCCTGGATCGCCACCACCTGGAGGCCATGAAAGACGGGGCCATCCTGGCCAACTCCGGCCACTTCAACGTGGAGATCAACATCGCCGCCCTGGAGGAGATGAGCGAGAGCAAGCGGCGCGTCCGTCCCCACGTGGACGAGTATCGCCTGCGGGACGGCCGCCGCCTCTACCTGCTGGGGGAAGGGCGCCTCATCAACCTGGCAGCGGCGGAGGGACACCCCGCCAGCGTCATGGACATGAGCTTCGCCAACCAGGCCCTGGCAGTGGAGTACCTGGCCACCCGCCAGGAGCGGCTCGCCCCTGGCGTCTACGATGTCCCCCGCGAGCTGGACGAACAGGTGGCGCGTCTCAAGCTGGCCTCTATGGGTATCAGCATCGACGAGCTGACGGAGGAGCAGCGCCGCTACCTCTCCAGCTGGGAGGAGGGTACGTAGGCGGCCCATGGAAGGAAGACGGAGGAGCAGCATGGAATGTAAGGCCCGCAGGGCCGCAGGGGCCGGCGGCACGGGGGAGCGCCAGCCCGGCCACCCTAGCGCCCTGCGCGGCGCCTTCCAGTCCAGTCCCGCACGGGAGGTAAGGCCATGGCCCTGACCCTTATGAGCGCACCCTCTGTCCTCATGACGGCCGAGTCCGTCACCGAGGGCCACCCCGACAAGCTGTGCGACCAGATAGCCGACGCCATCCTGGACGAGATCCTGGCCCACGACCCCATGGCCCACGTGGCCTGCGAGGTCACCACCACCACCGGTCTCCTCCTCATACTGGGGGAGATCACCACCCGCCACTACGTCAACTACGACCGCATCGCCCGCCAGGTGATACGAGAGGTGGGCTACAACCGCCCCGAGTACCGCTTCGATGCCGACTCCTGCGGCATCATCGTCGCCATCAAGGAGCAGTCGGCGGAGATAGCCCAGGCAGTGGGAGAGGACATGGGCGCCGGCGACCAGGGCATCATGATCGGCTTCGCCTGCAACGAGACGCCGGAGCTGATGCCCCTTCCGGTGATGCTGGCCCACCGCCTCTGCATGCGGCTGGCCGAGTGCCGCAAGAAGGGCATCATCCCTTACCTGCGGCCAGACGGCAAGTCCCAGGTCACCATAGAGTACTCCTACGGCGAGCCCAAGCGGGCTGCAGCGGTGGTCATCGCCGCGCAGCACGATGAACGGGACGAGCAGGGCCCCATCAGCCAGGAGCGGCTGCGCAAGGACATCATCGACCAGGTCATCGCCCCCGTCATCGGCCGCTGGCTCACCAAGGAGACGGACGTCCACGTCAACCGCAGCGGCTCCTTCGTCCTGGGCGGCCCCGCCGCCGACTCCGGCCTCTCCGGCCGCAAGAACATCGTCGACACCTACGGCGGCGCCGCCCGCCACGGCGGCGGCTCCTTCTCCGGCAAGGACCCCTCCAAGGTGGACCGCTCCGCTACCTACGCCGCCCGCTGGGTGGCCAAGAACCTGGTGGCCGCCGGCCTGGCCGACCGCGTGGAGGTGGAGCTGTGCTACGCCATCGGCCACCCCCAGCCGGTGGCCATCTCCGTGGAGACCTTCGGCACCCACAAGTTCGACCACGGCCAGTTGGTGGACCTGGTCAGAAAGCACTTCGACCTGAGCCCGCGCGGGATCATCGAAACGCTGCAGCTACGGCGGCCCATCTACCGTCCCGTGGCCGCCTACGGCCACTTCGGCCGCACCGACCTGGACCTGCCCTGGGAGCGCACCGACAAGGTGGACGAGCTACGCCGGGCGGCCGGCCT
>DAOTWZ010000083.1:0-35393 GCA_034435615.1 Dehalococcoidia bacterium
CACCGCATCACCGAGCCCGAGTACCGGGCGGCCCTGGAGTTCATAGGGGAGATGGCCAGGATCCCCTATGAGATCCCCCTCTGGTTCGACCTGGTCATCGGCCAGCTGGTAGACGACATCACCTACGAGGAGTACAACCGCCTGGGGGGCACCGTGTCCAACATCCTGGGCCCCTACTATCTGGAGGGTGCCCCGGAGCGGCCCCGCCCCTACCGCCTGGGCCGCGAGGACGAGCCCGGAGAGGTGCTCTTCGTCTCGGGCCGCGTCCTGGACGCCACCACCGGCGCTCCCCTGGCCGGGGCGCTCCTGGACGTCTGGCAGGCCGCCGCCAACGGCCTTTACGACCACCAGGACCCCCAGCAGCCCCCCTTCAATATGCGGGGCAAGTTCCGCACCGACGAGGAGGGGCGGTACGAGTTCCGGACCGTCATCCCCGGCAACTACACCATCCCCCACGACGGCCCCACTGGCCGCTTCCTCACCGTCCTGGGGCAGCACTACTGGCGGCCCAAGCACATCCATTTCAAGGTGACCCACGAGGGCTACCAGCCCCTGGTCACCCAGCTCTACCTGGGGAGCGACGACCCCTACCTGGCCACCGACGTGGCCGCCGCCACCAAGGACGAGCTGGTGGTGGACCCGGTCCGCCACGACGACCCGGCGGAGCTGGCCCAGCGCGGCCTCGACCGCCCCTTCTACACCGCCACCTTCGATATCAGGCTGGTGCCCGCCCAGGTCATGGCCAAGACCTAGGGAGATAGATAACCCGGCGCTCCCCTGCCTGAGCGGCGTTGGGCCAGGGCCCCGGGGCGTCATCTCCCCGGGGCCCTGTCGCGGCCTCTGTAACGGCCCCCTGCACCCCACGTCCATAAGGTCAGGACGCCCCCCTCTGGACGGCCGGCACGGCGGGGCGGCAGGCCGGGGAAAATGAGAAACGACTCCCGACTACCGGACGCGGGGCGGCCCGCGGCCCGGCTGCAGTGGCGATGGCCCTTCCAGGCCTCTCGCCGGCCCCGGCTCCTCCTCCTCTTCACGGCCGTCTATATCTCCGTGGGCACCATCCTCGGGGCGGTCATCGCCCTTGGCCTCGCCCGCTACGTGGCCGACCGTGTGGCCGAGCAGGTCTCCCGGGACGTCGGGTCCCTCACGGAGGAGTTCGTGGCCACCCAAATGACCTCGCAGCTCGCCGGCACGGGGCTGGAGGGCCTGAGAGGCAATGGCCTCGCCGCCTTCGATAGCTTCGTCCGCCAGCGACTGCTGCGACCGCCCATCCTGCGCATCAACGTATGGGACAGCCGCGGCAGCATCGTCTACTCCACTCAGGCCGGGCTTCTGGGCCAGTCCCCTGGCCTGGACGAGCACCTTCAGGAGGCGCTGGCCGGCCAGACCGTGGTGGAGGTGGAGAGCGTCGAGGGAGCGGAGGGGGGCGGCCTGGAGGGCTACAGCCGGATAATGGAGGTCTACACGCCCATCCGCCTCGGCCAGGCCGGCCCGCCCGTGGGCGCCTTCGAGATCTACCGGGACTACAGCTCCGTGGCCTCCCTGGTGGCCGGCGTGGAGAGGGGCGTCCTCCTGGCCATGGGCTCGGGGCTGGCCGCCCTCTACCTGGCCATCCTGCTGGTGGTGAAGGGCGGCTCCGACCTCATCCGTCACCAGGAGCAAGAGATCGAGGAGAAGCGGGCCACCCTGCAGCACCTGGCCTACCATAACTCCCTCACCGGCCTGCCCAACCGCGCCCTCGTCCGGGACCGCCTGGAGGTGGCCCTGGCCCAGGCGGCGCGGAGCCGTCAGCGGCTCGCCGTCCTCTTCCTGGACCTGGACCGCTTCAAGCTCATCAACGACAGCCTCGGCCACCGTGTGGGGGACGATGTGCTGCGGGAGATCGGCAACCGGCTCGTCCTCTCGGTGCGGGAGGGGGACACCGTGGCCCGCATGGGAGGCGACGAGTTCGTACTGCTCCTGGGAGGCTTCGCCAGGGTGGAGGAGGTGGCGGACGCCGCCCGCCGCATCCTGGAGCGGCTGCGCCGGCCCCTCCTGCTCGGCGGTCAGGAGCTGCACGTCACCGTCAGTATGGGCATCGCCCTCTGGCCGGACGACGGCCAGGACGCCGATACCCTCATCCGCAACGCCGACGCCGCCATGTACCGGGCCAAGGAGCAGGGGCGGGACAACTTCCAGTTCTTCACCCCGGAGCTGCAGGAGGCCATGCACCGCCGCCTCACCGTGGGCAACGAGCTGCGGCGGGCCCTGGAACGAGAGGAGTTCACCGTCTACTTCCAGCCCGTCTTCCACCTGGGGACAGGGAAGCTGGAGGGAGTGGAGGCCCTCGTCCGCTGGCAGCACCCGGAGCGGGGCCTCGTCATGCCCGGCGACTTCATATCCATAGCCGAGGAGACCGGCCTCATCGTCCCTATCGGCGAGCGGGTGCTGCGCCTGGCCTGCCAGGCAGCCCGCCGCTGGCACGAGGCCGGCCACCCCATCTGGGTCTCCGTCAACCTCTCCAGCCGCCAGTTCAAGCAGCCCAACCTGGCCGGCCTGGTGGCCAGCGTCCTCCAGGAGACCGGCCTGCCTCCCCACGCCCTGGAGCTGGAGATCACCGAGACCACCGCCATGGCCGACCCGGACTACACCGTGGCCGTCCTGGGGCAGCTCCGCCAGATGGGCGTCCGCATAGCCCTGGACGACTTCGGCAGTGGCTACTCCTCCCTCAACTACCTGCGCCGCCTCCCCATAGACAAGGTGAAGATAGACCGCTCTTTCATCCACGACGTGACCCGGGACGCCAACGATGCCGCCATAGCCCAGGCCATCATCGCTATGGCCCACAGTCTGGGCCTGCGGGTGGTGGCGGAGGGCGTGGAAGAGGCGGGACAACTGGAGTTCCTGCGCCACCGCCACTGTGACGAGGTGCAGGGCTACCTGACGGCCCGCCCCATGCCCGCCGATGGCCTGACGCGGCTCCTGGAGAGGCCCGTCTTCGCCCCCCTCACGGGCGCCGGCGACCAGACCTCCTGACCCCAGAAGGCGCTCCACCCATCCGTGAAATCTTTATGAATTTTTGATACCCTTGATGACCAACCGCTTTTACACAGGACGATGGTTATGTATATAAAGGCATGTAGGGCTTGGGATGCGGAAGCCTCTGGCCCGAAGGTCAGGAGGGCAGATGCGGGAGGACGAACGACAGATGCCTTGGGTCCACGAGACCCCTGCCAGACGCAACGGGGACAAGAGACGGGAGAGGATGGAGGCGCTTCAGCTCGCCATCCAGGCTACCAACAACATTCGCTGCGATAGCATCAACGAGCTGCTGGTAGCTGCCGAGGCGATCATGCGGTGGCTCGAGCAGCCGGTCCACCACGAGGACGAATGAGCGCGCCGGGGCGGCCTCCCCCGGGCTGCCCCTAGAGGCCACGGCGGGCGATGTTACCCCGTCGTGGGGGCTATCGCCCGCCGCACCGGTCCGGTTACTCGTTCCCGGGAGCGGCTGTCTGCGGCTCCTGGCCCGCTAGCGACGCCAGGGAGACCCCGCTCACTCGCCGGCGAAGGCTGCCTTCAACGCCCCTGCGGCGGCGTGCACCGCCACCCGCGTCGAGCGGAAGCCGAAGGTGAAAAAGCCGTGTAGCTGGCCCTGGAAGCGGATACAGGTGACGGGCACCCCGGCCTCGTTCAGACGGGCGGCGTAGGCCTCGCCCTCGTCCCTCAGGGGGTCGTATTCGGCGGTGATGACCAGGGCGGAGGGCAGCCCCCGCAGGTCGCTGGCGTGGAGGGGGGCCGCCCGCGGGTCGCTGCGGTCCGCCTCGTTGCGCAGGTAGTGGCCCCAGAACCAGAGCATGAAGCGCCGGTCCAGGAAGTAGCCCTCGCCGAACTCGATGGCGGAGGGGGTGCTGGCGTCGTACTCCGTCACCGGGTAGACCAGGAGCTGATGGCGCAGCCGCGGCCCTCCCTGGTCGCGGGCCAGGAGGGAGACGACGGCGGCCAGGTTGCCCCCGGCGCTGTCTCCCCCCACGGCGATGCGGTCCGGGTCGCCGCCCAGGGAGGCGGCGTTCTCCGCCACCCATTTCGTAGCGGCGAAGCAGTCCTCCACCGCCGCCGGGAACTTGTGCTCGGGTGCCAGCCGGTAGTCCACCGAGACGACGATGCAGCCAGCGGCGTTGGCCAGGGCGCGGCAGGCCGGGTCGTGGGTCTCCAGGTCCCCTATGACCCAGCCCCCGCCGTGGAAGTAGACCAGGGCGCCAAAGGGCCCCTGCCCCTCCGGCACGTAGATGCGGACGGGTATCTCGCCCGCCGGGCCCGGTATCCTGCGGTCCTCCACCTTGGCCACCGGCTCCCTCGGGATGTTGGCCGTCATCACGCGGATGAACTGGCGCACCTCGCTGGGCGGCAGCTCCGCCGGGTGCGGCCCTCCCTGGGCGGCCAGTTGCTCCAGAAAGGCCTTGTTCTCCAGGTCCAGAGGCATGGTCCCACCTCCTGAAGGCTGGCAGCGCTAGGCGGCCAGGAACTGGCGGACGGTCTGCAGCACCTGCTCCAGTTGCTCCAGTTGGGGCAGGTGGCCCGCTCGTTCTATCATGGCCACGCGGGCGCCCGGGATACGCCGGGCGAACTCCTCGGCGTAGACGGGCGGAACCAGGCGGTCATCCTTGCCCCAGACGATGAGGGTGGGTGCCCTGATGCGGTAGATGCGCTTCTTGAGCCCCTTGTCGGGGATGGGCCAGGCGAACTTGCCGATGGTGGAGGCCATGGCCCAGATGAAGCGGGCCTGGGCCTCCGCCGCCTCCTCGCCGTCCTGGGGCATGGCCAGCACCATCCTGGCCACCTCGCCCTCCGGGTCATAGAAGAGCGCCTTGGGCAGCTCCTCCGGCGGGTAGGTGGCGATGTTGCGGATGGGCACGTCGTCTCGCCACAGGCCGATGGGCGCTATGAGGACCAGCTTGCTCACCCGCTCCGGGTAGCAGGCGGCCAGCTCCGCCGCCAGCATCCCCCCGAAGGAGTGGCCGATGATGGGCACCCGCTCCAGCCCCAGTCGGTCCAGCAGGTCGCTGTAGAGGAAGACCAGGTCCCAGAGGTCGTCCAGCTTGCGCACGGCGTCGGGGTCGCCGGGGGTGGTGCCGGGCCCCTCGGGGGCGTAGACGGTGTAGCTCTGGGCCAGCCCCTCCAGGAAGGGGTCCCAGCGCAGGCCGCCAGCCCCGTGGAGAAAGACCAGGGGCGGACCGCTCCCCGCCGTCTTCACGTGCACCGTTATCTCGTCCGACCAGGTGCTCACCGTCCGGTCCTGCACCTGCACCATGGCGCGCTCCTCCTGCCTATCGGTCTCGCGGTCCCTGGATGGCATAGGGGCGGGGGTCAGCGCCCCCGCCCCCTCACCCTTAGCTGGTGGATGCCGCTCCCTCCGCCTTCAGCAGCTTCTTGGGCCACCAGTGGTTCTCCCAGCCTTCGTCCTCCCAGTAGTGACGCAGGTGGGGCAGCACCTCGCGAGCGAACAGGTCTATGTTCTTCAGCGTCAGCTCGTGGGGCATGGAGCCGATCTGCAGCAGCACCATCAGGTTCCCCACCCGCAGCCCTCTTATCACTTCCTCCACCAGGCGGTCCCGCACCGTGGCCGGGCTGCCGGCGATGACGAAGCTCTGCTCGTTGAAGTCGCGGAAGCGCATCTCCTTGAGGGCCAGCCAGGCCTCGACGATGGCCGGGTTCTTCAGGCTACTCACCAGGCTACGGTAGTCCTGGTGACCAGGAGCAGCGAAGAAGTGCAGCGGGATGTGCAGGTCCTTGTGGTAGAAGTATTCCACGTGGCGGCCGTACTCCTCCTCCGCTCGGGCGTCCGTCTCTGAGACACAGACCAACTGCAGGAAGCCGAAGCGGTAGGGGTTGAGGTCCAGGCCGCGCCGGGCTACCGCCTCCCAGAAGCCCTCGGCGAAGCGCTTGGCCGCCTTGGCGCCGAAGTAGCTCAGGAAGCAGTAGACGTGGCCCAGCTCCGCCACCAGGTCCCAGGTGCTGACGCTCCCCGCCCCGGGCACCCAGATGGGCGGGTGAGGCTGCTGCACCGGCCGCGGCCAGATGTTCACCATCCCGTACTGGTAGTAGCGGCCGTTCCAGGCGAAGATCTCGTTGGTGGTCCAGGCCTTGACGATGAGGTCGTGGGCCTCCCGCCAGCGGGGGCGCTGGTCCATGGGCGGCACCCCGTAAATGAAGTTCACGTCCATGGAGGTGCCCAGCGGCATGCCGGCGATGAGCCGCCCCCCGCTGATCTGGTCTATCATGGCGTACTCCTCGGCCACCCGTATGGGGGGCGAGGTGGGCAGCGTGGACCCCATCTGGACGATGGCCACGTCCAGGCCGTTGGTCATCTTGGCCAGGGCGGAGCCCATCAGGTTGGGGTTGGGCATGAAGCCGTAGGCGTTCTGGTGGTGCTCGTTGGTGCAGATGCCGTCGAAGCCCATCTTGGCAGCGTAGAGAAGCTCGTCCAGCGACCAGTTGTAGTACTGGCTCACCCGTTCGGGATCGGCCAGCTCCCACCAGGGTGGCGTCACCCACACCGACTCGTACCGCTTCTCGAAGTCATCGGGCAGCTCACGGTGGGGCATCAGATGGAACATGCTTATCTTCATCTCTTAGCCCTCCTTCCGTCTCTGGTCCCGTGGCCGGCGCCAGCTACGGCTCTCCCTAAGCTCCCGCCCCCTTCGCTCGGATGGGCTAGAGTTATGGGCTGTATGGAATGACTCTATGTAACCCGTCTCGCCTAACCTTGTCAATAACAGGTATATGATGGCATGACTATTTCATTTTGTGTCAGCGGGCGCCGTCCCTGGCCGGGAGGGCTCCCCGGCGCTCCGTATTTCCTCGTATCCTCGGTGCAGGGCCAGACGGCCCAGGTCAGGCGCAGGAGGTGGCCATGATCAAGAAGCTGCAGAATGTCTACCTGGCGGCCCCGGACGTAGGGAAGGCGGTCGCTTTCTACCGGGACGTGCTGGGCCTGAACCTGCGCTTCCAGGACGGGGAGCGCTGGGCCCAGTTCGACGCTGGCGGCGTCTCCTTCGCCGTGGCCGCCGTGGGCGAGGGGACGGCCGTCCCCGGCGGGGGCGCCGTCGTCGTTTTTGAGGTGGAAGACCTGGAGAGGGCTCTGGCGGAGCTGCGGCCCCGCGGCGTCAGGGTGGAGGGCGACATCGTCGATATGGGGGCCCACGGCCGCTACGTCAACATCCGCGACCCCTTCGGCAATCCGCTGCAGCTCTTCCAGCGGGCCGCCTCCTGACGCCCCGGCGGTTGACACTCGCCAGCGGCCGGGCTATAGCTTAGACTACCACTGCTCGTCCGCCCGGGAGGCCTGTGGCAGTGGGGAGGGAGAGAAATGGCTTCGCTCAGAGTCTTCAACCCCGTGGCCAGGTCTGTCCAGACGCGGCTGGAGCCCGCCCCCAGGCCGGCTGACCTGAACGGCAAGCGGGTGGGCCTCTACTGGAACATGAAGGCCGGGGGAGACGTGGCCCTGCGCCGGACGCAGGAGCTGCTGGCCCAGCGCTTTCCCCGGGCGCAGTTCGCCTTCTATCAGGGGGACGTGGGCTGGCTCATGCGCCACCTGACGCCCCGGGAGGCAGACCGCATCGCCCGGGAGGTGGACGTCCTCATCGGCACCACCAGCGACTGAGGGTCCTGCACGTCGTGGCTTGTCCACGACATGACCCTTCTGGAGCGGCGGGGCATACCTACCGTCTCATACACGGCCCAGGGCTTCGTGCGGGACGCCCACCGCAGCGCCGAGAGCTTCGGCCTGCCGGAGCTGCCCATAGCCGTAGTCCCCAAGCCCTTCACCAATCAGGAGCCGGAGGAGATCCGCTCCATGGTGGACGGCGCCATTGAGCAGGTCATCGCCGGGCTGACGCAGGAGGTGGCCCGCACCGAGATGCCCAAAGAGCTGGTCTTCCTGGACGAGGAGTGGCTCACCTTCGACGGCGACGATGCCCTGGGCGCCTTCCAGGCCATGAACGAGCGCTTCCTCTCCTACGGCTGGAGCGATGGCCTCCCCCTGGTGCCCCCCACGGAGGAGGCGCTGGAGCGGATGCTGCGGGGGACGAGCCGCAGCCCGGAGGACGTGGTGGCGGTCCTGGAGCCGGGCTTCGGCATCGCCACGGTGGCCAAGATAGCGGCCAACGCCGTCATGGCCGGCTGCCGGCCGGAGCACCTGCCAGTGGTGATAGCCGCCGTGGAGTGCCTGGCGGAGCCCAAGATGTATCTGCGCAACAAGGCGATGTCCACCGGTCCCCACGCCCCCCTGCTGTGGGTGAACGGCCCCATCCGTCGCCAGATCGGCCTCAACAGCGGCGTCTGCGCCCTGGGGCCGGGCGCTCCCTCCTTCGCCAACACCGTCATCGGCCGGGCGGTGCGCCTCTGCATGATGAACGTGGGCCACACCTACCCCGGCGTCTCGGACATGGACACGGTGGGCTCGCCCCTCAAGTACGCCGCCTGCGTGGCCGAGAACGAGGAGGAGTCCCCCTGGCCGCCCTATCACACGGAGCACGGCTTCGACCCCGAGACCAGCACGGTGACCGTCCAGTTCGTCTACGGGATCTGCGAGCTGCACGACTTCCAGAGCGCCGAGCCGGAGCGGCTGGCGGAGGTCTTCGCCACGGCGGCCCTCAACGTCGCCCAGGTGCCCACCGGGATGTGGCTCATCGGCCGGCGGGCCGATCCCCGCTACGGGACGGAGGAGAAGGAGCACCACTGCCTCTTCATATGCCCCGAGCACGCCGCCGTCTTCCACAAGGCCGGCTGGGACAAGGGCGACATCCGCCGCGCCCTCCACCGCCGGGCCCGCCTCCCCTTCCGCCTTCTGATGCTGAACAAGGAGCCCCAGGCCCTGACGCTGGCCCACCCGGAGCTGGCCTGGCTCTGGGAGAGTCCCGACACCCTCGTCCCCGTCCTGGAGGACGCCGACTGCTACGACATCGTGGTAGTGGGCGGGACGGCGGGCCGGGGCGCTTTCTTCTGGGGGGCCGGCGAGCCCGTCACCAAGCCCATCCAGCCCTAGGAGGGAGGTAGCATGGCCAAGGACGCCCTGGCCGAGTTCATCGTTCGCCAGCTCCGGACCATCGTCCAGCCGGAGAGCGACGTCGAGCTGCTGGACGTGGAGGGGGGAGTGGCCCGCATCCTCTATCGCCGGGGCTACAACCCGGAGTGCCCGGAGTGCGTCATGTCAGCCGATGACCTGCGGGCCTACCTGCTGGAGATCTTCGCCGAGAAGGCGCCCCACATCCGGGACGTCCAGCTAGACGTGGTGGAGCAGGGACAGCTGGCCAGCTAGGCCCGCTGGCCCCCGGCCGGCGCGTCCTCCCTCGCCGCCGGGGCGTCCGTCCTCACCACCGTCAGGCCCAGCAGCTTGTCCTGGAGGCTCTGCCGCCGGCCGTCAACCACCATCCACAGGTGTCCCAGGGCGCCCAGGACGAAGACGGCCAGCAGCAGATAGATGACCGTCACATCGGCGGCGCTGAGGCCGCCCGGGCGGTCACCGAAGCCGAACATGAGGAGCACCAGGGGCGCCAGCAGAAAGACGAGGAGCAACAGCGAGCGCAGCAGCGCCCTTCCCAGGCCCGGCGGGCCACCGCTCCGCAGGTCCACCAGGCGAAGGCCCAGCACCCACATCCCTGGCGTCCTTCCCCAGGCGTAGGACAGGAAGAAGTAGCCCAGCGGCACCATGACCAGGAGCGAAGGGAAGAGCTGAGGGACTCCAGCGGCGCCGTTCCCCGTCCCCTCCCGATCAGGCGGCCCGGAGGCGAAGAGGAGGGCCAGCAGGATATAGGGGAGCGCCAGCCCCAGCAGGACGTCCACCAAGAAGGCGGGCAAACGCCGGCCGATGCCCGAATAGGTGGCCGGGCGGCCCCCAGCGGGGGGAGGAGAGGCCTCGGACAAGCTGGCCTCCTTTCGCGGGCTGCCAGGGCAACGAGGGCGAAAGCGGCTGGCCCCCGCCCGATGGGGCCATCCTAGGGGCCCCTACGGCCGCTGTCAATCTCCCGGGCCGCCATTCCCCCCTCTGGCCGGCGGTGATAATACTAGAGCTTGAGACGTCATTGGAGGGCAGACGAGCCCGGGAGGTACCAGGCATGAAGTTCGGCATACAGACCAGCCAGGCCCATCACACCTGGGAAGAGATGCTCGCTTTCTGGCAGGAGTTGGACCGCAACTCTCCCTTTGACTCCCTGTGGACGGTAGACCATTACCTGACCGGCTTCGGCTCCCCGGCCGACGCCGGCGGCCCCTACATGGACGGCTGGGCGCTCCTGGCCGCCCTGGCCCAGGCCACCAGCCGTCTGCGGGTGGGGATCCTGGTCAACGCTGTCACCTTCCGCCATCCGGCGGTGGTGGCCAAGATGGGGACGACCATAGACCACATCTCCGGCGGCCGCTTCTCCCTGGGCATGGGGGCCGCCTGGCACGTCCTGGAGCACCGGGCCTACGGCTTCCCCTTCCCCAGCGCCCGGGAACGGCTGGAGCGGCTGGAGGAGGCCGTCCACTACATCAAGCTGCTGTGGACCAGCGACGGCCCCGTGAGCTGGCGGGGCCGCTACTACGAACTGAACGAGGCCCCCTTCAGCCCGCGCAACCTGCAACAGCCCCACCCGCCCATCGTGGTGGGAGGAGGCGGCGAGCGACGGACGCTGCGCATCGCCGCTCGCTACGGGGACGCCATGAACTGCATGGGCTCCCCGGAGACGCTCCGCCACAAGGCGGAGGTGATGCGCCAGCACTGCCAGTCGGTGGGGCGGGACGCCAGCCAGGTCAGGGTCACCGCCCTCGTCCCCTTCCTGCCCCCCGACGCCGAGCCCGAGCGCCGGGAGCGCATCGTCCGCATGTTCGCCTTCGGGCGGGGCGAGGAGGAGGCGCGCCGCCTGGTGCTGGCGGGCGAGCCGGACGAGATGCTGGAGCGGCTCCACCAGTACGTCGAGGCGGGCGTGGAGGAGGTCTACCTCCAGCCCTACGTGCGTCTACGCCCCCGGCCCTTCCTGGACTTCGCCGAGCGCGTCCTCTCCCGCCTGGGCTAGTCCCCTCGCCGTCGCTGGCTGGCGCAGACCCCTTGCCGGGGGGTAGGGTTTGCGGTAACATGGCCCTAGACACGCCAGAGAGGGAGGGAGCCGCATGGCTAGCAGGGCCGACGAGCGAGAGGGGCCGCTGCAACTGACCGTCCCCGTGGAGGGGATGACCTGCGCCGCCTGCGTCAACCGCGTGGAACGTGCCCTGAAGCGGTTGCCCGGCGTGCTTGACGCGCGCGTCAGTCTGGCCGCTGGCCGCGCCGGCCTGGAGATAGACCCCTCCCGGGTCTCCCTCTCCACCATCGCCCAGGCGGTGGAGGAGGCCGGCTACGAAGTGCCCCTGGACACCGTCCGCTTCCACCTCTCGGCCCGCGGGGAGGCTGAGGCGGCCCGCATCAGGGAGGCGCTGGAGCGCCTCGCAGGCGTCGTCCAGGTGGAGGTGGGGCCGGACGGCACCGTCAGCGTCCGCTACCTGCGGGAGAGCATCGGGCCGGGGCGGCTGAAGAGAGCGCTGCGGGAGCTGGGGTACGAGGTGTCGGAGCGGCTGGCCGAAGAGGAGGGGCTGGACCGGGAGCGCCAGGCCCGCCAGCAGGAGATACGGCGGCAGTTCGTCAATCTGCTCATCGTCACCCCGCTGGCCGCTCTGGTGATGCTGGGCATGTTCCACGCCTACTGGCCCCTCAGCCTCTTCGTCCCCTCCTGGCTGGGCAACCGCTGGCTGATGCTGGGCCTCACCACCCCCATCGTCCTGGGGCCAGCCCGCCAGTTCTTCCTTCGCAGCGTCAGCGGCCTGCGCCATGGCGTGGCCGACATGAACCTCCTGTACGCCACCGGCATCGGCGCCGCCTATCTCATCGCCCTCATCAACACTGCCTGGCCGGAGGCTGGCTTCGGCGGGCGGGACGCCACCTTCTACGAGGCGGTGGCCATGCTCACCCTCTTCATCGTCCTGGGCCGCTACCTGGAGGCCCTCACCCGCGGCCGCGCCTCCGAGGCCATTCGCCGCCTCATGGCCCTCCAGCCGCAGCGGGCCCGCCTCCTCCGCGATGGCCAGGAGATAGAGGTGCCGGCCGACGAGGTGGAGGTGGGCGACATCTGCCTCGTCCGCCCCGGCGAGGCGGTGCCGGTGGACGGCGTCATCGTCGAGGGCTACTCGGCGGTGGACGAGTCCCTGGTCACCGGCGAGAGCCTCCCCGTGGAGAAGACGACGGGCGATACCGTCCTCGCCGGCACCCTGAACCGCACCGGCGCCTTCAAGCTGCGGGCCGTCCGCGTGGGCAGGGAGACGACCCTGGCCCAGATCGTGCGGCTGGTGGAGGAGGCCCAGGCCAGCCGCGCCCCCATCCAGCGCCTGGCCGACTGGGTGGCCGGCCACTTCATCCTGGGCGTCCACCTGCTGGCCCTGGCCACCTTCGCCTTCTGGTTCTTCTACGGCTACGACCGCTGGTTCCAGCCCGAAAGCCGTCTCCTCCTCTCCGCCGGTGCCCTGGGCCAGATGGGCGCCTTCGGCTTCGCCTTCTTGATGTCGGTGACGGTGCTGGTCATCTCCTGCCCCTGCGCTGTGGGGCTGGCCACCCCGGCCGCCGTCATGGCCGGCACGGGCATCGCCGCCAGCCAGGGGATCCTCTTCAAGGGCGCCGACGCCATCGAGGCCACCGCCCGTCTCCAGGTCATCGTTTTCGACAAGACGGGCACCCTGACCCAGGGTCGGCCCTCCCTCACCGACGTGGTGGCCCTCCCCGGGACGACGGCGGAGGAGGTGCTGGCCTGGGCGGCCATCGCCGAGCGTCGCTCCGAGCACCCCCTGGGCGAGGCCGTCCTGACGGGCGCCCGGGAGCGGGGCCTCCAGCCCCCCGAGCCCCAGGAGTTCCGCGCCCTGCCCGGCCAGGGCGTGGAGGCACGCCTGGACGGGCGGACCGTCATCCTGGGGAACCGCCGCCTGATGTCCGAGGCCGGCGTGGACATCCTCCCCCTGGAGGAGCAGGCCCAGCGCCTGGAGGAAGAGGGGAAGACGGTGGTCTTCGTGGCCCTGGACGGCCGGCCCCTGGGGCTGCTGGCGGTGGCGGATACCCCCAAGCCCACGGCCGCCCAGGCGGTGGCGGAGCTGCGGCGGATGGGCCTCCAGGTGGCGATGCTCAGCGGCGATAACTGGCGGACGGCCAGGGCCATAGCCCGCAGCCTGGGCATAGAGCAGGTGCTGGCGGAGGTGCTGCCCCAGGGGAAGGCCGAGGCGCTGCGCCAGCTCCAGGAGCAGGGGCTGCGCGTCGCCATGGTAGGCGACGGCATCAACGACGCCCCCGCCCTGGCCCAGGCCGACGTGGGCATGGCCATCGGCTCGGGGACGGACATCGCCAAGGAGACGGGCCACGTCATCCTCGTCCGTGACGACCCCCTGGACGTGGTGGCCGCCATAGAGACGGCCCGCTTCACCATGAAGAAGGTGCGGGAGAACCTGGCCTGGGCCTTCGTCTACAACCTGGTGACGCTGCCCGTAGCTGCCGGCGTCCTCTATCCTCTCACGGGCCGCATGGTGGGCCCGGAGGTGGCGGCCCTCCTCATGGCCCTCAGCTCCCTCTCCGTGAGCCTCAACAGCGCCAGCATGCGGGGCTGGCGGCCACGTCGCAGGAGCGGGCCGGCGTCCCCCGCCCCGGTAGCCCCCCGACCCCTGCCCCAGGAGGTGGGACGATGAGTCCGCGACGGATGCTAGGCCCTCTCGTCTATGGCGGTCTGAGCCTGCTGGCCGGCCTCCTCTTCCTGGTGGCCGCCTCTATCTGGAGCGACGCCGGCTGGGGGCAGCGGCTGGGCGGGGCGGCCTGGGTGGCGCTCCTCTCCCTCATCGTCCTCATGCCCGTCGTCATACCGTGGGCCAGGCGACGCTCCTCCTGAGGGGGCGCCGTTGACTGCCCGGGCGCTCCCCTAATATCGTTGGGCCAGCACAGACTGGCACAGGAGGGAAGCCATGCCGGCCGCAGTCCACGTCTCCTATCCCGCCGACGGAGTGGGGCTCATCGTCATGGACAACCCGCCCCGCAACTTCGGCTCCTTCGAGCTGCTGCAGAAGGTGGAGACCGCCCTGGAGGAGGTGAAGAGGGCCGGCTGCACAGTCGCCGTCCTCGCCTCTGACATCCCCGGCTACTTCATGGCCCACGCTTACCTGACGGACCTCGTGGGCTCCCTGGGTGGCGGCCCCACCAGCGGCGACCCGAGAGTGTGGCGCCGCCTGACCAACGAGCTGGAGCAGGGGCCTCTCGTCACCATCGCCGCTAACAACGGCCAAGCCTGGGGCGGCGGCTCCGAGCTCTCCTGGGCCCGCAATCTGCGCATAGCCGCCCGCTCCGCCACCTACGGCCAGCCGGAGGTGCTCCTGGGCATCATCCCCGGCGCCGGCGGCTGCGTCCGCCTCCCGCGCCTGGTGGGGCTCTCCAAGGCCATGGAGCTGGTCCTCACCGGCGAGCCCATAACGGCGGAACAGGCCCTCCAGTACGGCCTCGTCCACCGCGTGGTGCCCGACGACCGCCTGCGGGAGGAGGCCATTGCCTGGGCGGCCCGCATCGCTGCCCTGCCCAGGTGGGCGGTGCAGGCAGCCAAGCGGGCGCTGGTGCAGGGGATGGACCTCCCGCTGGAGCACGCCATCCGCCTGGAGGGTTACATATTCAACTCCACGGTGCGGCCGGCCGTCCTGGAGATAATGCGCCAGGTGCAGGAGCGCTACGAAGCCGGCGCCGACTCCTACGAAGCGCTGGGGCTCCCCCGTCCCTAGCCGCTCTGGGGCCGCAGGCGGTAGATATTCTCGGCGTCGCTGAAGTAGAGGAAGCCGTCCGGGCCGGCCTTCACGTCGAACCGGCAGGGGTGGCCGGTGTCCAGGGGCTCCACGACGGCCCGTCTCCCGTCCCGCACCTCCTGGAGCTGGCCTGCCGGCACCCGCAGGAGGGAGCCGCCGACGTAGGTGCAGAAGAAGAGATCTCCCCGGAAGGGGAGGCGGTTGCCCCCGTATACCGTCAGGCCCGTCGGCGCCAGGGAGCGGCCCCCCGATTCCCAGATGGGGTCAACGAAGCGGCCGTCCCCGGCGATGCCCATCGCCACCGGCCAGCCGTAGTTGGCGGAGCGCCGAATCACGTTCAGCTCGTCGTGGCCGCTGGGACCGTTCTCGGTGGCGAAGAGCTCCCCCGTCAGGGGATGAAAGCCGATGCCGAAGACATTGCGCAACCCGTAGGCATACACGGGCGACCCCGGGAAGGGGTTGTCCGCCGGGACGGAGCCGTCCGGGTTGAGGCGCAGCAGCGTGCCGGGGAGGGTGGAAGGATCCTGGGCCTCCCCCGGGCGCTCGGCGTCGCCCAGGGAGACGTAGAGCTTGCCGTCCGGCCCGAAGGCCAGACGGCCACCGTTGTGGCAGCACCGGCTGCCCGTGGGCAGGCCATCGACGATGACGGTGGCGTCGACGCCACGGTTACCCTGGTCCCGCAGGCGAACCACCCGCTGGTGCAGGGGGCGCCCCTGGTCGTCCGGGACCGTGTAGAAGACGTAGACGAAGCCGTTGCGAGGGAAGTCCGGGTCCAGCGCCAGGCCCAGCAGGCCATGCTCCGTGTAGCCCGGCGGACGCGCCACCTGGAAGGCGGCGAAGGGCTCCGGCAGCACCTGCCCGCCCTGGACGACGCGCACCCGGCCGGTGGTCAGCTCGTTGTAAAAGATGCGGCCGTCGGGGGCTATGGCCAGTGCCACCGGGCTCTCAGCCCCTGCCACCACCACCTCCCGCTGCAGGGGCAGGTCTGGCGGCGGCGCGGGCTCCTCCGTGGCCGCAGGCGATGGCGCCTCCTGCTGACCGGGTGTAGGAGAGGGAGAGAGCGGAGAGCCGGAGGGCCCCTCGGGGCCGCCTCCGCCGCAGGCGGCCAGAACGGCCGCCAGCGCCAGGGCCGTAAGCAGGAAACGCATCGCCCTCCTGGTCAGTATACCAGCCCCCGGTCGGCCTCCTCCCTGTGTATACGCTTCAGACGCCCCTGAGGGGGCTGGGCGCCTAGGCGGAGCGCTGTCGCGGCGTCGGCTCCCAGCCTGATGGCTCCGGCTGGCCCAGGCGGTTACGCAGGACGCCGATGCCGCTCACCTCCAGCTCCACCACGTCGCCGGGCTGGAGCTGTCGGCCCAGCTCCAGCCCGCAGCCCCGGCCCACGGTGCCCGAGCCGATGAGCTCCCCGGGCTGGAGCGTCTCTCCCTTGGAGATGTAGGCCAGTATCTCCTCCGGTCGCCACATCATGGCGGCGCTGGAGCCGCGTGACCACTCCTCGCCGTTGATGCGGGCCACCATGGCCAGGCCGCTCTCCAGGTCCAGTTCGTCGACGGTGGTGATCCAGGGGCCCACGGCGGTGCCGAAGTCCTTTCCCTTGGCCGGGCCCAGGTGCCCCGCCATCTCCCGGTTCTGGATATCGCGGGCGCTGAAGTCGTTGAAGATGGTGACGCCGAAGAGGCAGGCGCGGGCCTCCTCGGGCGTCAGGTTGCGGCCCGACCTCCCCACCACGAAGCCCAACTCCAGCTCGTAGTCCATGTTGCGGGTGTAGTGGGGCCAGGGCACCTCCTCCTCATGGGCGATGAGGCTGGTGGGGTTCCCCTTGTAATAGATAGGTATCTCGTAGAAGATGTCAGGCACCCGCAGGTTCAGGCGGCCGAAGGAGTTGACCAAGTGCTCCTCGAAGGCCAGACAGTCCCGCATCACCGGCGGGTCCACGGCCGGGAGCCAGCGCAGGCCGTCCAGGGGCAGGACGGCGTCGCCGTAGTGGCCATCCAGGATGCGGGCCACTCCTTCCAGAAAGGCCTCTCCGCCAGCGATGGCGGCGGCCATGCTCCCGGGGAAGAGGGCCGCCGCCAGCCGGCGGGCGGCGCCGGGAGAGGCCCCCCGCCGCTCCAGTCGCAGACGCTCGGCAGCGGCCAGGTCTATGGCCTGGCCGGCCTCCGGCAGGACCGCCACCAGGCGAGCCTCCTCCCCGTCCGGGCCCTCTCGTCTCATGCGTCCCAGCTTCATGGCCAGACCCTCCTTTCCGGCCAGCGGCATCCCGCGGCGCTAGTAGCGTCCTGGCGTCAGGTAGAACTGGAAGGGGTCCAGCCGGCGGAGGAGGGAGAGCTCCTCCTCCGTGGGCGGCTCCACCTCCCGCAGGTCCGACGCCACCCGCAGCTCCCAGGGGACGAGGGCGGCCACTGCCTCCGGGTCCAGGCCGGGAAAGACGGCCTCCAGGACGGCCTCGCAACTGCCGGTCTCGCCCCCGTCCGGCGTATCGAACCGGTAGACCCCCATGGTGGAGACGATACGGTTGGGCCCCTGGGGCGCCAGGCCATGCCGCCGCCGGGCGCCAGGGCCGTCTATATAGCCAGGGCTGGTGACGAAGTCCACCCGTCGCTTCCAGCGTCTCGGCTCCTGGGGCATCAGGATGAGCAGTCGTGGCGCTAGGCAGGCTATCTCCGTGTTGCCGCCGGTGCCCCCCAGGCGCCGCTCCGGGCGGGCGTAATCGCCGATGCAGATGGTGTTCAGGTTGCCGTAGCGGTCCACCTGTGCCCCCGTGAGCACCCCCAGGTCAGCCCGGCCCCCCATGAGCAGGGTGCCCAGGACATCCACCATGTCCGTGGCCATGGCTGCCCCGTGGTTCAGGATCAGGTCGTGGATGCCCAGGGGGGCACGGGCCACCGTAGCCGGGTCCGGGCGCCAGTCTATGGCCCCCACCTCCGTGCAGATGACCAGGTCGGGGTGGTGGAGGCACTTGGCCAGGGTGCCGGCCAGCACTGGAGTGCCCAGGCCCAGGACGGCCACGCCCCGGTCCGGCATCAGGCGGGCCGCCTCGATGCACATCAGTTCCGCCAGGGTGTAGCCATCGCCCCCGCCCGTCATGGCGCCTTTCCCTCCATGCGCAGGTTGGTGGTGCGGGAGTAGCCGTAGTCCACCTCCCGCAGGGGCCGCACGTGCTGGTCCACATGGATGGCCTGGAAGGCCTCCTCCCCTATGGTGGCCTTCACCTTCTCGATGTAGGCCTGGCGGTCCCGCACGTCCGTCCACTCCTCGCGAAAGCGGGCGAAGCCCTCCCGGGAGCTGAAGGCCGGGTTGATGACGCGGCCCAGGAAGCGGAAGTCAAAGTCGTAGTAGCCGGCCAGGCCGCCCGGGTGGGCGCCGTAGGGACAGTGGACGACGGCGCTGACGCGGAAGCCAGGCAGGACGGTGCGGCTGGGGTCAGAGCGGATCACCTCGCTGGGGACGATCTCCTCCACGGTGACGATGACCTTACGCCCCGCCCACAGCCCCCAGCGGGCGTCCCCCAGGTGCCCCCACATCTGGACATTCCCCTCGGCGTCCGCCCGCTGGGCGTGCATGATGACCACGTCCGGCCGGATGGCCGGCAGCAGCACCACCCGCTGGCCGTCGAAGGGGGAGTCCATCACCTGCCACTTGCGGTAGCCAGGGATGCGGCCGGGATGTTCCTCCGTCCGCTCCGTAATGTAGTCCGTCCCCAGGAAGCTGCGGGTGGGGACGAAGGGGATGCCCAGCGCGCCCGCCATCAGCATGAGGGCGATGGCCTGGTTGCTGTAGTCCTCGTACTGGAGTTCTCCGCTCAGCATCATCTCGGTGACGGGGCCGGGGCGCAACGCCCCCTGTATGTAGCCGCTACGGATGCGACGGCAGCAGCCAGCCAGGGCCAGCTCCGTGGCCGGCCAGACGACGGAGGCGCCCACCACCTCCAGGTCTCGCTTCCCCTGTCGCACTATCTCGTGCGTCAGGGCGAAGGGGACGCAGAGGTAGCCGGCGTAGACGGTATCGCCGTCCTCCACGAAACGGCCCACGGCCTCCTCCAGCGTCATCAGCTTGGGCTCCGGCATAGGCCCTCCTCGCGCTGCCTCTAGTATGCTCCCATTATATTAGCCCCTCGCCGCCGCCCCGTCCCCGTCAGCCATGGTCAGGGGTGCCCCGCTTGACAGGCGCCGTCTGATTATGACAAGCTGCCGGGGTCAGGTGGCCCGCCAGGCCCCTGTGTCTACCGCTCCCGGGGTGGGAGGGGAGGTGGTGGCAGAGGGTTGCGTTCTTGAGCCCCCGCAGTTCCCGGCATCTCATGTCGTCGAGGAGGTCGTCACCATGGTGCGCTTCGATTCTCGCTGGATGAACGCCTGGCAGGACATCGTCAACAGGGACCCGGTGATGCCAGTCATCGGCAAGTACTTCACTGCCGATTTCCTGCTGGGCTTCGGCGACAAGGAATACGCCGTGTCGGTGCGAGAGGGGAGGATAGACCGCGTAACGGACGATATCACCATTGAGGTGCCCTGGGCCTTCGCCCTCCGGGCGCCAGCGGAGTCCTGGGAGAGGTTCGTCCAGCGGGTGCCGCCCCCCATGTACAACGACATCTGGGCCATGGCCCACCCGCTGCATGGACGCCTCAAGATGGACGGCGATGTCAAGGTGATCTGGCAAAACCTGCGGGCCCTCACCTGGATGCTGGACCGCATGCGAGAAGTCCCGGCCTGAAAGACGTGACGGGGAGGGATACCATGGCCGCGCGACGCGAGCCCATCACCGGTGGCTACGTCTACGTCCCCTACGACAACTACGAGTACCGCATCTTCTATGAGGAGGCCGGCCGGGGCATCCCCCTGGTCTGCCTCCACACCGCCGGCACCGACTCCCGCGAGTGGCGCCACCAGCTCTGCGACCCCGATATCAACCGCAACTTCAGGGTCATCGCCTTCGATCTGCCGCGGCACGGCAAGTCCATCCCGCCGGTGGGCTTCCACAAGGAGGAGTACCGCCTGACGGCCAAGTTCTACTCGGAGTTCGTCATGGCCTTCTGCGACGCCCTGGAGCTGGAGCGGCCGGTCATCATGGGCAGCTCCATGGGCGGCAACATCTGCCTGCACCTGGCCATGAACTTCGAGGAGAGGCTGCGGGCGCTCATCGCCATCGAGGCCTGTGACTACTCCCCGGGCTGGTTCATCTCCTGGCTATGGCATCCCCACGTCCACGGCGGCGAGGCCTGCGCCACCTCCGTCTTCGGCCTCATGGCGCCCCAGAGCCCGGAGGAATATCGCTGGGAGACCTGGTGGTACTACAGCCAGGGCGGACCAGGTATCTTCAAGGGTGACCTCTATTTCTACAGCGTCGACCACGACTTCCGCCATCTGTGCGAGAGGATAAGCGGCAAGGTGCCCATCTACTTCATGACGGGGGTCTATGACTTCGCCTGCACGCCGGAGATGACCCTGAAGACCGCCGAGAAGGTCAAGGGCGCCAAGGCCATCATCATGGAGGAGATAGGCCACTTCCCCATGTGCGAGAACCCGGTCACCTTCAAGAAGTACCTGATGCCTGTCCTGGAGGAGATCCTGACGCGGGAGGGGAAGAAGGCGGCGTCCTAGGGGCGCGAGCGGCTCGCGGGGCGGACGTCTCAGAGCGCCCGGCGCATCACGTGACGGCGCGTCCCCGCCCGCCCCACCTCCTGGAAGCCCGCCGCCCGGAACATGGAGACGAAGCCCATGAAGCGGTAGCTGGGCGAGTCCGGATCCACCGGGTAGGCCTCCAGCACGGTGGCGCCTCGGGCGCGGGCGTGCGCCGCTGCCGCCTCGACGAGGCGGCGGGCCATGCCCCGGCCCCGGAGACGTCGCACCACGAAGAAGCAGACGATGGACCAGACCCCTTCGTCCGGGCTGTCGTCCCCCACCAGGCGACGGTAGGTGGAGCGGGGCGCCACGGAGCACCAGGCCACCGGCTCCCCGTCCAGGTAGCCCAGGAGGCCCACGGGGACGCCCGCCGCCACCCGCCGGGCCATGGCGGCCTTGCGGCTGCGCCCGTCCGTCCGCTTCGCCTCCTCGGGGGTGGCTCGCCAGGCCATGCACCAGCAGCTCTTGGGGCCGCCCCGGGACTCGAACAGCCGCTCGAAGTCGGCCCAGCGTTCGGCGTCCACCTCGTGGAAGACCACCCGCTCCACGGCGGCGGCCAGGGATGCGTCGTCGCCCTGACCGCTCTCCCTCCTGGGCATGCTCGCTCCTCCTCTCCGCCGGCCGCCCACAGCCACGGGCGGCCTCCGGGCCGCAGTATAGCACAGAGGGAGCGCGCTCCCCAGGACCGGATGCGGCGTCCTGCCGGCCCTCAGGCCGCTGGCGTGGCCGCGGCCCGCTGACGCATGCGGGCCAGGGGCAGGCTGAGGAGGGCGCTCAGGGTACAGGCCAGGGCCAGGGCGTAGAACCCGGCATCGAAGGAGCCCGTGGAGTCCTTGATGGCCCCCAGGGCGTAGGCGAAGCTGAAGCTGCCCAGGTTGGCGAAGAAGTTGCCGTGACCGCTGGCCACGCCGGCCATCCGCGGCCCCAGCATCTCCAGGGGTAGGGAGAACAGTGGCCCGAAATACATCTGCATGAAAAAGCCAGTCAGGGCTATGAGGAGGACGAGGGCCGGCAGCCAGTGCACGGAGGCCAGGCCAGCGTTGGCCACCGCCAGCGCCACCAGCGAGGCGCCGATGATGCGCGTTGGGCTGCGCAGCCGGTCCGACAGATAGCCTCCCAGGAAGGGGGAGACGGCCGTCAGGCTGAAGGAAAGGGCCACCACCAGGCTGGCCGCTCGCAGTGAGAGGTCGTGCTCGTCCACGAGGAAGGTGGGCAACCATGTGGTCAGCCCCACCACCACCGACATGCGCACATACTGGATGACGGCTATGACCCACATGATGGGGCTGGCGAAGAGGGCCAGGGCACGGGCGGGCTCGCCTCTCTGGCGGCCGCCCGGGTGCCCCTCCTCCCTGACGTAGCGGGCGAAGAGGGCCACGAACGCCAGGCCCATCAGGGCGAAGAGGGTGAAGACGCGCCGCCAGCCCAGGGCATCCTCCAGGGCGGGGCCCACCAGGTTCAGGAGGACTATGGGCAACGAGAAGCCTGCTGCCACGTACAGCCCCATGGCCGTGGCCCGACGCTCCGGCGGGAAGCGGCTGGTCATCAGGACCAAGCCGGGCGCGAAGAGGAGCGACCAGGCCACGCCCAGGGCCGCCTGGTTGGTCAGCGCCTGCCAGTAGCCCTGCACCAGCCCGAAGGTGAAGCTGAGGAGGCACACGCCCAGCGCCCCCGTCAGGAAGAGGCGCCGCGGGCCCAGACGGTCGGCCAGATAGCCGGCCGGCATCTGGAGAAAGGCGTAGACCAGGGAGGCGGTGGCGGCCAGGGAGCCGCCCTGGCCATAGGAGAGGCCCAACTCCTCCCGCACCCGCGGCAGGAAGAGGGCCAGCCCGCCGATGGTGAGCGCCTGCAGGCTCAGGCAGAGGACGATGAGGGCCACCGTGAGCGTCCTGCCGCCGGCCAGGGCCACCGGCCCTCGTCTGAGGGTCCTCACGCCCTCCGCTCCCTGCGCGGGCCCGCTCGGTCCGTCGGCCATAGTGCAGCTCACCGGGGCTCGGTGGGAGCCAGGAGAGGCAGGCAACGCTCCAGCGCGCCCCGGTAGGTCTCCTCCGGCTCCACCGGGTTCATCATGAGGGCTACGAAGTCCACGCCAGCCGCCCGGAAGGCGGCTATGCGCTCCCGGCAGCGCTCCGCCGGCCCCACCGCGCAGAACTCCTCTATGATCTCGTCGGTGATGTTGGCCAGGAGCGCCTCCTGGTCGCCCCGCAGGAAGGCGTCCCGCAGCACCCGCGCCTCCTCCTCGAAGCCGGCGGCCCGCAGGGCCCGGTTGTAGGCGGGCATCCCCACGAAGTAGGCCATGGCCAGGCGGGCCCGCTGTCGCGCCCGGGCCACGTCTTCCGAGAGGAAGACGTTGAGCCCTAGATCCAGCTCCACCGTCGCCGGGTCGCGGCCGGCGCGGCGTGCCCCTCGCGCCACCGCCTCCCGTATCTCGCCCATGCGAGAGAGGGGCACCATGTTCAGCATCAGGCCATCGGCTATCTCGCCCCCCAGCTCCGCCATGGCCGGGCCCACGGCGGCTATGTAGACGGGCACGGGGTGCGTCGGCTGTCGGAACTGCACCCGACGCCCCTGGTAGGTCTGCAACGGCAGCTCCGGGTAGACCGTCTCCCCGGCAAGGACGCCCTTCACCTGGGCCACATAGCGGCGCATGTCCTCCAGGGGACGGCCCGGAGTCAGGCCCAGCCCCCGGTTGCGGGGCGGATGGCTGACCCCCAGCCCCAAAATAAACCTCCCGCCGGAGGCCTCGCTGATGGCGGTGGCGGCCAGAGCAGCGACGAAGGGATGGCGATAGTAGATGATGGCGACGAAGCTCCCTACCACCACTCGCCGCGTGTGGCAGGCGATGAGCATGTCGATGCTCAGGGTGTCGGTCAGGGCCTCGTTGGTATAGACCCGCTCGTAGCCCAGCTCTTCGGCCCGTCGGGCCACCTCCGCCATCTCGGCGAAGGCGAGGTCCGGCACGTGGGTGAAGAGCACCACTCCGAGACGCTCCTCCATGGCGCTCCCTCGCTCCCTGTGTTCAGCCTATGATATGCGATGGTCCCCCGCCCGGGGCAAGGTCGGACTGCTCGCCGTGGCCATCATGCGAAGGGCGCCGAAAAAAGGGGCGCCGGCCCAGCCGGACGATTGACAGCGGGGCGAACAGGGCGTACCGTAGAGGCGTAATGACTGACAGTCAGTCACAAGGCGAGACCGAGCGCCCGTTGCGCCTCCTGGCCGAGGAGGGAAAGCGGCGGGCCCTCCTGGCGGCCGCCCGCCGCGTCTTCGCCCAGAAGGGGTATGACGAGGCCACCGTGGCCGATATAGTTGCGGCGGCGGGAGTGGCCCAGGGAACCTTCTACCTCTATTTTCCGTCCAAGAAGGCCATCGCCGTCGAACTGGCCCAGGAGCACCAGCGGCAGATCCTGGCCACCGTCAGGGAGGCCTACGACCCTCAGGCCCCCTTCCCGGAGGCGGTAAGGGCCGTCATCGGGGCCGCCTTCGCTCTCTGTGGCCAGAGCCAGGACCTGCTACGCCTCCTCCGCTTCTCCCTGGACGCCGAGGCGGTGGTGGAGCTGGAGCGCGCTCAGGCCCTGCGGGCCGAGTTCGCCGCCCTGGTGGAGATCTTCCAGGAGCGGGTGGCCCGCGGAGACGTGCGCCCCCTGGACCCCTGGATGACGGTGCGTCTGGTGAGCTGGCTCGTCAGGGAGGCGGTGTACGAGTGCTACGTGGTGGACGAAGGCGCCCATCCTGAACGCTACGTCGAGGCGGTCGCGGACTTCATCGTCCACGCTCTGCAGCGGAGAGAATGAGGCAGTTTTTTGCCCGTTTCTGACTGAACGTCAGTCATAATCGCGGGGAGGGGAAGAGATGACGTTGAGGCTCTCGACCGGTGGACTGGCCAGGGCCTCCGCCCGCCGGCCCTGGACCGTCCTCGCCCTCTGGTTAGTGGCCCTCCTGCTGGCCGGCCTCCTGGCCGCCACAGCCCTGGACAGCGCCCTAACCAGCGAGGCCAGCTTCACCAACAGCCCCGAGTCCCAACGGGCCGAGGAGCTGCTGGAGGGGCGACTACGCGGCCCCCAGCCCGTCAACGAGATCGTCATCGTCCGCTCGCCCGACCGCACCGTGGACGACCCGGCCTTCCGTCAGTTCGTGGAGGGGCTCTTCCAGCGCCTGACCGCCCTCGGCCCCCAGGTGATAGCCACCGCTAGCAATTTCTACCTGACCGGCGACTCCAGCCTCGTCTCCGCCGACCGCCACAGCACCATCGTCCCCCTGGTCATGGCCGGCAGCATCGAGGACGCCGAGCGCAACATCGGTCAGGTGCGGGAGATAGTCCGCGAGGCCAACGGCCAGGACGGCTTCAGCGTCCTCATCACCGGCAGCGCCAGCATCAGCGAGGACTTCAGCAAGGTGGCGGAGAGAGACCTGCGCACCGCCGAGGCTTTCGGCATACCCGTGGCCCTCCTCGTCCTCGTCCTGGTCTTCGGCGCCATCGCCGCCGCTTTCCTCCCTCTGGCCATCGCCGGCATCAGCATCGCCATCGCCATGGGAGCAGCGGCGCTCGTGGGCCAGCTCTTTGAGCTCACCTTCTTCGTCACCAACATGATCACCATGATCGGCCTGGCGGTGGGGATAGACTACTCTCTGTTCATCGTCTCCCGCTACCGCGAGGAGCGACGCCGCGGCCTCCCCCGCCAGGCGGCCATCGCGATGGCGGGCGCCACCGCCAGCCGCGCCGTCTTCATCAGCGGCCTGACGGTGGTCCTGGCCATGGCGGGGTTGCTCATAGTCCCCACCACCATATTCCGCAGCCTGGCCCTGGGCGCCATCCTGGTGGTGCTGGTCACCGTGGCGGCGGCCCTGACCCTCCTCCCGGCCGCCCTGGGCCTCCTGGGCGATCGCATCGACGCCCTGCGGATACCCTTCATTCAGCGCCGCTATCTGTCGCAGGAGGAGGAGCGCTCCGGCGGGATGTGGGACCGTATAGCCCGGGCGGTAATGCGCCGGCCCGTCCTGAGCCTCCTGGTCTCGGCGGGGGCGCTGGTGGCCCTGACCGTCCCCTACTTCGATATCCACACCGGGGTGGCGGGCGTCAGCACTCTCCCCGACAGCTTCGAGTCCAAACAGGGGTTCATGGTGCTCCAGCAGGAGTTCTCGGCCGGGCTGGTCAGCCCGGTGGAGATCGTCATCGACGGGCCGGTGGGCTCGGAGCAGGTCCAGGCGGGGATACAGCGGCTGGAGGCCCTCATGGCCAGCAACCCCATCTTCGGCCCGCCCCACCTTGTGACGAACCAGACGGGCGACCTGGCCCTCCTCTCCGTCCCCGTGGCCGCCGAGTCCACCAGCGACGAGGCGATGGCGGCGGTGCGACTGCTCAGAGAGGAGTACGTCCCCCAGGCCTTCGCCGGCGTCCCCGCCCGGGTGCTGGTGGGCGGCAGCACCGCCCTCAACATGGACTTCTTCGATCTGGCGGAGACCTACACGCCCATCGTCTTCGCCTTCGTGCTGGGGCTCAGCTTCCTCCTCCTGCTGCTGGTCTTCCGTTCCCTGGTCATACCGGTGAAGGCCGTCATCATGAACCTGCTCTCGGTGGGAGCAGCCTACGGGCTGGTGGTGCTGGTGACCCAGAAGGGAGTGGGGGCGGGGCTCCTGGGCTTTCAGCAGGTGGACACGGTGGAGGCCTGGATCCCCATCTTCCTCTTCACCGTCCTCTTCGGCCTCTCCATGGACTACCACGTCTTCCTGCTCAGCCGCATCAGGGAGCGCTTTGACGAGACCGGGAACAACACGGAGGCGGTGGCCTTCGGCCTGCGCTCCACGGGCCGGCTGATAACAGGGGCCGCCCTCATCATGGTGGTGGTCTTCGCTGGCTTCGCCGCCGGAGAGCTGGTGATGTTCCAGCAGCTCGGCTTCGGGGCGGCGGTGGCGGTGCTGCTGGACGCCACGGTGGTCCGCTCCGTCCTGGTGCCGTCCAGCATGCAACTGCTGGGGCGCTGGAACTGGTACCTGCCCCGCTGGCTCTCCTGGCTGCCCAATCTCTCCGCCGAGGGGCCGGCGCTGCAGCCAGCGCAGGTCTACGATGGCCCCACTGGCAGGAGCGCCTAGGACGGGGGCGGCTCCCCCCAGCCTCCGCCGCCTGGCGTCTCCAGCACCAGTTGGTCGCCGGGGGAGAGCTGGAACTGGCCCTTGCCGGGTAGCTCCACCGTCTCTCCGCTGGCGCGCCGCAGCAGGTTGCGCCCCCGCTGGCCCGGTCCCCCGCCCTGGAGGCCCCAGGGCGGCAGCCGACGCCGCTCGGTGACGATGGTGACGACGGCGGGGGCCAGGAACTCCCACGTTCGCACTATGCCATCTCCCCCGCGGTGGCGGCCGAGGCCGCCGGAGCCCCGCCGCACGCGGTACTCGCTGACCCGGAAGGGGTAGGCCAGCTCCAGGGCCTCCACTGGCGTGTTCATGGTGTTGGTCATATGGGTGTGGACGGCCGAAAGGCCCGGTCCCAGCGGCCCCGCTCCGGCGCCGCCCCCTACCGTCTCGTAGTAGGCGAAGGGGCGGCCGCGGTAGGGGTCCCAGCCGCCCAGGGCGACGTTGTTCATGGTGCCCTGGCTGGCCGCCGGCACCAGCTCGGGCAGGGCCTGGGCCAGCGCCCCCAGCACCACGTCCACGATGCGCTGAGAGGTCTCCACGTTCCCGGCCGATACCGCCCGCGGCGGGCGGACGTTGACCAGCGTCCCCTCCGGCAGGGTGAGGGAGACGGGGCGGAAGCAGCCCTCGTTGGCGGGGACGGACTCCTCCAGGAGGCAGCGTACCACATAGTAGACGGCGGAGCGGGTGACGGCGGCCACGGCGTTGATGGAGGAGGGACGCTCCGCCGCCGTCCCCGTGAAGTCGCAGTGGAGGGAATCGCCCCGCACAGAGACCCGCACCCGTATGGGGAGGGTCTCATCGGTCACGCCGTCGTCGTCCAGATAGTCCTCGAATTGGTAGTCGCCGTCCGGGATGCGGGCGATGGCCGCCCGCGTCATACGCTCGGCATAGTCCTGGAGGGCGGCCATCAGGAGCCAGGCGCGCCGCAGGCCGTAGCGCTGGCATATCTCCTGCAGGCGGGCCTCGCCGATGCGCTGGGCCGCCATCTGGGCGTCCAGGTCCCCCTGGCGCTCCTCGGGGGTGCGGACGTTGCGCAGGAGGAGGGCCAGCACGCCCCGGTTCAGGCGCCCCCCTTCGCACAGCTTCAGGGGCGGGATGATGACCCCCTCCTGCCACAGCTCCTGGGCCAGGGGCATGGAGCCCGGGGCCATCCCCCCCACGTCGGCGTGGTGGGCCCGGGAGGCGACGAAGCCGGCCAGCCGCCGCCCCACGAAGACGGGGGAGACCATGGTGATGTCCGGCAGGTGGGTGCCGCCCAGGTAGGGATCGTTCAGGATGACCACGTCGCCGGGGCGGAAGGGGGCCAGCGGAAGGGCGGCGGCCACGGCGGTGGGCATGGCCCCCAGGTGGACCGGTATGTGGGCCGCCTGGGCCACCAGCCGCCCCTGGGGATCGAACACAGCGCAGGAGTAGTCCCGTCGCTCCTTGATGTTGGGCGAGAGGGCGGTGCGCCCCAGCGCCACCCCCATCTCCTCCGCCACCGAGGCGAAGAGGGAGGCGGCTATAGAGAGCTCCGCCGGATCTATCCGAGCCACGGGCGCGGGCAGGCCCCTCCAGACGCTATCACCAGTATATTACGCCGCCCCGCCAGCCCGCCCGGCGAGAAGCTGGCAAGGCGAGGACAGCCGTGCCACAATACATGACGGAGTCCTCCTCTCGAGGTGGAAGCGATGGCGCAGCGGACCGTCCCTGTCCCGGAATACGAGATGGCGGAAAGGGTGGAGCTGGACCCCAGGCGCTCCGCCCTGGTCATCGTCGACATGCAGAACGATTTCGTCAAGGAGGAGGGCAAGCTGGTGGTGCCCACCGCCCAGGCGACGGTGCCGGCCATCCGCCGCCTGCTGGAGAGCGCCCGCGACAGGGGCGCCATGGTGGCCTACACCCAGGACACCCACCTGCCGGGCGACCCAGAGTTCCCCATCTGGGGCGAGCACTGCCTGCTGGGCTCCTGGGGCTGGGAGATCATCGACGAGCTGAGGCCGGAGCCGGGCGAGCTGGTCATCGAGAAGCGGCGCTACGACGGCTTCTACGGCACCAACCTGGAATACGACCTGCGGGTGCGGGGCATCGATACCCTGGTCATCGTGGGAACGGTGGCCAACATCTGCGTCCTGCACACGGCGGGAAGCGCTGCCCTCCGCTGGTTCAACGTCGTCCTGGCCCGGGACGGCATCTCCGCCCTCAGCGACTTCGATATGGAGGCGACGCTGCGCCAGGTCCACTTCCTCTACCGGGGGACCATCACCACCAGCGACGCCGTGACTTTCAAGGGCTAGCCTTTCCCTCAGCGGGGCTCCAGCAACAGGTTGCCCCAGGCGTCCACCCGCGCCTCCCACCCTGGCGGCACCGCCGTGGTAGCGTCCATCTGGACCACCACGGCCGGCCCCCGCAGCCGGTTGCCCGCCCGCAACCGCTCCCGGAGGTAGACAGAGGCCATCAGCGGACGCCCGAACCAGACCTCTCGCTGGCCCAGGAGGGCGGGGGAGGGATCGGGGCCGGCCTCGGGTAGCTGCGGCATCCGCAGGTCGGCGCCGGGTAGGAGAAGGCGGAGGCGCAGGTTCACCACCTGGACCGGGCGCTCCGGGGCGCTGTGGCCGTAGCGTTCTCGGTGCAGGGCGTGGAAGCGGGGCAGGAAGCTGGTGGGGGCAGTGTCCTCCAGGGAAATGGGAAGCTCGTAGGACTGGCCCAGGTAGCGCAGATCCAGGAAACGCTCCCTCTCCAGCCCCTCCGTGGGAAGTCCCTCCTCTCGCAGCTCGGCCAGGCCCTGCTCCTCCAGATCCCGGAAGCGGGCCTCCAGCAGGCGGGACGCCTCCTCCCAGGAGGGGCCGCCCTCCGGAGGGAGGAGGAGCATGGCAGCCGCCCGCACCTCCTTGCCGGGCCGGGCCACCACCATCCCCAGGGCAGAGAGGACGCCCGGGTAGCGGGGCACCAGCACCCGCGGTATGCGCAGCGCCTGGGCCAGCTCGCAGGCGTGGAGGGGGCCAGCGCCGCCGAAGGCCACCAGGGTGAAGGCCCTCGGGTCATACCCTCGCTCCACCGAGACGATGCGCAGCGCCCGCTCCATGTTGGCGTTGGTCACCCGCACCACGGCAGCCGCCGCCTCCGTCGTCCCGCCGAAGGCGCTGGCCAGGGCGGCCAGCGCCTCCCGGGAGCGCTCCGGATAGATGGTCATGCGCCCTCCCAGGAAGTGCTCAGGCAGGATGCGCCCCAGGACTACCTGGGCATCGGTCACGGTGGGCGAGAGGGAGCGACCGTAGCAGGCGGGACCGGGGTCGGCGCCAGCGCTCTCCGGCCCCACCCTGAGGGCTCCGCCCTCGTCCAGGCGGGCCAGGGAGCCGCCACCGGCGCCCACGCTCACCACGTCCACCGTGGCCCCCCGCACCGGCAGCTCGCCCACCAGCGTCTCGTCCCGCTCCGGCACACGACCGGGGCAGAGGGCGACATCGGTAGAGGTGCCGCCCATGTCCAGGGTGATGATGTGGTCCAGGTCGGCCTGTCGGGCCGTCCAGAAGGCGCCCACCACGCCACCTGCTGGCCCGGAGAGCACCGTTCGGACGGCCAGGCGGCCCGCCGCCCTGGGGCTCATGACGCCGCCGCTGGAGCCCATGACGGTGAGACGCTCCACCCCCCGCGCCGACAGCCCGGCAGCCAGCCGCTCCAGATAGCGGGCCATCACCGGCGACAGGTAGGCGTTGACGACGGTGGTCACCGTCCGCTCGTACTCGCGGTGCTCCGGCAACACCTCGCAGGAAGGGGAGACGAAGAGACCCCGCCGCCGGGCGGCCTCCGCCACCAGGCGCTCATGGGCCGGGTTGAGGAAGGAGAAGAGGAAGCAGATGGCCAGGGACTGGGCGCCCAGCCGCAGCGCCTGCTCCGCCAGCGCCTCCGCCTCCTCGGGGTCCAGCGGCCGGAGGGGCTGACCGGCGGCGTCCAGCCGCTCGTCCGCCTCCAGCCGCCAGTCGTCGGGCACCAGGGGCGGCGGACGCCGCGGGTGGAGGTCGTAGAGCTTGGGCCGCGTCTGCCGGCCGATGACCAGCACATCGGCGAAGCCGCGGGTGGTGACCAAGGCCGTGGGCGCCCCCTTGCGCTCGATCAGGGCATTGGTAGCTATGGTGCTCCCGTGGACGACGGCCCCTGGCCGCGCCCCGGCCTCCTCCAGGCCCAGCAGCACTCCCTGGGCCGGGTCGGGAGGTGTGGTCGGCCGCTTGTAGAGGGTGAGGTGCCCGTCCTCCCACAGGAGGAAGTCGGTGAAGGTGCCCCCGACATCGACGCCCAGGACGCTCCTCATGCCTTCATTTTATGCGTCGTTCGGGCTGGCAGCCGCAAGGGGAGGCCGTCCGGCGGTTCCTGGCAAGTCCTCTCCTGTGCTACCCTTAAGAGAGTGCGCCTGAGTCAACCTGGCGCTCAGTGAGGTGGCTATGGGTAGCATCATCGACCTGCACGTGCACACCACCATCGGCTCCTGGGACTCCATGATCTCCCCCCAGCGCCTGGCCGATGCCGCTCATCGCGTCGGCCTCACCGGCATGGCCCTGAGCGAGCACGTCAACTACTGGCCCGCAGAGACGCTGCAGCAGTTCCGCGAGGAGACGGGGCTGGCGGCCGTGGCCGCCCGCGAGTGGTCCACCGATATGGGCCACATCATCTCCGTGGGGCTGAGCCCGGAGGTGGCTGGCATCCGCACCGCCAGGGACCTGCACGAGGCCGCCCGCGCTCACGGGGCCTTCCTCATCCTGGCCCACCCCTTCCGCTACTTCCCTGGCCCCTCCAGCCTCCTCTTCGGCCACGTCCCCAACGCGCGGGAGCTGTCCATAGAGGAGCTGGCCAAGCACCCGGTGTTCGAGCTGGTGGATGCCATAGAGGTCCTGAACGGCGGCTGTCTGGAGGGGGAGAACCGGCTGGCGCTGGAGGTGGCCCGCTATCTGGGGAAGCCGGTGGTGGCGG
Organism: Dehalococcoidia bacterium; assembly: GCA_034435615.1. Lineage (GTDB taxonomy): Bacteria > Chloroflexota > Dehalococcoidia > SM23-28-2 > HRBIN24 > H17-190. Next base: position 31,485 of record DAOTWZ010000083.1, read on the forward strand.
GGAGCGACGCCCACGCCCCCATGGAGGTGGGACTCTACGCCACCCTCTTCGACGTCGAGGTGCGCAGCCTGGAAGACCTGCTGGAGGCGCTGCGGGCAGGCCGCTTCCGCCCCGCCCGTCGCCAGGACGGCGTCTTCGTCCCCATCACGGAGTAGGCCCCCGGCCCCCTGGCCGTGCCCTCCCGGAGCGAGCAGGCCCCGGCGCGCGGCGACGCCTACGGCCGGACGGCTATCTTCAGCACCCCCTGCTCTTTGCTGCGGAACATCTCATAGCCGCGCTGGATCTCCCTCAGGCCGATGGCGTGGGTGAAGAGGGGCGTCAGGTCTATGTTCCCGTGCCGGATGAGGGAGAAGAGGTGCTCCAGCCGCTCCCAGCCGGAGGGGCACAGGGTGGTGACGATGCGCCGGTGCAGGAAGGAGGCCACCGTGGTGGGCATGGTCAGCTGGGGATAGAGGCCGTAGACGCCCACGCTGGAGACGGTGCCGCCTCGCCGGACCACCCGCGTCGCCGCCTCGAAGGTGGCCTGAGTGCCCACCGCCTCCACCGCCACGTCCACGCCGCGGCCGTCCGTCAGGGCGCGGATCTCCGACACCGGGTCTTGCTCCCGCGGGTCGATGACCACGTTGGCGCCCAGCCGCTTGGCCATCTCCTTGCGCTCCGGCACGGACTCGACGGCGATGATGAGGCCAGCGCCCCGCGCCCGGGCGCCGGCCGTGGCGCACAGCCCCACCGGCCCCTGGGCGAAGATGGCCACCGAATCGCCGAAGCCCAGCCCCGCCCGCTCGATGGCGCCGAAGCCGGTGGACATGATATCGGTGGCCAGGATCGCCATCTCGTCGCTCACGCCGTCCGGCACGTGGGTGGCGTTGACATCGGCGTTGGGGACTATATAGTACTCGGCCTGGCAACCGAAGAGGGGGCGCCCGCCGCCGCTACAGATGCTGATCTCGCCCCGCAGGCACTCCTGACAGCGACCGCAGCCCCAGAGGCAGGAGGCAGCTATGCGGTCGCCCGGCTTGAAGCGGGTGACCCCGAGCCCCACCTCCTCCACGATGCCCACGCCCTCGTGCCCCATGGGCAGCCCCTGGGGGGTGAGAACGCCCTTGTACATCTTCCCCATGACCTCGTTGGGGAACTCGTCCAGGAAGTGCATATCGGACCCGCAGATGGTGGCCAGGGTCGTCCGCACCAGCACCTCGCCCGGCCCGGGGGTGGGCCGCGGCACCTCAACCAGCTCTACCCTGCCCAGGTCGGTCTTGATGCACGCCAGCACGGCAGCCTCCCGCAGAGCTAGAGTCTGAGGCCATATCACCACAGGCCGCCGGGGGAAGTCAAGGCAGCCTAACGGAGGAGCCTCAGCACAACGTTGATGACGATGGTGAGCACCAGGCTGATGAGGAGGGACGTGGCCAGAGGGAAGAAGAAGGTGAAGTTGTCGCGCTGGACCAGGATATCGCCGGGGAGGCGGCCCAGGAAGGGAATGCGTCCCGCCAGGAGCAGGAGCCCCCCCAGCAGGGCGATGCCCAGCCCCAGCACCACGAGCAGCTTGCCCAGGCTCTCCAGCGCCATTCCAAAGACTATTTTAGCCCGGGTGGCGACAGTCCGCCCGCCGCGCGTGAAAGCAGGCAGCCCCGGCCACCCGGGGGAGGGGGGAGATGGCCAGGGCTGCCTGTTGGAGATGTCTGCGTCCACGCCCGGGCGCCACCAGCCCTGCGCCCGAAGGCGGCCCCAATCTTAAAGCGATGCTGCCTGCACTGTCAAGAGGTGGGCATAAAGTGTCTAGAAGGCCCTTACGGGCCATAAGAGGGGCACATCATCCCTCAGAGGGCCTCATCCCGTCCAGGGCTGGACGACGAGGCAGGACGAGCGGCCCCGCTCCGGGCCCGCATTGACGGCGCCGGGGGAGGGTGCTAGGATAGGTTCGGTGGCCCCTGCGCCTGTGGCGTCGGGGCGCTTTTATGGTGGACGTGGCCAAGGGGTCAAGGCGCCAGGCTGTGGCCCTGGAGATCGAGGGTTCGAATCCCTCCGTCCACCCCACCCTCTGACCGAGAGCGCACCGTTTTCCTCCATCGACGCCCCCGGGGCCCTTCTCCTCGTCGCCGCTACCGGGGGAATGCAGCCAGGCGTCGTCCGAGCGCTGTCGAAAGCCCTGACGGCCGTCGGATGAGACAGGTCACGGCATTGTGGCCAGGGGCCACTGCCAGCCGCGCCGCGTCGTTCGCCTGACCGACCCTAGCCCACCGCGGCCAGGCGCATCACGCCAACCCTTGCCAGCCACGCCCCGTCGTTCGCCTGGCCGACCCTAGCCCACCGCGGCCAGGCGCGTAAAAAAATCAGGTGAGGCGGGTCACCAGGAGGCTGCCGGCACCCAGCAGCAACAGAAAGCCCATCACATCCGTGAACGTAGTCAGCCATATAGAGGAGGCCAGCGCCGGGTCTATCCTCAATGCCCGCAGCCCCAGGGGAATAGTGGCCCCCACTATGCCAGCCACCACGACATTCCCCTGCATCGCCAGATAGACCACCCCGGACAGCCAGGGGTTCTGGTACAGGGCGAAGGCCAGCCCCGCCGCCAGCACGCCGGCCAGACAGCCATGGACCAGCCCGAAGCGCACCTCCTTGAAGACGATGCGCGCTACATCGGCCGGGGTGACCTCCCCCAGGGCCAGGGAGCGGACGACGACGGTGGCCGCCTGGGTGCCCGTATTCCCCCCGTGGCCGGCGATGATGGGCATAAAGACCGCCAGGGTGGCCGCCCGGGCTATCGTCCCCTCGAAGAGGCTCACCGTGAAGCCCGAGAGAAAGGCCGTGAGCAGGTTCACCAGCAGATGAGGGATGCGGTTGCGCAGCGATTCCCGCAGGGGACTGAGGGCCCACTCCCGCACGCCCACGCCGGCGAGGCGGTAGATGTCCTCCGTGGCCTCCTCCTCGATGACGTCTATCACATCGTCCACGGTGACGATGCCCAGGAGGACGCCCTGCTTGTCCACCACCGGGAGGGCCCGCAGGCGATAGTGCTGGAGGAGGCGGGCCGTCTCCTCCTGGTCCGTCTCGGGGGCCACGGTGATGGCATCCCGGGTCATCAGCTCGGCGATGGGGGTGCTGGGGTCGGCGATGATGAGCTGACGGAGGTTGACCACCCCCTGCAGGCGGTTCGTCTCGTCCAGGACGTAGAGGTAATAGCCCTCCTCAGCGGCGGGGCGACGCAGCCGCAGGAAATTGATCGCCTCACGGGCCGTCATCTCCGGGTGGAGGGCTATGTAGCCCCGGGTCATGATGCCGCCCGCTGTCTCCTCCTCGTGCTGGAGGAGGGGAGTGACGTTGGCAGCGGTGGTCATGTTGGCCAGGACGCGGGCGGCATCGGCCGGGGGGAGGGAGCGGATGACGTCGGCTGCCTCGTCGGTCTCCATGTGGTCCAGGACACGGGCCAGCGTCTCCCTGGGCATGCGGCGGATGACCTCCTCCCGGTCCTCGTCGTCCAGGTGCTGGAGGAAACGGGCCAGCCCCTCCGCCGAGAGGAGGGCCAGGAAGGTCTCGCGGCGGGCTGGATCGAGCCGCTCCCAGAGGTCCACCTGGTCAGCGGGGTGGACGCTGGCGATGAGGGACGCGATCTCCCCCACATCGGTGGAGTTGCTGGAGAGCTTCTCCTCCACCTCCTGGATGATGCCGGCGACGTCCTGTTCGGGCACCATGATGTCCGATGGTCGTTCCCGAAGGGCTCCAGCTTCTATTTCATCATGAAGCTGGGCCGCCCACAACGCGGCGGCCGGAAGCGAGGCCTTACGGGGCCAGAGCCGCCGTGCTAGACTAGGTCGGTGGGGGATCCCGCTCGCCCCCGTAGCTCAACTGGACAGAGCGCCTGGCTTCGGACCAGGAGGCTGCGGGTTCGAGTCCTGCCGGGGGCGCCAG
>DAOTWZ010000084.1:0-2542 GCA_034435615.1 Dehalococcoidia bacterium
TCCTGCAGCCTGCGCGTCGCCTCGAAGGGGTCCTGGGTCAGCGTCCACTCCTCCACTATCCGCTCCAGCTCGTCCTCGTTGGCCTTGCGCGCCTCACGCGTGGCGAAGCGGGGGTCCTGGGCCAGCTCGGGGCGGCCCATCACCCGGCAGAGGGCCTGCCATTCCTCGTCGCTCCCGCAGGCGATGCTGATCCAGCGGTCCTCCGGGAGGAGGCCCTCCGGCAGCTCGCCGTCCCTGGCAGGGGCACAGCGGAAGAAGCCGTGGGGGGCCATGACGGGGTCGCGGTTGCCCAGGCGGGGCGGCTGGTGACCGTTCATCAGGTAGCCCAGGATGGCGTCCCCCAGAAGGGCGATGGCTGCCTCCCACTGGGAGAGATCCACGTACTGGCCCCTGCCGGTGCGCTTGCGGTAGTAGAGACCTGCCATCACGGCGAAGGCCCCGTGCCAGCCACCGTTGGGGTCCGGGTAGGACATCCCCACGTGCATGGGGTGCTCCCAGCCACGGTAGCCGGTGAGGGTGGCGAAGCCGGAGAGGGCCACCAGATAGGGACCGTAGGAGACATAGTTGCGGAGGGGGCCCGTGCGGCCGTGGCCGGACATGCTCACCATGACGATGTCCGGCTTCACCTTCTTCAGCTCCTCATAGCCCAGGCCCCAGCGCTCCACTACCCCGGCGGCGAAGTTCTCTATGACGGCGTCGCTCATGGCTACCAGGCGCTTGACCAGCTCCACCGCCTCCGGCCGCGCCAGGTTGAGCTGGACGCTGCGCTTTCCCTGGTTGTACTCGCAGAAGTAACCGGCGCGGTCGTAGTGCCGCTGCCCCTCGGCGAAGGGAACGATGGTGCGGGTGACGCAGAGACGGTTGACGGACTCGATGCGTATGGACTCGGCCCCCAGGTGGGCCAGGACCTGCCCGGCGTAGGGGCCGGCCCAGGCGGTAGTCAGCTCCACCACACGGTAGCCGGACAGGGGGCCCTTCCCGTGCTCCGCCATGCTCCATCCCTCCTAGATGACCGCTCGTTGCCGCAGGGCAGCTATCTCCTCCTGGGAGAGGCCCAGGATGCCGCCGTAGACCTCCTGGTTGTGCTGGCCCAGTGTGGGCGCCGGCTCCCGCACCTCCGCCGGCGTCTCCGAGAAGCCGTGGTAGGGACTGCCGGGGTACCGGTAGGTGCCGGCCACGGGGTGGTCCAGGCTGACGAAGAACTCCCGCTCCCTGAGGTGCTGGGACTCCAGGAGGCCGGCGGCGTCGTAGGCGGGCGCCAGGGGTATGCGCTTGGCCTGGGCCGCCTTGTAGAGGTCGTCCACCCGCCACTGGGCGAACCACTCCTCCAGGAGGGGGCGCAGGACATCGTAGTTCTGGGCCCGTAGCGTCCGGTCGCTGAAGATCTCCCAGTGGGCCCACTCGGGGTCGCCCATGAGCTCCACCAGCCGCTCCCACTGGTGCTCCTCCACGCAGATGACGAAGGCCCAGCCGTCCTGGCAGCGGAAGTAGTCCCAGGGGGCGATGATGCGCTGGCCCCAGCGGACGGGCACCCGACGTTCGTAGGGCCAGAAGGGGAAGACGAACTCCAGCTCGGTGGCCACCACCTCCTGGCCGGAGACCTCTATGTGCTGCCCCTGGCCCGTCTCCTCGCGGTGGAGGAGGGCGCCCAGGAGGGCCACAGCGGCGGCGATCCCCGCCTGGTACTCAGTCTGGGGGCCGTAGGCCTTGAGGGGAGGCTCCTCCGGGTGGCCGGGCCAGCCGTTGAGCCAGGCCCAGCCGCCGGCGGCCATGACGTTGATATCGTAGCCGCGGTAGTCCCGGTGGGGCCCCTCATGGCCGAAAGGGGAGATGGAGGCCATGACGAGGCGAGGGTTGGCGCGGGCCAGCGCCTCGTAGTCCAGTCCGCGGGCGGCCATCTCCGGGGGCGGGTAGTTGTGAACCAGGACATCGGCCCAGGCGACGAGGCGCTGTAGCAGCGCCTGGCCCTCGGGCTGGCGGAGGTCCAGAGTGATGCCCTTCTTGTTGCAGTTGAGGTACAGGAAGAGGGCGCTCTTCTCCGGGTGAGGCTCCCCGCCGGGGAACGGCCCGTAGCGACGGGCGATGTCCCCCTGCGGCTCCTCCACCTTTATGACGGTGGCGCCCAGGTCGGCCAGAAGCTTGGCAGCGTAGGCGGCGGCCGCCATGCGGCCGCACTCCAGCACCCGAAGGCCCTCCAGCGCTTTCGCCATCTCTGTCACCTGCGGAGCGGTCTCCCCGGTCTGGTAAAAGGCGGCCCCTGAGCGGCCTCTCTCAGGGGCGCGTCCCCACAACGGGGCCGCCTTTCGGGCGGCCACAGTCCTTACTTACCGGCATGCGGGGCAAAAGTCAACCTGGGCTGGCTGCGGGGGCTCCCGGCCCAAGGGCTGCGGGGCCTGGGGGCGGGCCCACCCCCAGGCCCCGGCGGCCTACCCCTTGAACTCCGGCATGATCTTCTCGGAGAAGATCTCGAGCTGGCGCTTCACCACCGGCAGGGGCAGGTAGCCCTGGTCTATCCACCAGACCAGCCACTCCGGGTTGCAGG
>DAOTWZ010000085.1:0-35780 GCA_034435615.1 Dehalococcoidia bacterium
CTCACCCACCCCCACCCCGACCGCCACGCCTACGCCATCGGGCGGCGCCAACCAGCGCGGCCGCGGCAACGAGGGGACCGGTCCGGCGGGCGAGCTGTTGCAGGACATCCTGGCCCCCAGCCCCGATCAGGACGGCGAGTGACGTGGCCTGTGGCCTCTTGGCCCGCCCGCTGCTACCCTTTTAGGCCGGGAGAGTCCCGTGTCGCATGGGCAGCGACGACCGCAAGGATAGGGAGCGCCGGCCGTCCTTCGTGAGGGTCAGGCGCCCCGGCCGAGGAGAGGGGGAGGCCCCGCCGGCGGCGCCGGAGGAGGAGCCGCTTCCCGCTCCAGATGACCATGCCCGACTGGTAATCCCGCGGGAGGAGAGAGGCCGGCCGCCGGTCCACCCCGACATCGATGTGGAGCTGCGGGAGGTCCGCTATGGCACCACTGCCCGCACCCCCTACCTGCGCATCGTCCCCCGGCGGCGGGCCTTTACCCGGGTAGCCCCTGGCCACCTGGAGGCAACGCGTCTGGCCAGCCGGCCCCTGGACACCCTGGGCCGCTACCTGGCCGACGCCCGCCGCGTCCTCATCGGCAGTCCCTTCGCCACCTCTCAGGCCATCCACGAGCGGCTGACCAAGGTGAAGGCGCTGGCCGTCTTCGCCTCGGACGCCCTCTCCAGCTCCGCCTACGCCACGGAAGAGATCCTCATTGTGCTGGCCCTGGCCGGCTCGGGGGCCCTTTCCCTCTCCCTGCCCATAGCCCTGGCCATCGTCGTTCTCCTGACTCTGGTGGTGCTCTCCTACCACCAGACTATAAAGGCCTATCCCAGCGGTGGCGGTGCGTATATCGTGGCCCATGAGAACCTGGGCGTACTCCCGGGACTGCTGGCGGCTGCGGCCCTGCTGGTGGACTATACCCTGACCGTGGCGGTCAGCGTGGCGGCGGGTGTGGCGGCCATCACCTCTGCCGTCCCTCAGCTCTTTGACTTGCGGGTGCCTATGGCGCTGGCCACAGTAGCCGTATTCACCTGGGGGAACCTGCGGGGCATACGGGAGTCCGGCACCATATTCGCCACGCCGACATACTTCTTCATCGTCGCTATGGGGACAGTCATCGGGCTCGGTCTGGTGAAGGTGACGCTGGGGGAGGCGCCGGGCACGTGGCTGCACGCCGCTCCGCCCCGACACCCCATCGAGCCGCAGGAGGCCCTGGGTCTCTTTCTCATCTTGCGCGCCTTCTCGTCCGGCAGCGCTGCCCTCACGGGCGTGGAAGCCATATCCAACGGCGTGCCGGCCTTCAAGCCACCGGAGAGCCGCAACGCCCGCATCACCCTCACTTGGATGGCCATCATCCTGGCCTTTCTTTTCCTGGGCATTACCTTTCTTAGCAGCCGCTACGGACTGGTGCCCGAGGAGCGGGAGACCACCGTCTCCCAGTTGGGACGCCTGATACTGGGGGAAGGGCCTCTCTATTACCTTTACCAGGCAGCTACGGCCATGGTCCTCTTCCTGGCCGCCAATACCTCCTTCGCCGATTTCCCCAGGCTCTCGGCCATCCTGGCCGGCGATGGCTATCTGCCGCGGCAGTTCACCTTCAAGGGCGACCGCCTGGCCTTCAGTAACGGCATCCTGGCCCTGGCCTTGGGAGCCGGTGTCCTCCTGGTGCTCTTCAACGCCAGCGTCACTCGCCTGATCCCTCTCTACGCTGTGGGCGTGTTCCTGGCGTTCACCCTCTCCCAGACAGGGATGGTCGGGCACTGGCTGCGCTTCCGCGAGCCAGGATGGCGGCTCAGCATTGTCTTCAACGGTGTGGGAGCAGCGGCGACCGCTCTGGTCGCTATCATCTTCGTCCTCACCAAGTTCACCCACGGCGCCTGGATATCCCTTCTCCTTATGCTGGCCCTCATCGTCCTCTTCAACCTGATACACCGCCACTACCGCCGCTTCGACTCTCTGGTCAAGCTGACGGACGAAGAGGTCAGGGAGATCGGCGGCCCCCTGAGCGCCCCCATGGCGCCGGGGGCCCGCCGCCGCCACGTCGTCATCCCCGTCAACGACCTGGATCGCATCACCCTGGCGGCGGTCCGTCTGGCCCGCGAATGGGGGGCCCGCATGACTGCCGTCCACATCACCGATGAACGTTCGGCGGCCGAGGCGTTCCGGGAGCGTTGGGAGCGGTTGCTGCCCGATGTCCCCCTCCTCATCATCGAATCGCCCTACAGGGCCTTCCTCTCCCCCATGCTCACCTACATCGAGCATCTGTTGCGGACGGAGCCGGGGGAGGTCATCGTGGTGTTGCTGCCGCGGCTGAAGGTTGCCCACTGGTGGGAGAGGCTCCTCCACAACCAGACCATCCTCCGTCTGAAGCCTTACCTGCAGAAGATGCCGCGGGTGAAGGTGATGGAGGTGCCCGTCTCTCTGGAGAGGGGCTAGGCCGCCGCCCCATTCCTCAGTGGCTGCTTGCCAACAGAGTGTCCAGCTCCTGCACGCTGGTGATGCCGGCCGCCCTGGACAGGAACTGGGCCAGGCTGCCCGATTCCTCTCGCAGTCTGGTCAGCTTGGGGCCGACGTTGCTGGTGGAGACGGGCGAGTCGGCGTAGAGGCCGTAGAAGGCGAAGTAGGCCTGGTTTATCTTCCGTATGTAGAACCCCCGCGCTGCCAGCTCGCGGCGCTTGGCCTCCATGAGCTGTTCGGCCTCCTTCACCTGTCCCCTGGCCAGGAGGGACTCCACTTCCAGCCGTAGCTGGCGGAGCTCGCTGGCCACCTGACGGGAGGACGCCTGCGAGGCCGCGGGCAGAGGAAGGGGATAGCGCTGGACGATGAGCCTGCCCAGCTCCCGGCCGGCTATGTTGGCCACCGTCTCGTTGAGGGTGCGCGTCTCGTCGTCCCGGAAGTAGTGACGCCCCAGGGGGAAGAGGGCGAGATACTGGTGAACCCACTCGTGGGCCACCGTCTCCATGAGGGCCTGGTAGTCCAGCAGGGGAGGGACGGCGCTGGGGTAGCTGCCCAGGGCGCCCACGTCCGCCACCAGGGCGGCCATCCCCAGGGCGCTCGCCCTGTCCTCTATGGCGTCTCGCTCCAGCTCTCCCAGGTCGGGCTGCAGGAGGTAGGCTGCCGTCAACTCTATGCGGTCGCGGGGGGAGATGGCCAGCACCTTGGGCGGGGCGTCCAGCTCCACGGCCACCGGGGGGAAGACCAGCTCCACCCCCTGGAAGAGGGGGGGACGGACGGTGATTCCCTGCTCCCGCAGCACCGTCGTCAGCCGCCTCTCCAAGACCCGCTCGACATCGTTCTCCATGTCCTTCAGCTCCCGGCGGAGGGCCTCGGCGCGGGCGTAGCGGAGGGAGGAGGGGAGGTCTGCCCCCGTCGTCTCCAGGGCCCGGAGCTCTCGCAGCCGGGCGAAGAAGGCGATGAGGACGTCGTCATCGCTCTGGCGTCTGGCGCCCGGCCGCAGCTCGCCCAGCCAGCTCGCTAGCTTCTGGGGGACGGCGTAGATGTGCCAGCGGACTATGTCGTAGCTGTAGCGTTGGGCCGCCGCCTGGACGGGGCCGGAGGGGGCGGGCCCGCGGGCCAGACGCGTCAGCCCCCAGGCGACGGACCCGGCCGCAAGGAGAAGCAGGGAGGCGTAAATGGCTGTCAGGGCCAGGCGCCGCACCGGCGTCCTTCGCTTTCCGCAGGCTGTTCCTGCTCCTCTCCCCAGTGCCATAATACAGGCTGAGGCGACGACCACACAGTCAGGAGGACAGGAGAATGACGCGCATCGCTTTCATTGGCGGGACGGGGCCGGAGGGCCTGGGGCTGGCCATGCGTTTCGCCAAGGCAGGGGAGGAGGTGTTCATAGGCTCCCGGTCCGACGAGCGAGCGGCCCAGGCGGCGGCCAAGGTGCGAGAGAAGGTTCCCCACGCCAAGGTGCAGGGGATGCTGAACGCCGAGGCGGTCCAGCAGGCGGACTTGGTCTTCGTCACCGTGCCCTACGAGGCCCACCGGGAGACCCTGCAGTCCCTGGCCGACCTGATGGAGGGTAAGACGCTGGTGGACGTGGTGGTGCCCCTGGAGTTCAGCAAGAGCGGCGTGCGGGCCATCGACGTGGAGGAGGGGTCGGCGGCGCAGCAGGCGCGTTCCCTGGTGCCCAACGCCATCATCGTCAGCGGCTTCCACCACCTGGACGCCACCCTCCTGCAGACGGTGGAGAAGCCGATGCAGGGCGACGTTATCATATGCTCTGACCACAAGGCGGCCAAGAAGCAGGTTATGCAACTGGCGGAGTCCATAGAATACGTGCGGGCGGTGGACGGGGGCGTGCTGGCCAATTCCAAGTATCTGGAGGAATGGACGGCCCTCCTGCTCAACATCAACCACATCTACAAGGCGCGCAGCGGTGTCCGCATCGTAGGCATCTAGGCAGGGAGGTGGACCATGCCAGACCTGTCGGGCAAGGTGGCCCTGGTGACGGGAGCGGCCCGGGGCATAGGCCGCGCCATCGCTCTGGAGCTGGCCAGGGGCGGCGCTGACCTGGTCCTGTGCGACCTGGACACTCCCCATGACTGGCCTATGCTGGAGGAGACGGGACAGCTCGTCCAGGAGCGTGGCCGTGAAGTGCTCCTCCAGCCCTGCGACGTCACTGTGAGCCGTCAGGTGGACGAGCTTTTCGCTGCGGCGTTGGCCCGCTTCGGCAGGGTGGACGCTCTGGTGAACAACGCTGGCAGCTCTCTGGGGCCGGACCCCGTCAACAATCCCCAGGGCCTGGGCGTCGACATCGCCGATACGGACGATGAATACTGGCGCTTCTTCATAGACCAGAACCTGACCTCCGCCTATTACTGCTGCCGGGCCTACGTGCGGGCCTATCGTCAGGCGGGGCTGCGGTCGGGCTCCATCGTCAACATGTCCTCGGTGGCTGCCCTCATCGGCGCCAACGTCGGCCCTGCCTACCCGGCGGCCAAGGCAGGGCTGCTGGGCCTCACCCGTCACCTGGCGCAGCGGCTGGGGCGGGAGGGGATACGGGTCAACGCCGTCCAGCCGGGCATGGTGCGCACTCGTCTCACCGAGAAGTACGGCGACATGCGGGAGGCCGTAGCCCGCCGATTGCCTCTGCGGCGTCTGGCTGAGCCGGAGGACGTGGCCTCTGTGGTGGCCTTCCTAGTCTCCGATGAGTCTCGCTACGTAACGGGGCAGGCCATCCCCGTGGACGGCGGCATGACCTACGGCTAGGGAAGCGGGGAGAGGCGGGCTTGACGCCCCCTGAGGTGCGGGTCATCGCCATAACTGGCCTGGGGGAGGTGCGCCCGGGCGACGACCTGGCCCCCCTCGTCCTGGAGGCGGCCCGCGCCCAGGGCACGCCCATCGCCTCCGGGGACGTGGTGGTGGTGACCCAGAAGATAGTCTCCAAGGCGGAAGGGCGGGTGGTGGCCCTGGCGGAGGTCGTCCCCTCGCCGGAGGCGCTGCGCCTGGCCCGTGAGCACGACAAAGATCCCCGGCTGATGGAGGTAGTCCTGCGGGAGAGCCGGCGCATCGTGCGGGCGGAGCGGGGCGTCATCATCACCGAGACCAGGCACGGCTTCGTCTGCGCCAACGCCGGGGTGGACGCCTCCAACGTGGCCGGCGAGGGCTACGTGGCTCTCCTGCCGGAAGACCCGGACCGCTCCGCCGAGGCCCTCCGCCGCCGCTTCTACGAGCTGGCGGGGGTGGAGGTGGCCGTCGTCATAAGCGATACCTTCGGCCGGCCATGGCGGGAGGGACACGTCAACGTCGCCGTGGGGGTGGCGGGTATGAGCCCCTTCCTGGACTACGTGGGCCAGACGGACCCCTACGGCTACACACTGCGGGTCAGCACCATGGCCGTGGCCGACGAGCTGGCGGCCGCCGCCGAGCTGGTGATGGGCAAGCTCTCCCGTGTCCCGGTGGCCCTCGTCCGCGGGTTCCCCTACCAGCCGGGGCCGGGCAGCGCCCGCGAGCTGGTCCGCCCCCCGGAGCGGGACCTCTTCCGTTAGTCCCTACCAGCGGGGGAGGTTGGGGTCCACCGCCTTCGCCTCCGCCTCCACGAAGCTGTAGCTGCCATCGTCGTTGAGGGCCACCCAGCGGCTGCTGTCGGGCAGGGTTATCTGGCCGCGAGGGTCCAGCTCCGTGCGGAGGATGGTCAGCTCCTCTTCCGTGGGCGTCTCCAGGGTCTGGAGCTGGGGGGCGATCTTGGGCCGGAACCCCATCTCATCCAGCACCTGCTCCAGAGTGACGAAGGGCGATATGGCGACGAGGCGCATGTAGCGCTCTTCGTAATCGAACATGGCCCAGGGGGTGATGAGGAGGTAGGGGCCGGTGCCCCGCGGCAGGCCCCAGCGCTCCCGCGCCCCCTCGCTGCCGTCCAGGAAGCCAGGCGACGAGATGAAGTCGACCCGGGGGACGAACTTGCGGCGGTCATGGTCCGTCAGCAGGATGGTGCGCCAGCAGAGGGCAGCCACCGAATCGGCGCCGCCGGGGCCGCCGAAGCGTCGGTACTCGCCCCCCTCGAAGTCGCCCAGGGCGGTGGAGTTGATGTTGCCGTAGGGGTCTACCTGCAGGGTGTTGAGGATGCCGTAGTCCAGCACTCCCGCCTGGGCGTAGGCGCCGATGAGGTTCATGTTGGCCCACTGGAGGGCGCGGTAGCCGGCCCGCGGGCTCACCACTTGCTGCATGGGGTCGAAGGGGATGAGCGGCTCCGGGGCGACGATGCCGTCCTCTGTGACGTAGACGGCGTTGGGAGCGTAGAGCCGCTTGGCCAGGAGCATGGAGGCCATGGGGGAGCCACCGGCGGCGATCCAGTAGGCCTTGCCGTCCTCTATCAGACGGGCCACCACGCAGATCTGGTGCTCCCGTTCGTTGAACAGGGCCGCCTTGCGTCCCACCGGCTGCTTCAGCTCGATCATCGCCCGTACCCCTCCTTGATGGTCGCCCGCTCCACCATCTGGGCCAGCTTCTGGTAGCCTACCAGTTTGTCCAGCGTCTCGGCGTGGCTGCCGACGCCGTAGACCCACTTCTCCAGGTACTGGTCCAGTCGCCCCCGCATGCTGGCCCCCACCACCTCCACGCAGTGCTCCACGTCCGAGCAGTAACGGCCCGGCATCTCCCCCGGGTAGGCACCGAAGGGCAGGTGAACCACGGCGTTGACTAGGAAGTAGGGTATGGTGGTGCGGCCGGGGTCGCTCCGTATCTCCTCTGTGTCCACGATCTCCTCGGTGGAGATGATGACCTTCTTGGAGGCGAGGGCCGCCTCCAGGTCCGATATGCCGACGCCGTAGATGCGGGCGTTGCCGTAGATATCCGCCTGGTGGACGTGGATGATGGCGACGTCCGGGTTGAGGGCGGGGACAATGGTGACTGGCTGTCCGCTGTAGGGGTCCCGCACCAGCTTGGCCCCGGAGTACTTGAAGCCGTCCGTCCCCCCGAAGGAGCGGACGGGGATGAAGGGGATGCCCATGGCCCCCGCCAGCAGGCGGTTGGTCATCACCACGTTGGAATACTCGTATAACTGGACGCGGCCCTCCTTGACGGCCCGGTCTATAGCGGCGCTGTAGAGGAAGAAGCCCACGTCTATCTTGGTGGCGCAGCCTGCCTCCACCAGCAGCGCCACGTCTATCCAGGTGAACTTGCAGCCCACCCACAGGTCCCGCTTGCGCTGACGCATTATCTCCCTCAGGAGGGCGGCGGGGCCACGGTTCAGATAGTTGCACTCGTATACCAGGTAGTCCCCGTCCTGGACGAAGCGCTCGATGGCCTCCCGCTCCGACATGAGCTTGGGACGGAGGGAGCGGTCCTTGTGATCCCGGACCGACTCACGAAAGCCGTCGGGGTCCACGGGGAGATAGGGGGCTTCGCCTTCGGCCAGTATCTCCAGTTCCTGCGCCATCCTTGCAGCTACCCGAGGGTATAGTGCGCTGGCGGGGCCAGCCTTGGTTAGTATGATGAGAGGGCGTCGGGGGGTTGTCAATAAGGCGGGGGAGGGGGCTAGCTGCCCGGTTCCTCGTCCCGGGTCTCCTGGTGGTGGTCGATGCGCTCCAGCACCCGCCGCCAGACGTCCCCCTCCCAGCGCTTGGCCAGTCGCATCCAGTTGAGGGAGAGCTGGTGGCGGAGACGGGCCACCTCCAGCAGCTCCGCCAGCTCGGCGTCGTCCAGGGCCGGGTCGTTCCCCTTCAGGAGGTCGTCGATAGCCTGTGCCAGACGCTGCGCCTTCTCCATCTCTTCCTGCCGGTGAGGCTCCAGTTCGGTCATGGCCCTCTCCCCCGGCCCCGGGGTTTCCCCTGACGACGGCTGCTCACAGTCATTGTATCCGTCTTTTTTCAACGAGAGAAGGCCGGGTCATATTTCAGGCCGCTCCCCCTGGGGCCCGTCCCGGCGCGGCCCGGTGGCCCGGTAGGCCTCGTCCAGGAGCTCGACCACGTGGGCCACCCGTCCGGGCAGGCCCCGCCGCCGCAGGCCCGCTGTCAACTGTAGCATGCAACCCGGGTTGGCGGTGGCGATGATCCTGGCCCCGGTGGCCTGCACTTCGTCCATCCTCTCCTCGAGGAGGGAGAGGGAGACGCCAGGATGGTTCAGGGAGTAGATGCCAGCGCTGCCACAGCAGCGGTCCGGGTGCTCCATCTCTAAGAGACGGAGACCGGGTATGGAGCGTAACAGGCGTCGTGGCGCCTCCTTTATCCCCTGGGCGTGAGCCAGGTGGCAGGGGTCCTGGTAGGTGACGGAGAGCTCGTAGGGGGACTGCGGGGGCTCCAGGGGGAGCTCCGCCAGTAGCTCTGTGACGTCCCTGACCAGGGAGCTGAAGCGACGGGCGCGCTCGGCGTAGGCGGGGTCGTGCTCCAGGAGATCCGCGTACTCTTTGAGGAGGGCGCCGCAGCCGGCGGCGTTGATGGCCACCACGTCCACCCCGGCGTCCAGGAAGGCGTCTATATTGCGCTTCGCCAGCTCCAGGGCGGTGGGGAGGTCGCCGCTGTGGGCGAAGAGGGCGCCGCAGCAGGCCTGTCCCCGGGGTGAGACGACCTCGCAGCCGTTGCGGGCCAGGACTCGCACGGTGGCCCCGTGGACTCCAGGGAACAGGTAGGGCATGACGCAGCCCAGGAAGAGGCCGACGCGCAGCCTCGCCGGGCGGCGGGGACGCGCCAGGACACCATAGCGACGGAATGGCCGGCCCGCTGGCGGGGGAGCCAGGGCCAGGAGGCGGCGGAGGGGGTGGGGGAGAGTCCGTGCCAGGCGGGCCTGCGCCCCGGGCCAGCCGGGCAGCCGCAGGGGCAGGGTGAGGAGGGCCAGCCGCTCCGGGTGGAGGACGAAGAAGCGCAGGAGGGCGGCCCGCAGCCGCCAGCTAACGGGCGCCCGCCGCCCCTGGGCCATCACCGTGGCCCGCGCCCGCTCCATGATGCGACCGAAGGGGACACCTGAGGGGCAGACCGCCTCGCAGTTGCGGCACTGGAGGCAGAGGTCCAGGTGGGAGAGAGCGACCGGCGTGGCCTCTATGCGGCCCTCCGTGATGGCCCGAATGATGTGGATACGCCCCCGCGGCGAGTCCGTCTCCAGCCTCAGGAGGCGGAAGGTGGGACAGCTCTGGAGGCAGAGGCCGCAGTGGACGCACTTGGCCAGGTCTTCCTCCCGGGGCAGGAACACGCCCTTGGACTCCGTCACCTCACAGCCTCCCCAGGAAGCGGCCAGGGGCAAGCACACCCCGCCCGTCCCAGCGCTCCTTGATCTGCCGCATGAGCCGCCAGGACGACGGCGGCTCGCCGAAGACGTCCAGGCCCTCCTTGAGGGCCGCCGGGCAGGAGTGGACCGTAAGTGTAGCCTCCCACTCCCGGGCCAGCCGCCGCGCTCCCTCCGCCGCCATCAGGGCGGCGGCATCGTCTATATCCTCCCAGCGAGCGTAGAGGGTGCCCACGGTGGGGAGGGCCACCAGGAGGGAGGGGGAGAGGTCGGCCAGCCGCTCCACGGCCTGGGGCAGGCGGGCTGGCAACAGGCCCCAGCGGAGGGTGAGCCCCCGCGCCGGCCCGGCGGGGGCGGCCATCGCCTCTTCCCAGCGGTCTATGGCCCCGGCCACCGTCTCCCCTCCCAGAGAGGAGGCGAGGGACTGCAACTCCAGGGCGCTGCGCTCCACCGCCCGTTCGGTGCCGGCCAGGCGAGCCAGCAGCAGGTAGGCCCCCTCCTGGCGCTGGACGGTGGCACTCGCCAGGGCCAGGCCGCGCCGCCGTCCCTCGCGGGCGAGGCGACAGGCCCCCTCCGCCCCCTCGAAGGTGAAGAAGAGGGTTGCCTCCGCCCGCGGCCGCGGGTAGAGCTTGAAGGTGGCCTCCACGATGACGGCCAGCGTTCCCAGGGAGCCAGTATAGAGCTTGCACAGGTCATAGCCGGCCACGTTCTTGACCACCCGTCCGCCCGCCCGCGTCACCCGGCCGTCCGCCAGCACCACCCTCATGCCGATGGTGATATCGCGGGGATGGCCCAGGGAGAGGCGGCGGGGCCCGGCCACGGCGGTGGCCAGGGTACCCCCTACGGTGGCCCGCCGGGGGTAGGGCGGGTCGAGCCCTACCATCTGGCCGTGCCGCCCCAGGCGCTCCTGAAGGGAGGCCAGGGTGATGCCGGCCTGGACGGTGGCGGTGAGGTCAGCGGGCTCATGCTCCACCACCTGGTCGAGGCGCCGCAGATCCAGGGCCAAATCGTAGCGGAGAGGGCGGTTGCCCAGGCCCATCATGGTGCCGCCGCCCCAGCAGACCACAGCCAGCCCCTCGACGTGGGCCAGGCGGAGCAGCTCGCTCACCTGCTCCACCGTGGCCGGCCGGACGGCGGCGCGGGGCTGGAGGCCGTCCACAGCGTAGGCCGCCACGCCCTCGCCCATGACGACGGCGTCCCGATCCAGGACGTCCAGGAGCCTAGCCTCCAGGGTGCCTTCCCGCACCAACGTTGCGCTCACCTATATGTAGGCGTCCGGCCCCACCTTGGCGATGGCCTTCCTCATGGCGGAGGAGACCTCGCCGCAGCCCTTGTGTGTGGGGAAGACTTTGCCGGGGTTGAAGAGTCCGGCGGTGCCGAAGGCCTCCTTCAGGGCGGCCATAGCGGAGAGATCGTCCTGGCTGAAGATCCAGGGCAGATAGTCCCGCTTCTCGTAGCCCACGCCATGCTCGCCTGTGATGGAGCCTCCCGCCTCCACGCAGAGACGCATGATCTCCTCGCCGCAGTCCAGAACTCGGCGGGTGGCCCCTGGCTCCCGCTCGTCGAAGAGGAGGTTGGGGTGGAGGTTGCCGTCGCCGGCATGGAAGACGTTGGCCACCCGCAGGCCGAAGCGCTCGCACGCCTCGTAGACCCCGCGCAGCACCTGGGGGAGGCGGCTACGGGGGACGACGCCGTCCACGATGTAGTAGGAAGGGGCGAGTCGCCCCAGGGCCCCCAGGGCCGCCTTGCGACCCGCCCACAGCCGCTCTCGCTCCTCGGGGGAGAAGCCGACTCGGAGTTCGCGGGCGCCCAGCTCCTGGCATATCCCCTGCACCGCCTGCGCCTGCTCCTGCGCCTCCTCCCGCAGCCCTTCCACTTCGATGAGGAGGACGGCGCCGGCGTCGGGCGGATAGCCGGCGTGGATGTAGGGCTCCACAGCGTCCATGGTGGCGCGGTCCAGCATCTCCAGGGCGGCGGGCAGTATCCCCTGGGCGATGATAGCGGAGACCGCCTCGCTGGCCTGGTCCACGTCGTCGAAGATGGCCAGGATAGTGATGGTGGCCTCCGGCCTGGGCAGGAGGCGCAGCACCGCCTTGGTGACGATGCCCAGCGTCCCCTCGGAGCCCACCACCACGCCCACCAGGTCATAGCCTGGTGGGTCGGGAGTGCGGCCCCCCAACCAGACCAGCTCCCCCTCCGGCGTGACGAACTCCAGGCCCAGGACGTGGTTGGTGGTGGTGCCGTAGCGCAGGCAGTGAGGGCCGCCGGCGTTCTCCGCCACATTGCCACCGATGGTGCAGGCCCGCTGGCTGGAGGGGTCCGGCGCGTAGTAGAGACCGAAGGGGGCCGCCGCCTGGCTCACCTCCAGGTTCACCACCCCTGGCTCCACCACGGCGATGCCGTTCTCCGGGTCTATCTCCAGGATGCGGTTGAGGCGTGTGGTGGCCACCACGATGCCGCCCTCGCAGGGGACGGCGCCGCCGGAGAGGCCGGTGCCGGCGCCGCGGGCCGTCACCGGGACGCCGTGGCGCCGGGCCACCCGCACCACCGCCGCCACCTCCTCCGCCGAGCCGGGGAGCACCACCGCCTCCGGCAGCGCCCGCTCGATGGTTCCATCGTACTCGTAGACGATGAGCTCCTCCGGGCGGTAGAGCACCCACCGCTTGCCCACGATGCGCTGCAGCTCTCTGACTATGCTTCTCTCCACAGGCATCGGCCTTCGCCCCTTTCCGGCTCCAGGCTAAGTCTAGCACCCCCTGGGCGCCTTGGCACCCTTTTGTGCTACCATACGGCCAGCCACAGTCATGCGGCCTGGAATCGGCGGGCGCTCATCGCCACGGCCCAGGCCGAGGAGGTAATGAGAGATGGAGTTCGGCGTACGGCTGCCTGGCCTCGGCGGCAGGTATACGCCGGAGGCTATCGTGCGAATGGCCCAGCGGGCCGAGGAGCTGGGCTACGATGCCCTCTGGGCCCCCGACCACATCGTCATCCCCGTCCAGTTCGAGTCCCGCTACCCCTACTCTTACTCGGGACGCTTTCCCTTCCCGGCGGATGCCCCCTTCCCGGAGGCCCACACCCTGCTCTCCTTCCTGGCGGGCGTCACCCGGCGCGTCAGGCTGGGCACCTCGGTGATGATCATGCCCCTGCGCAACCCGGTGCTGAACGCCAAGATGCTGGCCACTCTCCAGTACCTGTCCGGCGGCCGTCTGGTGCTGGGGGCCGGCGTGGGCTGGCTGAGGGAGGAGGGGGAGGCCATGGGCGTCCCCTGGGACCACCGCGGCCAGCGCACCGACGAGCACATCCAGCTCATGCGGGCCCTGTGGACGCAGGAGGACCCGCGCTTCGAGGGACGGTTCTATCGAATATCCGGGGTGCGCTGCGAGCCGCGTCCACCCGTCCCCCCTCCCGTCTGGGTCGGCGGGCACGGGGAGCCCGCCCTGCGGCGCGTCGCCCGCCTGGGCGATGGCTGGATCACCGCAGGCGGCACGCCGGACGAGATAGCCCCCCTGTGGCAGCAGGTGCAGCAACTGGCCCAGGAGCACGGGCGCGACCCTGCCAGCATCACCTTCGCTGTGCAGGCCCTGCTCCGCCTGCGGCCGGACGGCGGCGGCGAGGAGGCCAGCACCAGCGCCGGCGACGACCGCATCATGGCCCTGAGGGGCTCCCCTTCTCGGGTGACGGAGCTGGTGGACGAATTCCGGCGTGTCGGCGTGCAGCAACTGATACTGGTGCCCCCCTTCCGCCCCGGCCCCGAGGTGGTCCTGGAGATGCTGGAGCTCTTCGCCAGGGAGGTGCGGCCGGCCTTCGTCTGACGGCCGCCCCGCTGCCCGTCCTGTGTTACCATGGCCTCCGGGGGAGTATGGCGCTGCGTTTCCTGGAGGCATACCTGCGCGAAGAGCTGCGCAAGCGGGGCCGCGAGGACCTGATGGACCGGGCGGTGGACCGCATCACCTTCACCGATGATGGCTCCACCATCTACGTCCACCTGCTGCCGCGTCCCGGCGGCTCCGCCAGAGCGGCCGGCCGTGCCTACGTCCTGGCCTGGAACGATTACGCCGAGGATCCATCGCAGCGCCTGGACTGTTACCGCTGGCTGGTGCGGGAGGCCAAGCTCAACATCCGGGACCACGTGGACGACATCGTGCGCTGGCTGGAGACGAAATGAGGCCGGCGCCCCCGCGCCCTCGTCGCCAGAAAGGGTTATAATCTCTGTGGAATGCCCAGACTCATCGGTCGAGCAGTCACCCTAGCCGAGGTCCTGGACCAGCATGTCCGGCCGGGGGAGCTGTACGAGCGGCTGGACGGGGGGAAGGTTCGTTGCTACGCCTGCGGACACCGCTGCCTCATCCCGGAGGGGCAGCGGGGCATATGCCAGGTCCGCTTCAACCGTGGCGGCGTCCTGATGGTCCCCCACAACTACGTGGCCGCCCTCCAGTGTGACCCTATAGAGAAGAAGCCCTTCTTCCACGCCCTACCGGGCGCCCTGGCCCTCACCTTCGGCATGCTGGGGTGCGACTATCACTGCCCCTACTGTCAGAACTGGGTCACCTCCCAGGCCCTGCGCGACCCCGTGGCCGGCGCCCAGCCCATGGAGCTCACCGCCCAGGAGATGCTGGAGATCGGGGAGCGCATGGGGGCGCGGGCCTTCGTCAGCTCCTACAACGAGCCCCTCATCACCTCCGAATGGGCGGTGGAGGTCTTCCGACTGGCCAAGGCCAGGGGCCACCTCACCGCCTATGTCTCCAACGGCAACGCCACGCGGGAGGTGCTGGAATACCTGCGCCCTTGGGTGGACTGTTACAAGGTAGACCTCAAGTCCATGTCGGAGAAGAATTACCGTCGCCTGGGAGGCAAGCTGGAGAACGTCTTGGCCACCATCCGCATGGTGCACGAGATGGGCTTCTGGGAGGAGATCGTCACCCTGGTCATTCCTGGCTTCAACGACTCCGATGCCGAACTGCGGGAGGCAGCCCGCTTCATCGCCTCCGTCTCCCCGGACATCCCCTGGCACGTCACCGCTTTCCACAAGGACTACAAGATGACCGACCCCGACAACACGGATGCCCGCACCCTACTGCGGGCCGCCAGCATCGGCCGGGAGGAGGGACTGCGCTTCGTCTACGCCGGCAACCTGCCCGGGCTGGTGGAGGACTTCGAGAACACCCGCTGCCCTGGTTGCCACGCCCTTCTCATCGAGCGCTACGGCTACCGCATCCTCCGCTACGAGGTGACGGCCGAGGGCACCTGCCCCCGCTGCGGCTACGCCATTCCCGGCATCTGGTGGCAGGGCGAGCGGCCCAGGCAGATCGCCGACATCCCCATTCCCCTCACCTACCGCTTCTGAGGCTCCCCCCAGCCCGTCTCCTATCCTGTCTATTGACATACCACCAACCTGTCCTAGAATGGACGCAAAGACCAGGGGAAAAGGAGGTGCTAGCGAGGTAGCGGACGGTGGGGCCATGTGAGGGCCTGTCGCCGAGGGGGCTGGGTGGCCTGGAGACCGGACTCATCATCCTATCGTAGTTTTCCGCTTCAGCGCCCCTCTCCGACCGTTCCCCTCACGGCCCCTGTGGCGATGCCGCGGCTGTCCGACATCGGACAGGAGACCGCGAGGTGAGGGGGTAGCGGATTGCTCAAACAGGAGCGGCGCCTGGAGGCCGACGAGGCCTTCGCCTACTGCCGCCGCCTGGCGCTCGGCCACTACGAGAACTTCACCGTGGTCACGTGGCTCCTGCCACGCGACCTATGGCCCCACATGTATGCCATCTACGCCTACTGCCGGGGCGTGGACGATCTGGGCGACGAGGCGGACGGCGACAGGCTCTCCCTTCTGGACGAGTGGGAGGCGGAGCTGCGACGGGCCTATGAGGGACGGGCCACTCACCCCGTCTTCGTGGCCCTTCAGGAGACCATCCGCCGCTTCGATATCCCGCCCGAGCCCTTCCTCCGCCTCATAGAGGCCAACCGCATGGACCAGCGGCAGAGCCGCTATCTCACCTACGCCGACCTCCTGCACTATTGCGAACACTCTGCCAACCCGGTGGGGCACCTGGTGCTCTACCTCTTCGGCTACCGGGACGAGGAGCGGCGCCGCCTGGCCGATGCCACCTGTACCGGCCTCCAACTGGCCAACTTCTGGCAGGACGTCTCAGTGGACTTGGAGAAGGGGAGGATATACATACCGCTGGAGGATATGGCCCGCTTCGGCTACTCGGAGGGGGAGCTGCTGGCCCGCACCTTCAACGAGAGCTTCCGGCGCCTCATGGCCTTCGAAGTGGCGCGCGCCCGGGAGCTCTTCGCCATCGGGCTCGGCCTGGCCGACAGGGTGGCCGGTCGACTGCGTCTCGACATAAAACTGTTCAACCTGGGTGGCCTGGCCATCCTGGACGCCATCGAGGCCATAGACTACGACGTCCTCCACCAGCGGCCCGTCCTCTCCCGCCGGCGCAAGGCCTGGCTGGCGCTGCGGGGGCTGCTGCCCCTTCCGGTGCGGGTGAGACGGCCATGAGCGCCGCAGCCGACCTGGCGAGCGCCTACGCCTACTGCGCCGCCCTGACCCGGCGGCAGGCGGGCAACTTCTACTACGGCTTCCTCCTCCTGCCGCCCGACCAGCGGCGGGCTATCTACGCCGCCTACGCCTTCGCCCGCCTCTGCGACGACATCGTGGACCTGGAGGGGCCGGGGCTGGAGGAGAAGGCGGCCCTCCTGGCCGACTTCCGTGGGAAGCTGGACCGCTGCCTGGAGGGGAGGCCGGAGGGGCCTGTCTTCGATGCCCTCTGCCACGCCGTGCAGAGCTTCCGCATACCGGGCCACTACTTCCACCAGCTCATCGACGGCGTGGAGATGGACCTGCGCCTGCGCCGTTACCGCAACTTCCAGGAGCTGCGCCAGTACTGCTACTCCGTCGCCTCGGTGGTGGGACTGATATGCATCGAGATCTTCGGCTACCAGGACGGGGCGCTGGCCAGGGAGTACGCCGCAGACCTGGGGATAGCCTTCCAGCTCACCAACATCCTGCGGGACATCCAGGAAGACCTGGACCGGGGCCGCATCTACCTGCCCCAGGAGGAGATGGCCCTCTTCGGCTGCCCGGAGGAGTCGTTGCTGCGACGGGAGACGGGGGAGCCGTTCCGTCGCCTGGTCAGTTTCCAGGTGGAGCGGGCGCGGGCCTTCTATCGTCGGGGGCTGCTGCTCCTGCCGCTATTGCCGCGGCGGCCGCGGGCCTGTGTCTCGGTGATGGCCTCCATCTACCGGCGCATCCTGGAGCGCATCGCCCGGGAGCCGGAGGCGGTGCTGCGGGGCCGGGTGGGGCTGAGCGCTGGCCACAAGCTGGCCCTGGCCGGCCGTGAGCTACTACGGAGCGTGGTGCTGCCATGAGGGGGACGGTGCTGGTAGTGGGCGGGGGGCTGGCCGGGCTGGCCGCCGCCTGCGACCTGGCGGACGCCGGGTATCGCGTCACCTTGCTCGAGAAGCGCCCCTTCCTGGGGGGCCGCGCCTACTCCTACGTGGACGGCCGCAGCGGTCAGGAGGTGGACAACGGACAGCACGTCTTCCTCCGCTGCTGCACGGAGTACATCGCTTTCCTGGAGCGGCTGGGAGTGCGGGAGCGCACCCATCTGCAGCGACGCCTCTACCTCCGCCTCCTGGACAAGCTGACGGGGAAGAGCGTCCTGCAGGCCGACCGCCTGCCGGCCCCCTTCCACCTACTCCGCTCCTTCCTGCGCTACCGGCCCCTGTCCTTGGTGGAGAAGCTGCTGGCGGCCTACGCCCTGTTCCGCCTGCATGCCCTGGACCGGGCGCGTCACCCGGAGCTGGACAGCATCAGCTTCCGGGAGTGGCTGAGGGCCCACGGCCAGACGGAGCACATCATCCGCAGCTTCTGGGAGGTCATCGTCCGCCCCACTCTGAACGAGGAGAGCTCCCAGGCCAGCGCCGACCTGGCGGCCATGGTCTTCCAGGAGGGGCTTCTGCGCGACCGGGACGCAGGCGCCATCGGCTATGCCAGGGTGGGCCTCTCCACCCTCCTGGAGGATGCCGCCCGCCGCTACCTCGAGGCCCGCGGGGCTACGGTGCGCCTGGGCTGTGGCGTGAAAGAGCTTCTCCTGCGGGACGGTGCCATGGCCGGGGTGGCCCTGGAGAACGGCGAGGCCCTCCAGGGCGACTGGGTGGTGGCCGCCCTGCCGCCGGGGAACCTCCTCTCCCTCCTGCCCCCGGCGCTGCGGGAGGAGCCCTTCTTCGCTCGCTTCGGTCGCTTCCAGGGCTCCCCCATCGTCAACGTGCACCTCTGGTTCGATCGCCCGGTGATGAACATCCCCTTCGCCGCCTTTCTCAACTCGCCCCTGCAGTGGGCCTTCAACAAGAGCCATCTGTGGGGGACGCCCGGGGAGGAGCAGCACCTGGACATCTCCCTCAGCGCTGCCTACTTCTGGGAGGACTGGCCGGGGCGTGACCTGATAGAGGTCATGCACAAGGAGGTGATGGCCTTCTTCCCGGCCGCCCGCACGGCGGCCCTCCGCTGGTCCCTGGTGGTGAAGCAGCCCTGGGCCACCTTCGCCCCCAGGCCCGGCGTCCGGGCGCTGCGGCCGGGGCCCGTCACCCCCGTGGCGAACCTGCTCCTGGCCGGGGATTGGACTGATACGGGCTGGCCTGCGACCATGGAATCGGCGGTCCGGAGCGGCCGGCAGGCCGCGCGTGCCCTCGTCCGCCGTGCCGGAGAGAGGGGTGAGAGCGCATTCGCAGCAGAGAAGGCGTTGGAGCTATCGCTGGGGGAGAGGCCCTGAGATGGAGGCCAGGTATCATTTTGTGTCGTCGGTCTGGTAGACGAAGGGGTTGAGCCCGTGAAGATCAAGAAGGCGAAGGTACTGGGCTTCTGCTTCGGTGTCCGCCGGGCCATCGAGATGGTGGAGGAGGGCGCCCGGGAGGGGCCCATCGACAGCCTGGGCTCGGTGGTGCACAACCCGGTGGTGGTAGAGCGACTGAAGGAGAGCGGGGTGCGGGTGGTGGGCTCCATCGAAGAGGTGGAGGCGGGGGCCATAGCGGTCACCGCCCACGGGCGAGGGCCGGAGATCGCCGAGGAGGCGGCGCGGCGGGGCCTGCGCCTGGTGGATGCCACCTGCCCCATCGTCCGCAAGTCCCAGAAGGCGGCCCGCAAGCTGGTGGACGAGGGTTACCGCCTCATCATCTACGGAGAGGCGGACCATCCGGAGGTGAAGGGTGTCCTGGCCTGGACGCGGGGCCAGGGGACGGCCATCCTGGACCCCGACCAAGCGGTGGACATCCCGCGGCGCAAGGTGGCCCTCCTCTCCCAGACCACCAAGAGCGAGGAGTCCTTCGCCCAGTTCGTGGCCCGTTTCGTGGCCCGCAACATCGGTCGCATCAACGAGCTGCGGGTCATCAACACCACCTGCCCGGAGACGGACGAACGCTATCACGCCGCCCGGGAGCTGGCGGCGGAATGCGACCTCATCATCGTGGTGGGAGGACGCAACAGCGCCAACACCCGCAAACTGGCCCAGACCTGCCGGGAGGCGGGCGTGGAGACCTACCACATCGAGACGGCAGCGGAGATAGACCCTGCCTGGCTGGAAGGCAAGGAGGTGGTAGGGGTCACGGCGGGCGCCTCCACCCCTGACGAGTCCATAGACGAGGTGATAGGACGCCTGCGCGAGCTGGACCGCCAGCGGAGCTGCGGGGAGCGCCGCCGGGCGAAGAGCCTGAGACAGGGAGGGTGATGCGATGAAGTTCCGAACGGAGACCTTCAAGATCCGCACCGAACGCGGCCCCCAGTTCATCGACATAACGGAACGGGTCGCCGAGGTGGTGGAGAAGGCGGCCATCCGCAACGGCTGCGTGGTGGTCTTCTCCCGTCACACGACGGCGGCGGTGCGCATCAACGAGAACTGTCCCCACCTGATCCAGGACATGGAGGACATGCTGCGCCGCATCGCCCCGCCGGACGGCGAGTACCGCCACAACGTCTACGCCCACGCCGTCTCCAACAACGGGGAGCGGCCCAACGGCCACTCCCACTGTCAGCACCTCCTCTTGGGGGCCAGCGAGATGGTCCCCATCGTCGACGGGAGGCTGCTGATGGGACAGTGGCAGCGCATCTTCCTCATAGAGCTGGACCACGAGCGAGACCGGGAAGTGGTCGTCCAGCTCATGGGAGAGTGAGATGACCGTGCCGCCCCCCCTGCGGCGCTACCGTCAGGAGCTGGAGGAGGAGCTCCGCTCGCTCCTGGAGCGCCCGGGCCCCCCTCTCCTCTACCGCATGGCCCGCTACCACCTGGGCTGGGAGGACGCGGAGGGGAGGCCATTGGCCCAAGGAGGGGGGAAGGCGTTGCGGCCCGCCCTCTGCCTGCTGGCCGCCGAGGCGCTGGGAGGCGACTGGCGTCAGGCCCTCCCGGCCGCCGCTGCCCTGGAGCTGGTCCACAACTTCTCCCTGGTCCACGACGATATTCAGGACCAGGACAGGGAGCGCCGACACCGGCCCACGGTGTGGGCAGTGTGGGGGCAGGCCCAGGCCATCAACGCCGGCGACGCCCTCCTGGCCCTGGCCCAGGCGGCCCTCGCCCGCCTGAGGGAGCGGGGCGTCCCGGCGGAGAAAGTCGTCAGCGCCAGCCGCATCCTGGCGGAGGCGACCCTGGAGATGGTGGAGGGGCAGGTGCTGGACCTCCAGTTCGAGGCGGAGGGCACCGTGGGGCTGGAGCTCTATCTGGACATGATCTCCCGCAAGACGGGTGCCCTCTTCGATGCCGCCCTCCGTCTGGGCGCCCTGGTGGCCAGCGATTCCCCTGAAGTGTGGGAGGTCATGGGCCGTTGCGGTCGTCTCCTGGGCGTCGCCTTCCAGGTTCGGGACGACGCCCTGGGAGTCTGGGGCGCCAGCGAGCAGACGGGGAAGCCCGCGGGGGCCGATATCCGTCGCCACAAGAAATCATTGCCTATCATCTATGGTCTGGCGGCGGAGGGTCCGCAGGGAGAGGTGGTGCGGTCGGTCTATCGCAAGAGCTCCCTGGACGAGAACGACGTGGCCCAGGTGATGACCGCCCTGGAGTCGCTGCGAGCCAGGGAGTACTGCCAGGGGCTGGCCCGGGACAAGAAGAGGGAGGCCCTCTCCCACCTGGAGGGGCTGCCCCTGGTAGAGGAGCGCCGCCAGGAGCTGGTGGCGCTGGCCGATTTCCTGCTGGAAAGGGAGTCCTGAAATGATCTCCCCCGCGTCATGGGGGTATCGTCCGAAGGAGGCAGGCCATGCCTGGACAGCCGTTAGGGCTCAGCATAAAGCTCGCCCTTTACCTGCTGAAACAGAAGATCAGGGGGAGGAAATACTTCCCCCTCACCATGATCCTGGAGCCCCTGGAGGCCTGTAACCTCACCTGCACGGGCTGCGGACGCATCCGCGAGTACGAGCCCGTACTGGACCGCTACATGTCCGTGGAGGAGGCGCTGCGGGCGGTGGAGGAGTGCGATGCCCCGGTGGTCTCCATCGCCGGGGGGGAGCCCCTCATGCACCCCCAGATCGGCGAGATCGTCAAGGGGATCATCGCCCAGAAGCGCTACGTCTACCTCTGCACCAACACCCTCCTCTACAAACGGGCCTTCAAGGTGATACCGCCCTCCAAGTACTTCGCCTTCGTGGTGCACCTGGACGGCCTGCGTCAGACTCACGACATCGCCGTGGAGCGGAAGGGCGTCTACGACGTGGCCATCCGCATGATCTACGAGGCCCGACAGCGGGGGTACCGCGTCTGCACCAACACCACCCTCTACAGCGGCACCGACCCGGAGGAGTACCATCACCTCTTCCAGATGCTGAACGAGATGGGCGTGGAGGGGATGATGGTCTCCCCGGGCTTCGCCTACAAGGAGGTGGCCCACCACCCCATCTTCATGCAGAGGCAGGAGGCCCAGAGCTTCTTCCGGCGCGTCTTCGAGGGGTGCAAGCGGGGTATACGCTTCTACAACAACCCCCTCTACCGGGACTTCCTCCAGGGGCTGCGCCACTACGACGAGTGCAGCCAGTGGACTACGCCCACCTATACGGTGTTGGGCTGGCGCAAGCCCTGCTACCTGATAGCCGATGGCCACGCCCGCACCTTCCAGGAGCTGATGACCACGGTGGACTGGTCCAAGTACGGCTGGGGCAAAGACCCCCGATGTGACACCTGCATGATGCACTGCGGCTTCGAGGGCTCCGCCATCCGGGAGGCGATGGAGAAGCCCAAGGTGTTGCTGGAGCTGGCATGGCGTTCCATCCGGGGCGACTAGCCGGACCGGTGGCCCGGGGTAGCGGCGGCCAGCCCGGGCTGGCCGCCGCGTCGGTCAGGGGGGCGCGATGCCTGGCATTCTCGCTCTCTTCGTAGCCATGCGCATCGAGGAGCGGCTGTTGCGGCCGTTCCTGCAGAATGCCGAGTCCCGCGTGGTGGGGGAGCGCACCCTCCTTCTGGGGCGTAGCGGCCCCGCCTCCCTCCTCCTGTGCCGCACCGGCATCGGCCGGCGGGCGGCGGAGGCAGCAGGCGCCGTCTTCGGCTCCTACCGGCTAGAGGGCGCCCTCTCGCTGGGCTTCGCTGGCGGGGCGACGGAGGCGCTCCGCCCGGGGCACCTCCACATCGCCCAGGCGACCAGCCTCTGCGAGGAGGGGCTGGAGGGCGCCTCCGTGGACTGCGACCCTCGCCTCCTGGAGATGGCGGAGGTGGCCGCCGGCAGGGCCGGGCTGCGTTGGCAGCGGGGCGTATCCGGCACCGTGGTGGACGTTCTGGCCACCCCGGCAGCGAAGCGCCGGGCCGCCGACCAGTGGGGAGTGGACATCGTCCAGATGGAGGACTACTGGGTAGGCCGGGAGGCCCAGGCGCGGGGCATCCCCTACCTGGCAGTGCGGGCCGTGCTGGACGGCGCCGATACCCGCCTGCCCATAGGCATCATATCGGCCCGGGGCAGCCTCAGGCTGCGCCGGGCCGTCATCTCCCTGGCGCGCGATCCCCTGGCCACCCTCGGTCTCCTCTACCAAACCCGGACGGCCAGCCGCAGCCTGCGCCGCTTCTTTGCCCACTTTCTGACCGTCTGGACGGGAGGAGAGGCATGAGTCTGACGGGCCCTGCCCAGCGCCAGCGGCTCCTGGCGGCCACGACGGAGGCGCTGCACCGCTCCCAGGAGTACTTTCTGCGCACTCAGGCCCCGGAGGGCTACTGGTGGGGAAAGCTGGAGAGCAACGTGACCATGGCCGCCGAATACCTCCTCCTGACCCACTTCCTGGGCGTGGCCGACCGCCGCCGCTGGGACAAGGTGGTCAACTACCTGAGGCGAGAGGCCCGGCCCGATGGCACCTGGGCCATCTACCACGGCGGCCCGCCAGACCTCAACGCTACTGTAGAGTCCTACTTCGCCCTGAAGCTGGCCGGGGTCCCCGCCGACGACCCCCTCCTGCAGGCTGCCCGCCGGTTCGTCCTCTCCCGGGGAGGGCTGCCCAGGGTGCGGGTCTTCACCAAGCTGTGGCTGGCCCTCTTCGGCCAGTGGCCGTGGGAGGGCGTCCCGGTGCTGCCGCCGGAGTTCATGTTCCTCCCCTCCTGGTTCCCCATCAACCTGTACGAGTTCGCTTCCTGGGCGCGGGCCACCATCGTCCCCATCCTCATACTGATGGACCGGCGGCCCGTCTGCCCTGTCCCCGATTACGCCCGCGTGGACGAGCTCTATCCTGTCCCCCGTGAGCGGCTCCGCTTCTCCCTCCCGCGTCCCCGTCGGCTCCTCTCCTGGCGGGGCCTCTTCTGGGGGCTGGACCGCCTCCTCCGCGACTACGACCGCGTCGCCCTGCGCCCCTTGCGGGAGGCCGCCATAAGGGAGGCGGAGCGCTGGCTCATCGCCCGACAGGAGGCGGACGGCGCCTGGGGCGGGATCCAGCCCCCCTGGGTCTACGCCCTCATGGCCTTCAAGACCCTGGGCTACCCGCTGGACCATCCGGTGATGAAGCGGGGGCTGGAGGCCTTCGAGAGCCCCTACGGGGTGGAGGAGGACCAGGTCTACTGGCCCCAGGCCTGCATCTCGCCCGTGTGGGACACCGCCCTGGCCATGATCGGCCTCCTGGACTCGGGCCTCCCCCCCGACCACGAGGCGCTGGTGCGGGCGGGGCGCTGGCTCCTCAAGGAACAGGTCTTCAGCGGCGGCGACTGGCAGGTGAAGGTAAAGGGCGTGGAGCCCGGCGGCTGGTCCTTCGAGTTCGACAACGACGTCTACCCCGACGTGGACGACACAGCCGAGGTGATGATAGCTCTCCTGCGCACCCGCCTGCCCGAGGAGCGTCGCAAGCAGCAGGCGCTGGAGCTGGGGCTGCGCTGGCTTCTGGCGATGCAGTCCCGGGACGGCGGCTGGGGCGCCTTCGACAAGGACAATACGCAGCGTCTGGTCACCCACATCCCCTTCTGCGACTTCGGCGAGGTGCTGGACTATCCCACTGAAGACGTCACCGCTCACGTGCTGGAGCTGCTGGGCCTCCTGGGCCACGGGAAGGAGCACCCGGCGGTAAAGAGGGGGCTCGCCTTCTTGCGACGCAAACAGGAGCCGGACGGCTCCTGGTGGGGTCGGTGGGGCGTCAACTACATCTACGGCCTCGGCGCCGTCCTTCCTGCCCTGCGGGCCGTGGGCGAGACGATGGAGCGCCCCTACGTCCGGCGGGCCGTGCGCTGGCTCCTGGACCACCAGAATCCCGACGGCGGCTGGGGCGAGTCCTGCGATAGCTACGCCGATCCCTCCCTGCGGGGCCAGGGTCCCAGCACCGCCTCCCAGACGGCCTGGGCTCTCATGGGGCTGCTCTCCGTCCTCCCCGATGCCGCCGACGACCTGGTGTGGGAGAGCGTGGGCCGTGGCGTCTCCTACCTGGTGGAGATGCAGAGAGAGGACGGCACCTGGGACGAGCCCTATTTCACCGGCACCGGCTTCCCGCGGGACTTCTACATCAACTACAACCTGTACCGCAACTACTGGCCCCTCATGGCCCTGGGCCGCTTCCGCCGCCTCTGTCGTATCTGAGAGAGCCACAGCGGCGACGGTGGACTGGGGTAAGTGTTCCCACCTACTTGACAAATGGTCATCAAATTGGTCATCAATGCCCGGGAGCGGCCCAGACCGAATCTGGCTGCCCGGCCCCTCGCATCCTGGCGACGCCCGGGCCACAGCTTCGGGAACACTCTCTGGAGCACGTGTACGTTCTGGAACGGTTTGGAACACCTCATCCGCCCCGAAAGTGTTCCACTTTTGGAACACTTTCTCCGCCCCCTCTGAACCTGCGGCTCGCAAGATAACAATCAAATCCTGGAACACTTTGCCGCCGCCCGTCCGGGAGCAGCGACCGGGCCGGCACACACCCTCTCCACCCTAGGACCGTCAACCCCAGGCGCAAGGCTAGCCCGCCTGGCCCTGGCCCTCCCGTCCCAGCAGGAGATCATCCAGGAGGGCCACCACCTGCTGTGCGCCGCCCATAAGCACATGCGAGTACACGTCCAGCGTCGTCGATGGCACCCGGTGCCCCAGCACCTCCGCCACCGCCCGCACGTTCGCCCCCCGGGAGAGCAGCAGCGACGCCACCATGTGACGCAGGTCATGGAAGCGCAGCCCCGTGAGCCCCACAGCGGCTGTCACCCGGGCGAAGTGGTACTGTGCCCAGGTGGGGGTTCCCGGCTCCCCACCCTTGCGGGCGAACACGTAGTCGTCGGCGCCCGGCTCCCTGCCGCACAGCTCCCGCCACCGCTCCCTCTGCTCCCGCAAGGCCGCCAGCGCCATCTCCGACAGGGGCACGGCCCGGGCCGAGCGGGCCTTCGCCGGCCGCTCCTGCGCCTGCCCCCCCACCACGCTGAGGCTGCGCTGCACCCGCAACACCCCCCTCTCCTCGTCCACGTCGCCCCACTTGAGGCCCAATAGCTCTCCCTCCCGCATCCCCGTGGCCGCCGCCAGCCTCACCAGAGGCCCTATGGGCGTCGCCTCCACCGCCCGCAGCAGCTCCACCAGCTGCTCCAGCGGCGGCAGCTGCGGCTGCCGGGGCCGGTAGCGCCCCGGCCTCGCCCGGTCGCAGGGGTTGTCGGCCATGAGGCCCATCTCCACGGCCTCCCTGAAGGCGCGGCGCAGCACCGAGTGGACGTTTCTGACGGTCCCCTGCTGGGCCCCCTTCTCCCGCGCCCGCACTATGACCTCCTGCACGTCCGACGGCGCCACCTCCCTCAGCCGCAGATGGCCTATGACCGGCGCCAGATAGCGCTCGATTATATTGCGCTGGCCAGCCACAGTCCTCGGCGCCAGCTCCCCTTCCCTGCCGGCCAGCCAGCGCCGCAGGAACTCGCCCACCGTCAGCCGGGCAGCCCCCGGAGGCGCCCGCAGCCTCCCCTCGTCCCGCTTACGCAGGAGCTCCGCTCTCACCCGCTGGGCGTCCCTGTAACTCCCCCTGATGGTCACCCGCACGTACTTGCGCTTCTTCGTCCGCGAGTCGTAGCCCAGGTAGACGCGCACCGACCACGAGCTCTTGCCCCTCTTCTCGATCCCCTCGGGCATGGCGGTCCTCCAGAGAGCGAGATGGCGCCAGCGGCATCTCACTCCCCACCCTCTGGCCCCCGCCCCTCGTGACCGGCCTCAGCGGCCGCACTTGCCCACCTGGCTGCCGCCAGCAGATGCACTGCCAGCCTCACTGCCAGGCGCGCCAGAACCTCCAGCTCTTGCCGGGCCTCCTCCCCCTCCTGGCTCCTCAGCTCTCCCCGCCGTTCTCCTCTGCCCCTTCCTCCCCTTCCTGTTCCCCTTCCCGCAGACGCCGCTCCACTTCCCAGCGCATGGCCGCCATGACCGCCTCGCGGATGGCCTTCACTTCGCGCCTCCATGGCACCGCCTCCTCGATGAGCACGAGAAGCCTCTCCAGCCACTGATAGATGTCGCTGGGAGTCTTCCACAGGCTGCCCTTATTCTGCTCGAACACATGTTCAGGAGTCAACGCCTCCCTGGCCCCCTCCTCCTGGCTCACGAGGGGCGCCAGGCGCGACATGAGGGCCGACAGCGTAGGCCAAGACTCCCGCAGGAGGGCCACCTCCCGGTCACTGCAGGTGCGCAGCCAGTTCTCCACGTCCCGCAGGATGCGCACCCGCTCGGCGAAGGGGTCCCGCGAGTGCCTGTAGGTGGGCCCCGGGAACCCCAGGCCCTCCTCCTCTGCCAGGTCCTTCTCCAGGTCCAGCCCCAGCACCTCCGCGATGGCCTCCACCCTGCGCCGGGAGCTGGCGTCCACCTCCCCCCACTCCAGGCGGCGGATGTAGTCATAGGAGACCTTCTCTTGCACCCCCCGCTGGGCCAGTCGCTCCTCGGCCAGCTCCGCCAGCCGCTCGCGCGAGAGCCCCAGCTGACGCCGGCGGCGGAAGAGGGCCCAGGCCAACGCCGGCGTCACGGGCAGCCAGTCGACCTTGCGGCGCCGCCGCCTCCGTCGCAGGCTGTAGAAAGGCTCCTGCTGCATCCCTCTCCTCCTGCCATGTGGTATGCTCCGGCCTATGCTACCACGCCGGCGATAACGCGATACTCACCCGCCTGCCTGCCGGCGGCAGCAGCTATCCTCCCCCCGATGCCCCAGCGGGCCGCTCGCCGGCGCCAGCTGGCCGTTGACGACGGCGTATCGAACATGTATGCTAATGCTACGATGCGCAAGAGGCTGCAGTGGTCACTCAAGGGTGCAACACGCACCCAACCCCACCGCCCCGGCAGCATCCGCGGCATCGCCGCTAGGCTGGGCATCAGCCCCAGCAGCGTCTGGCGCATCCTCCACGGCCAGGCCAGCCGGCAGATGGCCGAGGCCTATGGGCCCCTAGTCCTCGCCCTGCTGGAGGGCAGGGCCGGCCCAGAGGAGGCCCCTGCCCAGCCTCAGGAACAGGCCGGCCTGTGGAGCACGCTGCCGCCCAGCCTGACCGTCCAGCAGGCGGCCTACATCCTCAACTGCAACCCCCAGACTGTGCGCGACCTCTGCCGCCAGGGCATCCTCCCCCACACCCGCCTGCGCCGCCAGTTCCGCATCGACACCGGGACCCTGCGCCTGTTCCTGATGCAGCGAGGGGTCGTTCCCCTCGACGCCCTCCGTCACCTGCGCCTGAAGGGCCAGCGTCCCCAGGCAGCAAACGGGGAGGGAGAGAAGGCATGAGCTACAGCGACCAGGCCCCCAGCTATCCCCTCATCGAGCCCTACCCGGTCCCCCAGCAGCCGCGGGCCGCCCTCTCCCTAGAGGAGCTGGAGGCGACGGTCCAGCAGAATATCCAGGCCAAGCAGGTCATCTCGCGCCTCATCCGCCAGCACATGCAGGAGGGCATCCACTACACCCGCTCCCTGGAGGGACGCGCCCTCGACCGCCCCCTCCTGCTGGACGCCGGCCTCTCAGCCCTCCTCTCAGCCCTCCACCTGCGCCCCCGCCATCACGTGGAGTCGATCACCCGTGAGCTCGCCCCCATCGTGGACGCGGCCGGCAACGTCGTCGGCCACGGCCGCCTCATCCACTACGTCGTCCGCGCCGAGCTGGTGACCAAGGGGGGAGAGCAGGTGGTGGCCGAGGGGCTGGGCAGCGCCAGCAGCTTCGAGCCCCGCTACCTCTACCGCTGGGTGGAGAGGGAGGCCCTCCCGCCGGGGACCGACACCAGCAAGCTGCGCACCCGCCGGCGCCGCACCCGCGAGGGGGAGGTGGTCGAGTACAGGACCATCAACCCCGACCTGGATGGCCTGGACGACACCCTCATCAAGCAGGCGGCCAAGCGCGCCGAGATGGACGCCGCCCGCCAGCTGCCCGGAGTCCAGGAGGCCCTGGTCATCGGCGAGGTCGAGACGCCTCCGCTGGCGGCAGCTGCCGCCGGGGAGCCTGCCCCTGCTGAGGCGCTCCGGCCGAGGCAGGCGCCGAGGCAGAGGCAGGCCGCGCAGGGGCACGGCGATAACGAGCAGGCAGCCCAGCGCCGCCTCATCGAGATCGCCCGGGAGCATGACCGCCAGACCTCGTGGTACGTCACCATCGCTCGCCTGCTGGAGCTGCCTGGAGCTGAGCGCGGCTACCAGGCTATCAAGGACGAGTGGCTCGCCAAGGGCCGCACCTGGCAAGACGCCCTCGCCGCCATCGAGGCGAGCCGCGAACAGCCGCAGAGGGAGAGGAGGTGATGGGCCGGGGAAAGGGCTGGGGCCTGCGGCGCCCCCGCAGGCCCCAGGGGTGACAGCAGGAGTCGCCCCTCCTGCTAGCGCAAATCTGGCACTAGCAGGATAGCGCACAGGACCTCCTGCTGTCAACCCCCGCCCCCTGCGTTCCTCGCCAGAGGCCCGCCCAGGCTCCCCGCGCCCGCCAACGGACCGGTCGAAAGGAGGACAGGCATGGGGCATCCACGCGAGCCACTGGTGATCGTGCCCATCAAGGGCGGCCTCGCCGCCGAAGCCCCCCTGGGGGAGCTGACCCTCCGCTTCGAGGCCCATGGCCTGCGGCAGGAGCGCACCGGCCTCCACGGCACCCTCTACATCTACTGGGCAAACTCCAGCCTCATCCCCCTCGCCTGGTCATACCTCAATCTCGACCGCGATGAGGACAGGGGCAGACTCGCCCGGAAGGCCTACAGCTCCCTCTGCCAGGCTACCGGCATGAGGCCATCAGACGGGGCCGGCGCCCAGCAGCTGGTGCGCCTCCTGGACAGGCTCTGCCTCGACCTGTGGCCCGCCTACCTCGACGCCGAGCGGCCCCAGCTCCTGGAGCCCGAGACGGGGGCGGCGGCCGAGCCCCTCCTGGACCCTCCCCTCCTCCTGAAGGGGGGCGGCACCATCCTCTACGCGCCTCCTGGAGTGGGCAAGTCCTACACCGCCCTCGCCCTGGCGGTGGCCATGGATGCCGGCATACCCATGGGCCCCCTGCGGCCCCGCCGGCCCACGAAGGCCCTCTTCGTCAACCTGGAGCGGCCGGCGGCCAGCATCAGGCGCCGCCTCTACCAGGTCAA
Source organism: Dehalococcoidia bacterium (assembly GCA_034435615.1). Lineage (GTDB taxonomy): Bacteria > Chloroflexota > Dehalococcoidia > SM23-28-2 > HRBIN24 > H17-190. The sequence continues at coordinate 29,597 of DAOTWZ010000085.1, forward strand.
CGCCGCCCTGGGCCTCGACCCAGGCCGGAAGCTCCTGGCCATCGCCGACGCCAGGGGGAGGACCCTGGCCGAGGTGCTGCCCGCCCTGCGGGAATACGTCGAGGCCGAGGGGGTGGGGCTGGTGGTGGTCGACTCCATCTCCCGGGCAGGGATGGGCTCCCTCCGCGAGGACGACGCCGCCGTCCGCATCATGGACGCCCTGAACCAGCTGCCGGCCACCTGGCTGGCCATCTCCCACACCCCCCGCGCCGACACCTCCCACATCTTCGGCAGCATCATGCTCGATGCCGCCGCCGACGTCTGCATCCAGGCGCTGAGCCAGCACCAGGACTCCTGCCTGGGGGTAGGCCTCCGGGTGACCAAGGCCAACGATATCCCCATCCCCTCTCGCTTCCCCATCCTCTGCTACGAGTTCGACGACCTCTCCCTCCGCTCCATCAGGGGGGCGCACCCCGGCGAGTTCCCCGACATCGAGAAAGAGCGGCCCGGCGACGTGCGTGCGCTCCTGCTGGAGCTGCTGCGAGACCAGGGCCCTCTCCCGGCGGAGGAGGCGGCCGCCAGCCTGGGGTACGCCCGCTCCTACGTCTCCTCCGTGCTGGCCCGGCTGGAGGAGGAGGGAAAGGTCAAGAGCTTCCGAGTAGGCCGCCAGGTGCTCTACGGCATAGCCGCCGGGACAGGCCCCGACGGCCTCCCCCTGGAGTTCGCCTCCGAGGACGAGGAGGAGGGCACATGAGCCATCACCCGCTGCGGGAAGTGTTGATGACTGTTGGTCACCAACAGTTCCATCAACAGTTCGACCGGCCTGTCGGGAAGGAGGCAGGAATGGACCACCGCCGCTGGCGCCTTGCGGCGCGCTTTATACACCTAGAAAAGAGAAGTGGTTGGTTTACAAGCTGTGTATATAATATCCGCCGCCTGCAGCAAACACACCACATAACTCTAACCGGGTCCCATAAGCTATACGAACCGTCTTTTCTCCTACAGAGGGAACAGCAGCAACAGTTAACGAGAGGTCTACATATAATAACAGGCCTCAATATAAACGTAGGCCTTAGTAGTCCAACAGAAGCTATAGCTTTACTAGTAGGCCTCAATGTAATCAAAGGCCTCTTTATCGCCTACAGAAGAAGGGAACATCTAATAGGCCCGCCATCAACACAAGCGCCGTGCAGCGCAGGCGGTGGAGAGCGCCTGGCGCTCCGCGCCCTGGCAAGGCCTCCCCCGGGCAGCTGCCGGGTGGGATGCCTCGACCGGACACAGCGAGTAGGAGGAGAGGAGATGAGCAGCATGGGCACAAGGACCAGACAGACGGCAGCACACGCCAGGGTCGCCCCCTCCCCTTCCCGGCACCACCCCTATGCTGGGATGCAGCCGCCCAGGGGGTGCCCCTGGAAGCATCCCCTGCTGGAGCGCATCGCTCCCGAGAGGCAAGCCCTCCTGGCGGCGCTGCGCCAGCTGGGGACCCAGCGGCCGGGCGCCCTCATCGACCGCTACGGCGAGCGCAACGTGGCCGCCGGCCTCTACTACGTCCTCTGCCAGAGCAAGGGCTACCGGGCCCGCAACCCCGGCGGGCTGCTGCGCTGGCTGCTGGAGAGGGTCGCCTCCCGCTCCCTACAGGGCTGGCAGCTGCAGCGCATCGCCGGCTTCTGCCGCCGCTTCCGGGACCTGCCCCCCTGGGTAAGGATGGTCCTCTGGTTGTGGCTGCGGAGCCTACAGTGGGCCTGGCTGGGCATAGATGCCTACAAGCGCTTGTACTGCCGCTACTCGGCCTTCTCGCTGGAGCAGAGTCTCCTGCGCCGTCCCTGGGCCAGCTTCTGGCGGCGCCTGCGCTACATCGTCTATGCCTTCTACCGGCCGTTCCCCGATGATATCGGCCAGCTTTTGGAGCAGGCGGATAGGCTGCCCGACGACCCAGCCCTCTGGCCCAGCCCGACGGAGCTGTCGCCCCTGGCCTATCCGGAGCTGCCGCCGCTGGTGATAGTGAGGGGCTAGCCCGTGCCATGGCGAGCGGGGCCCCGGCCGCTCTCGGCGCTGCCGGCAGCCACTCGACCCCGGCCCCTCTCGCGCCTCGCCGTGGAGGCCATCGCTATGGGCGGCCGCCCGGCCATGCGCATCACCCTCCGCGAGACGGAGGACGCCTGCGCCGACATCGGCCTCCTCCGCTCCATAGCCGATGTGGTCCATGCCCATCCGGGCGACGACCTGGTCCTCCTGACGGTGGTGGACCGGCAGGGGCAGCGCTACCGCCTGGCCTGGCGCGCCGGGGTGAGCAGGCCCATGAGGGTGGCGGTGGCGCTCCTGCTGGCTGCCCGGGCCCAGCCGCTGAGATAGCATGATGGTGTATGCTAAACTTACTAGCGAGCTCACTGTTACTGCTGAGGATGGGCGTGAGGATGCAGCGAGCGGCAGCGACGGCGCCGGCGACTCCTGCCTTCCTGGGCCTGCCCGGCTTCAGCCGCTGGCGGCCCGGGCAGCGGGAGCTGCTCGCCCACTTCCTGGCTGCTCGCCAGCGCTTCGTCTTCCTGGAGGCGCCCACCGGCGCCGGCAAGAGCCTGGTGGCAGTAGCAGCTGCCCACCTCATGAGGGCTCGCCTCCTGTACGTGGCGCACACGCGGCAGCTGCAGGAGCAGCTGGCCCAGGACTTCCCCGTGGCCGTCATCATGGGGCGGGGCAACTACCCCACCAGCAACCATCCCTCCCTCAGCTGCGAGGCCTGCGAGCTCTCCACGGGCCGGCGCCACTGCCCCCACTGCTGCAGCCCCCGCCTGGGCTGCCGCGACGAGACCCCTCGCTGCGATGCCGCCGTCCGCTGCCCCTACCTGAGGGCGCGGCGCCAGGCCGAGGAAGCCGAGATGGCCGTCACCAACATGTCCTACCTCCTGCACGACCTGGAGGCGGGCGGCGCCCTCGCCGAGGAGCGGCAGCTGGTGGTCATCGACGAGGCCGACGAGCTGCCGGGCGCCATCGTGCAGCACCTGGCGGTGGAGGTCACGCCCCAGGACCTGCAGCTGCTGGACATGGAGCCCCCAGAGCGCCCCGAGGAAGCGGCTGCCTGGCGCCGCTGGGCCGGGGAGGCGGCGCCCAGGGGCCGTGAGGCGATGGCCCGCGAGGAGGAAGCCCTGGCCGCCATCGACCATCCCCTGGAGCGGGGAGAGGCGCGGCAGCGCATGCGCCGCCTGGAGGCCCTCTTGCCTCGCCTGGAGAGGCTGGCCCGGGAGGACGACGTCCCCTGGGTGGCAGCTGCCAAGGAGGACGGCGGCTGGCTCCTGCGCCCCCTCTATCCGGCTGCCTACGCCAGTTATCTCCTCTGGGGCAGGCTGGAGGGGCGCATCCTCCTCATGAGCGCCACCATCGCCGATGCCCGCCTGCTCGCCCGCGAGCTGGGCATCCCGTCGGGGGCATGGTCTTGCCTGTCGGCCCCCTCCCCCATTCCCCCTGAGCGCCGGCCGGCGCGCTACATCCCGGCGGCGCCCCTCTCCCATGCCAACGCCGAGCGCACCTGGCCGCTGGTGGTGGAGGCCATGGACTCCATCCTCGACGCCCACCCCCGCGATCGGGGAGTGGTCCACACCCACAGCTACCGGCTGGCCACCTACGTCCTCTCTGCCAGCCGCCACCGCCGTCGCCTGGTGGGGCACGAGGGGGCAAGCGACCGCAGCCGTGCCCTCCGCCGCCACCAGCAGGGGCGGAACGCCGTCCTCGTCTCCCCGTCCATGGAGCGGGGAGTGGACTTCATGGGCGACCGGGCCCGCTTCGCCATCATCCTCAAGACCCCCTATCCCAACCTGGGCGACCCCTGGGTGGCCGCCCGGCTGGCATCGCCCGGCGGCCAGGAGTGGTACGCCCGCGAGGCGGTGCGCGCCGTCGTCCAGGCCTGCGGCCGCGTCTGCCGGGGCCCCACCGACTTCGGCGTCACCTACATCCTGGACGCCTCCTTCGGCCGCCTTCTCAAGCGGCACGGCTACCTCTTCCCCCAGTGGTTCCTCGCCGCCCTACAGCGCCATGATGGAGGTGAGACGATGACTGCTGCCATCTCCTCGCCTGCTGCTGGAGGGGCTCGGCCATGGGGCTGAGCGCTCGCCTCCTCCCCTGCCGCCCCCGCCGGGGCATGGCCCACGGCACGGCGGCCTACGCCGGCGCCCTCGCCCTCTGCGACCTCTGCCATGGGGATGCCCTGGCCCCGGGCGCCGTCCTCCTCCTGCCCGTGCGGGAGCCCGGCGGGGTGAGGCCCAGGCGGGCAGCCATTGTGACTCCCTCGGGCGAGGCCCTCTACGGCGACTCCTTCGTCCTCTGCCCTTCCTGCGCCCGCTCCTTGCCTGAGGCTGGCGGCCGTCTGGCCGGCTGGCAGCCCCTGTCGCTGCTGGAGGTCCTGGCAGACCTGGGGCAGGCGGCGGCGCCTCTCCTGCGGAGGATGAGGGCAGCCGAGGCGGAGGTGGAACGGCTCTGGCGTCGCTTCCTCGCCATGGAGGAGCGGCTGGACCGGCCGGAGGTGCCCCGATGAGCCAGGTCATGGCACAGGTGCTCCGGTGGCTCGAGGAGCAGGCAGCCCGCGTCGAGCGGGTGGAGGTGGGCCGCAGCCGGCTCTACCGTGTGGAGGGGCAGGACTGCCTGCTGCCTTCCGTCACCACCGTCACCCGCCTCATCGCCAAGGAGGGGCTGCCCATCTGGTACAAGCGGATGGCCCTGGAGGGCGTCTTCGCTGCCCTCATGGCCCGCCGCCAGCAGGGGATGGAGGCCTTCCCCATCGAGGAGGAGATGCTTAGGCAGCTTCTCGCCGAGGCCGAGGGCTACCCTGAGCAAGAGAGGCAGGCAGCTGCCGACTTCGGCAGCGAGCTCCATGCCATCATCGCCGACCTCCTGATGGGGGCAGAGATCGCTGTGCCGCCTGCCTTTGCCGCAGCCGTTGCCGCCTTCCGCCATTGGCAGGAGACAGCAGGCCTCCACCTCACCCTGTTTGCCTCCGAGGTACCCGTCTACTCCCTGCAGCATGGCTACGCTGGCACCGTGGACGCCATCGGCTGGCGCAAGAGGGAGGCTGCCATCGTGGCCATCGACTGGAAGTCTGGCAAGGGGATATATCGGGAGTATGCCCTGCAGGTGGCAGCCTATGCGGCTGCCATCGAGGAGATGACGGGATATCCGGTCTCCGAATGCTGGGTCGTCCGCCTCGGCAGGGACCACCCCTCCTTCGTCGCCCGCCAGGTGGACGACTGGAGGGTAGCCTTCGAGGCCTTCAAGGCCGCCCTTGCCCTCTACTCCTGCCTGCGCAAGGACCCCTTCGGGCACACCATCTCGAGCGCGGATGGCCCTGGGAGGCCAGCAGCGCTGCCCGGCGATGCGAGCGCTGGGCCGGCCCATCTGAGGTGATGGAGGTGCCCGTCGCTCCCACCGCTGTCCTCATCGACCCCGACGAGCCGGCGCGAGAGGAGATGCGCCGCCTCCTGTCGGCGGCGGGCATCGCCGTCGTCGGCCATGCCGGCTATGGCCCCGAGGCGCTGAGGGTAGCTCTTGCCGCCTCTCCTTCCCTCCTGGTGGTGGCCGCCAGGGGTACACCGGAGCGAGTGGTGGTCCTCCTGGAGCGGCTGAGGGGAGCCGTGCCGGGGGCATCGCTCATCGTCTATGGCATGCCTTCCCTTGCGGCCGAGGCGATGGCTGCCGGGGCCCGCGCCTGTCTGCCCGACCGGCCGGGAGACCGCCTGGCCAGCGCCATCGCCCGTGTGCTCGCCGCCGAGGAGCGCATACGCCGTTTCGCCGAGTCGCCTCCCCAGGGCGGCTCGGTCTTGGCGGTGGTCTCGGCCCGCGGGGGTGTGGGCAAGACCACCGTCGCCGCCGGCCTCGCCGCCGCCTTCGCCTGCCGCCTGGGCCTTCAGACCGTCCTGGTGGACGCCGACCCCTATGGGGACGCCGCTGGCCTCCTCCCCCGCGATAGGGGGGCGCCGCCCGTCCTAGCTGCCTCCTCCCTGGAGGAGGCCCCCCGGCTGGCCGCCGAGAGTGACTGGGTCATCATCGACACGCCGTCGGGCCTGCGCGAGGAGGCCCTGCGGGCGCTGGAGCTGTGCGACTTGGCGCTCCTGGTCACCACCCCCGACGTGGCCGTGCTGCGGGAGCATGCCCGGGCGCTGTCGCAGCTGGCCGACTGGGGCTTCCCGCGCGACCGCCTCCTCCTCGTCCTGGACAGGGTGCA
>DAOTWZ010000086.1:0-5922 GCA_034435615.1 Dehalococcoidia bacterium
AACTGGCGCCTCTGCTTCTACGAGGACGGGGACGGCTCCCTGCGCGTCCTGGAGGTGCTCCGCCACGACGACTATGAACGAGTCCTCAGGAAGGGACGCCGCCGGGCGGACTACAGCGGCTTCGCCCCCTGGAGGGAGGTCTGATGGGCAAATCGTCAGAGTACGCCCGGCGCTTCGCCAGTACCGTATGCCAAAAGATGGCCTACGGCCTGACTACAGTCCGTTCGGGAGTGCGTGCGATGCACTTGGCCATCATGGGCGTTGCACTGGCCCCATGCATGGGAGGCCTGTGACATCGCTAGTCGGAGGCGTTAAGGATGGCAGGGAGTGTGCCCATACATACAGGTCTGGGACGTGGCACCGGCAACTTCTGGATAGATACCGGCCTGGTCGTCCTGGACCAGGGGCTGGAAGAAGGGGAGCACAGCATCGACGCCATCGTCCAGTGGCTCGTGGATAGGATTACGCAGAAGAGAGGTAATACGGGCTTGTACTATGACCAGAGCACTGGCCAACTCCGGGAGTATGAGAAGACCAACTGGGCCTACCCCATCAACCTGTTTATCAAGGTAGCAGGGGACGCCGGCGAGAAGGTGACCATCGGTGGGGAGACATATCCCACTCAGCCGCCCACATTCCAGCTCAAACTCGATCTGAGCAAAAAACCGGCCTTCTGTGACATCTGCAGCGAACACGGGCCTGTGACTGACGCTAAGATGTGGATGTTCCCGTTTCTGGTTGATCCGAGCAAGTTCGCCAACTTCTATCCCGGCCTCAGGCGGGGCACCAAGCTCTGCGCCCGCTGCGCTTTGGCCGGTCTGGCCGCCTACCTGGGCTGGCTGTGGAAGGCGCAGGGCCGGGACGCCCTCCACTTCTTTATCTTTCATTCTGATTTGGAGGAGATGAAGCGCCTGCACCGTAGTGTGCTGGGCCCTCTGAGGGCACAGGGAGGTCGGGGCGGCAACGCGCCGGTGGCCTTCTCCGGCCCATACCTCCATGAGACTACCCTGGGCCTATTACTGGAGCTCTTCTCCCATGCCCGCAGCTCGGACATGCTTGACGAGGAAGGCCGCGCGGCCCTTGCAGAGTTCCTCGGTGCCACCGTCGTTACGTCGCTGCCAGTGACCCTTTACGCCATCAGTGGCAAGCCGGCCCAGGCCTTCAACATGACAGACCTGCGGGAGTTCAGCCGCCTCCATGACCTGTTTCAGCTTTATGAACGATGGCTGGAGGCGGTGTCGGAGGTGGACAAGAACCCCCACGGACGAGTGGTGACGGTGTTCAGACAGTTCCAGGCGCAGCAGGGCAAGAGCTGGGAGACCCTGTGGCGCGACCGCATCGCCTGGTCGGTCTTGTCCTTCAGCGACCCCTTCCCCTTCATTGAGCAGTTCCTGTACGAAGTGCGGGTCCGGGAGGAGAGCCCACGGCCGCTGGTGCGCGGTACCCTGGAGGTCTTTGAGCAGTATGGACAGGAGGTGATGGGTATGGACGAACAGTTCCAGCGCACGCTGGCAGGCTTCGGCCACAACCTGGGTACGGCGGCGCAGGAGCACAACGAGATGGGGCTCCTGTACGAGCTACGCAATGCCAAGAACCCCGAAGCCTTCTACCGTGTCCTCAACGACGCACAGTTTCGTCTGGAGACCACGATCCCCGAGGCGTTGCTACGCATCGAGAAGGGGGAGCGTATCGCCGGCGTGCCATGGGTGCGTGTCAAGACCATCCTCGCCATCTACGCCATGAACGCTTTCCTACGCAAGGCAGGTAATCAGTCCAGCCCATCACAGGGCAGAGAGGAGGGTCAGGAGTGAGCAAGGCGATAGTTATCGGCTATCTAGCTAAGGTGTCGGCTGCCAACGTCAACGCTTCCCACACCGAGGGCAATGTCGTGGTGGCCAAGAAGGTGACGCTGCCCGATGGCAGCAGCATTCCTTACATATCGGGTCAGGCCGTCCGCCGCATGCTCCGCGACCGGCTGGAAGAGCTGGGCTATCAGCTCTCGGAGCCATTCGCTCAGGTGAGGGGTGGCCAGGAAGTTACCCCGCCCGCCCGACCATGGGAGTTCATTGACGAGGACCTGTTCGGCTATCTCGATCCATCCGGTGCCAAGCGGCGCACATCACCAGTGCGGGTCTCGGCGGCGGTGGGCCTCTTCCCGTTCCAGGGTGACCGCGACCTAGGCACTCGCTCCTTCGAGCGCTTCGGCCAGACTATGGCCGCTGGCGGCAATATGTTCGAGACGGAGCTCTATGCTAACCTCATGAAGGGCACTCTTCTCATCGAGCTGGACAGGGTCGGCGTCTTCAAGGCCGTGGAGATCGGCGATAAAGAGGAGCGGACTCTTCCCGCCAACGAGCGACGCCAACGCCTGCAGACGCTCCTGGACGCTCTGAATTTCCTCTGGGGCGGTGGCCGTACGGCGCGCATGCTGGCCGACCTCTCGCCCAAGTTCCTCGCCTACAGCCGTCTCAAGGTGAAGCACCCCGTTTTCCTAGAGGCGCTGGCCGCTCGCTACGAGGACAGCTCCTACTGGCTCGATGTAGAGCCATTGGTCAACGCGCTGGAAAAGTTCGCCGAGCACCGGGAGCGAACGCTCTTCGGCATCGAGCCTGGCGTATTCGCCAATGCCGACGAGGTTCGGGAGGCGCTGGCGCCTTACGGCGAAGTGCTGACGGTGCGCGAGGCCATGGCCGTTGCCAAGCTGGACGTGGAGGCGCTGTGGTGAGGGTGTTGCGGGTGGTCATCCGGGCAACGGTGGCTTCCTTCCGGCGCCCGCTGGACCACAACTATCAGCGGTCGTTGCCCCTGCCACCTCCTACTACCCTTCTGGGCCTGGCTGGAGCGGCGCTCGGCCTTTCCGACCGTCAGCTCTGGGCAGAGGACAGCCCCCTACGAGAGGTGGTGGTCTCAGCCTGGGCGGACGCCGAGCCAGGGCGAGCCCGCGACATGTGGACGGTGCTGAAGATCAAGGGCGGGAAGATCGCTGAGAGGTCGCCCTATTTCCGGGAACTGCTTTTCTTCGTGCGCTATACCATCGTCTACGGCGGCGCTGATGCCCTGCTACAGCGGTTGGCAACAGCCTTCGCCGATCCTGCCTATCCTCTTTCCCTCGGACGGGAGGACGAACTGGCGCTGGTGGAAGAAGTGGCGCTGGAGGAGACGGCCGAAGGCGAGCCCCGCTTTCGGGGGACGGTGCTGCCGGGGGACGTGCGCGGGGCTTCCCCTCGGCCCGTGTTGCGGCCGGGAATGCGCATGGAGCCCGTGCTGGTGGAGGCCCTGCCCCTTTCCTTCCGATTGGACAACAAGGGCGTCAGGAACCCGGAGCGGAAGACGTCCCTGAGCTTTCTCCCCGTGCAGGTGGAGCTGGAGTTGCCTTCGCCCTGGTTCACCGTCCTACAGCTCCGGGGAAGGAACTTTGCATGGGTGAACTCCTAGCCAAGCCCGACGTGCCGCTGGTGGACCACCTGCGGGATGTGCTTCTCCTAGGCGATGACCTTGCGCGCCGAATGAGGTTGGATGAGCGCCTGCGAATGCAAGCCCTCCTCGCCTGCGTTCTGCACGACATCGGCAAGGCCACCTATAGCTTTCAAGAGCACATGCAAGCCGCCCGCGCCCTGGAGGAGGCTAAGGCTCGTGGCGCACCGGAGAAGGATATGCAGCGGTTGCGGCGGATTGCCAACCAGAAGAAGGCCGCTGCTTACCCCCACGCGCTCGCGTCGTTGCCCTTCGTCCTGGCGGCTGAGCAGCACCTGGCGCAGGAACGGGGCTGGCCTCGTTACCATCTGTCCGCTAGCGGGGCCGTTCTCTCCCATCACTCGCCCCTGGGCCCTGCGCTGTACCAGGGCTATGGCGTGCCGGACTTCCACCCTGACCTCCCACAGGTGCTCCAAGCCGTGTGGGAGCTGCTGGAGGCGGGGGGAGTCGGCCCCTTACTTCCGCTTCATGAGTTTCTGGCCCGACTCGAGTCCGTGCTCAGGCGGTCGCCTGCCGTCATCCTGCATGCCGCTGGGATCTCCTTCGGCGATGGGGGACCGTCGAGCCTCCTCGGGCTCCTGCAGCGGCTGCCCGTGGACGAATTCGCTCGGGTGAAGGCAGTGTTGCACCTTAGCGACTGGCTGGCCTCGGCCAGGGGCTCCCAGACTTCCATCTTCTTTCTGGCCGATGGTAGCAGCCGCGTTGCGGCACGCGTCTCCACGCTGGCGCTGCGACGTTTCCAGCAGCGGGCTGCCGACGCCCGCGATGATGTCCTCTGGCTGCGGGCACCTACCGGAACGGGCAAGACGGAAGCGCTGTTGCTCTGGGCCGGGGACGCCGACCGGCTGTTGTACCTGTTGCCCACCCAGGCCACCGTCAATGCCATGTGGCGTCGTCTACAGGAGGTCTACGGCGAGGAGCAGGTGGGCCTGGCACACGGCCGCGCTAATTACATGCTACGACGCGAGTCGGACCAAGACTCGCTGGACGCACGCCTCTTCGGCTCAGCCTTCGCTCGCCCGGTCACCGTGGCTACCCTCGATCAGTACATCCTAGCCCATCTGCACGGTCGTCACTGGGAGGAGCGGCGCACGCTAGCCAGGCAGGCCGCCATTGTCCTGGACGAGGTTCACGCCTACGAGCCCTATACCCTGGGCCTGCTTCTTGCCGCCCTGGAACGAGAGCGCCCGGCGCGGCTGGCCCTGGCCAGCGCCACCCTGCCGCCGTCATTGTTGGCCCTTTTCCCGCCGGGCACGCTGGTCGAGGCGGAACCGGAGCTTTGGCAGAGGGCCCGGCACCGACTCGAGTTGCACAACGCCTCTCTGGACGGCTGCGTCCATGAGATAGTAGCGGCCGCGCACGCCGGTCAGCGAGTGCTGGTGGTGGCCAACACGGTGCAGCAGGCACAGCAGGTCTACCTCGCTCTGAGGGACACGTTGAGGCCGGGCACCGTGCGTTTGCTTCACTCGCGCTTCATCTTTCGAGACCGTCAGCAGAAGGAATCGCAGGCAGCCTCGTCGGTGGCAGGCACGGTCTTCGTAGCCACACAGGTCATCGAGGTCAGTCTGAACATCTCTTACGATGTGCTCTTCACCGAGCTGGCACCCATCGATGCCCTGGTCCAGCGCATGGGACGGGTCAACCGCTTTGCTGAGGCTACGTCAGCGCCGGTGCACATCTTGTGCCAGCCATCAGAAGGTGCGCAGCGTATCTACGGTCGTGATGTCCTGGAATGGAGCCTCGACCTGCTCCGAGCCCTGCCCACCGCTCCCACTGACGCCGACCTGGCCCAGGCCACCCACGAGCTCTACGACTGGGTCATGTCCTCGCCCGAGTGGCAGAGGGATCTGCAAGCAGGTAGGGACACCCTCCGCGAGGTGCAGGAGGTGCTCGGCTGCTACACCATCGACCTGACCGACGCCGAGATGCAGCAGCGCTTCACCGCCAGACGGGGGCACGTAAGCATCGAGGTCCTGCCCGCTGCCTTCCTCGAGGAGGCCTACGCCTTCAGGAAGGAGGGCGAGGGTTGGCGCCTACCAGAGCTACTGGTGCCGGTGCCCATCTACTGGCTGAGGCAGGCGGAGGCCTTCTCCTCCTTGGCAGACCTGGGCTGCCTCCAGACGACTTTGCCATATGACCCAGAGCTTGGGCTCCTACCCGAAGCCGGAACGGGCGCTGCCTCGTTCGAGCTCGTGGACTGAGGGGTGCCCGTGGAGAGCCCATGAATGTGCCGCACCGGTCTCCAGCGCTGACGCCGGAGGAGTTCGCCTCTCTCCGTACCAACGGGTTGAAGGTCAACTACTGGGCGGTCTGCCCCCGCAAGCTCTGGCTCTTCGCCAAGGGGCTGCGCATGGAGCACGCCTCAGACCGCGTCCTCCTGGGACGCCTCCTGCACGAGGGCGCCTACCCCCATCTAGCCCGTCGCGAGGTGATGCTGGACGAACTGGT
>DAOTWZ010000087.1:0-3433 GCA_034435615.1 Dehalococcoidia bacterium
AGTGGGTGTTCGACCTGAAGGAGGAGGACACCTACTGGTGCACCGCCGACATCGGCTGGGTGACGGGCCACAGCTACGTGGTCTACGGCCCCCTCCTCTGCGGCGCCACCACCGTCATGTACGAGGGCTCCCCTGACTGGCCGGAGCGCGACCGCTGGTGGGCCATCGTGGAGCGGCACAACGTCAACATCCTCTACACTGCCCCCACGGCCATCCGCACCTTCATGCGCTGGGGCGAGGAGTGGCCCCGCCGCCACGACCTCTCCAGTCTGCGGCTCCTGGGCAGCGTGGGCGAGCCCATCAACCCCGAGGCCTGGGTCTGGTACTGGCAGAACATCGGTGGCGGGCGCTGCCCGGTGGTGGACACCTGGTGGCAGACGGAGACGGGCATGATCATGATCACGCCTCTCCCTGGCATCACCACCTGCAAGCCAGGCTCCGCCACCTTCCCCTTCCCCGGCATCGAGGCGGACGTGGTGGACGACCAGGGCCGTTCCGTGCCGCCGGGCGCTGGCGGCTACCTGGTGCTGAAGCAGCCCTGGCCGGCCATGCTGCGCACCATCTACGGCGACCCCGACCGCTACGTGCAGCAGTACTGGAGCCGCTTCCCGGGCATCTACTTCACGGGGGATGGCGCCAAGCGGGACGAGGAAGGCTACTTCTGGATCGTCGGCCGCATCGACGATGTGGTGAACGTGGCTGGCCACCGTATAGGCACCATGGAGGTGGAGAGCGCCCTGGTGGACCACCAGGCAGTAGCCGAGGCGGCTGTCATCGGCCGCAGCGACGAGGTGAAAGGGCAGGCCCTGTGGGCCTTCGTCACCCTCAAGGAGAAGGTGAACCCCAAGGAGGGGCTGGAGCAGGAGCTGCGGGAGCACGTGGCCAAGAAGATCGGTCCTATCGCCCGGCCGGACCGCATCATCTTCACGGCGGAGCTGCCCAAGACCCGCAGCGGCAAGATCATGCGCCGCCTGCTGCGGGACATCGCCGAGGGGCGCGCCCTGGGTGACACCACCACCCTGCAGGACCCGGCCGTGGTGCAGTCGCTGCGGCAGCAGTACGAGCACCTGGAGAGCTAGGCCCGGCCTCCGCCGGCCTGATCTGTCGGATCGAGGGGGTGCGTCATGGAGCTGGTGAGTCCCGTAGTCCGCCGCTGGCAACGGGAGGCCCAGGCCGACCCGGAGGCCTTCTGGGGCCGGGCCGCCGAGGCCCTGCCCTGGTTCCGCAAGTGGGACAAGGTCTTCCAGTGGGACTTCCCCACCTTCCGCTGGTTCCTGGGCGCCCAGACCAACATGGCCTATAACTGTGTGGACCACCACGTGGCCAGGGGCTGGGGCGGCCATGCTGCTCTGGTCTACGTCAACGAGCGAGGCGAGAGGCAGGTCTTCACTTATGCCCAGCTCCAGCGGGAGGTGGAGCGGGTGGCCGCTGCCCTGCGGGCCATGGGCCTCCAGAAGGGCGACCGCCTGACCATCTACATGCCCAACAGCCCGGAGGCCGTCATCCTGATGCTGGCCACCCTGCGCATCGGCGCCATCCACTCCATCGTCTTCGCTGGCTTCGGCGCCAACGCCCTGGCCGACCGCATAGAGGCCAGCGGCTCTCGCCTCGTCTTCACCGCCGATGTCACCTACCGTAAGGGGAACGTGGTGCGCCTGAAGGAGATTGTGGATCAGGCGCTGGAGCGGGGCGGCAACAGCGTGGAGCACGTCATCGTCTGGCAGCGGACGGCCGACCCGCCGCCCATGGTGCCGGACCGTGACCTCTACTGGAGCGACTTCCTGAAGCGGGCCAGCGATGGCGACGGCCGCTACGTGGTGATGGAGGCCAACGAGCCGGCCTACATTCTGGCCACCTCCGGCACCACCGCCCGGCCCAAACTGGCTGTCCACGTCCACGGCGGCTACCAGGTGGGCATCTACAGCGCCGGGCGATGGTGCTTCGGCATGAAGCCCACCGACGTCTGGTGGGCCACCTCTGACCTGGGCTGGGCGGTGGGGCACAGCTACTCCGTCTACGCTCCCCTTCTCTTCGGCTGTACCACCATCCTCTACGAGGGGGCGCTGGACCACCCCGGCCCGGAGACGCTGTGGCGCATCGTCCAGGAGTTCGGCGTCACCGGCATCTTCACCTCCCCCACGGCGGTGCGCCTCCTCATGCGCTACGGCGAGGAGCCAGTGAAAGGGTTCGACCTCTCGTCTATCGAGCGCATCTTCTGCGCTGGCGAGGTGCTGAACGCCCCCGCCTGGGAGTGGCTCCAGAAGAAGGTGATGGAGGACCGCGTCCCCGTCATCGACCACTGGTGGCAGACGGAGACGGGAGGGCCGGTCATCGGCAACCCCTACGGGATAGACCTGCTGCCTATCAAGCCCGGTTCCGCTGGCCCGCCCCTGCCGGGCATGGAGGTGGGGGTGATGACCATGGAGGGCCAGCCCTGCGGCCCCGGCGAGCGGGGGATCTTGGTCATCAAGCGCCCCTTCCCCAGTCTGACGCCCACGCTCTGGGGGGAGCCGGAGCGCTACGGCCGGGACTACTGGGAGCGCATACCCGGCGTCTACTTCACCGGCGACTCCGCCCAGATAGATGAGGACGGCTACGTCTGGTTCGCCGGGCGGGCGGACGAGATAATCAAGATAGCGGCCCACCGCATCGGCACCATCGAGGTGGAGACCGCCTTCCTGAAGCACCCGGCGGTGGCCGAGGCCGGCGTCACCGGCCGCCCCGACCCGGTGCGGGGCGAGGTCATCTCCGCCTTCGTCGTCCTCAAGCAGGGCCAGCAGCCCTCGGACCAGCTCCGGCAGGAGCTGCTGGAGACGGTGCGGCGGGAGCTGGGCCCCGTGGCCGTCATCGGTGACCTGAACATCGTCAACATGCTGCCCAAGACCCGCAGCGGCAAGATCATGCGGCGGGTGCTGAAGGCGGTGGTGCTGGACACCGACCCGGGCGACATCTCCACCATCGAGGAGGAAGGCTCCGTGGAGGAGGCCCGCAAGGCCTGGCTGGAGATGAAGGGCGCCCTGGGCCAGACCTAGGGCGCCCTGGCCACTCACACCCTGGGGGGCGAGAACCGTCTGGAGGCGAGGCGAATGGAGGAGCTGAAAGGACTGCTGGTGCTCTGGTTCGTCCTGATCGTCATCATCGTATCGCTGGCGATAGGGGGGCTCGTGGCCTGGCTGGCCTAGTGTGTCCTCTCCTCGATCAGGACGATAGCGACCATTACGGCGATCAGGATCACATACAGGATACCGAGGCCTATGCTGACAGCCACTACCTCGGTCATCGTCACCACCCTCGCCGGGCGTTGGCTGCTCCTATCCGGTATTTTGGCCCTGGAAGTTCAGAGATAGCAAGGGCCTCTGGCGCCCCCGGCAGGACTCGAACCCGCAGCCTCCTGGTCCGAAGCCAGGCGCTCTGTCCAGTTGAGCTACGGGGG
>DAOTWZ010000088.1:0-8487 GCA_034435615.1 Dehalococcoidia bacterium
GGCGCGGCGGCGAGGACGCCCGCGGCCTGCGTCCAGCGGGCCGGGGCGGGCGGCCGGACGGGGCGCCCCTCGTCCCCAGGAAGGCGTTGCGCTCCGCCTGCGCCATGGCCAGAGCATCGTAAAGATCGCGCCCGCCGCGGAGTATCAGCTCGCGGAAGCGGGCGAGCTCCTCCTGGAAGCGGTCCAGCCAGTGGAGGAGCTGTTCGCGGTTGGTCACGCAGATGTCGTGCCCCATCTCCGGGTCGCCAGAGGCCAGGCGGGTCACGTCCCGGAAGCCGCTGGCCGCCAGGGCGGCCAGGCGGGGCCAGTCCGGGCTGCTCCTCACCAGGTTGAAGAGGGCCACGGAGACGACGAGGGGGAGATGGCTCACCGCCGCCACGTAGCGGTCGTGCTCCTCCGCCGAGATGAGGAGGGGCTGTCCCCCCACCCGGCGGACCATCTCCGTCACCAGGTCCACCGCCTCCTGCCGGGCCCCGGGGGAGGGACAGAGGCAGTAGGTCTTGCCGTGGAAGAGGTCGGCCTGGGCGTGGTCCACTCCCTGTGTCTCCTTGCCTGCCATGGGGTGCCCCCCCACGAAGCTGACGCCCGGCGGGAGGAGCTCCCCCGCCCAGGCCATCACCATGGCCTTGGTGCTGCCGGTATCGGTGACGACGGCGTCCGGCTGCAGGTGGGGGGCTATGCGCTCCAGTGTCTGGCGGATGGCCAGGATAGGCGTGGCTATCACCACCAGGGGGGAGGCGGCCACCGCCTCCGCCAGGTCTGCCCCGGCGCGGTCGATGGCGCCCAGCCGGCGGGCCTTGGCGGCCACCGTCCGGTTGCGGTCATAGCCGATGACCTCCACCTCTGGCCCGGGACCGGCCTTCAGGGCCAGCCCCAGGGAGCCGCCGATGAGCCCCAGGCCGACGATAGTGACCCGTTTTAGGCCGCTGGACACGGCATCTTGAGCTTAACACGAATCGTCGGCGGCCCGCAAAAGCGAGAGGCGAGCATCACCGCCAGGCGGCCCCTCGTGTCGCAGGACGAGCTCCACCACCTCCGGCGGAGCGCCGTGGGCGGCCGCCAGCTCGGCCCCGCGCCGGGGATGCTCCCTCAGGGCGGCCAGCCCGCCGCCCGCCCGGCCTAGCAGGGAGGGCCAGGCGGCCATCAGGAAGACGTAGGCGCAGCGGTGCCAGAGCCGCACGCTGTCCCCCTTCCCCACGTCGTGCAGGAGGGCGGCCATGAGGAGGTGGGAGTCCCGGCAGCCCCCGTCCCTCAGGGCGCGGTAGACGTCCAGGCAGTGACGCTGGTCGCGCCGGGACATGGAGGTGAAGAGGGCGTAGAGACGCTCTCCCAGGAGTGCCCTCGCCTCGGCCAGCTCCTCCGTCCGCAGGCGAGGGCGCAGGGCGCCCAGGAACTGGCCGCAACGGTAGAGGAGCCGCTTAACCGAAGACATCCCTGTCGATGCCGGCGAAGATGCGGGCCAGCAGGTTGATGAGAGGGCGCATTACGGCGAACAGCGGCCCGAACCTGCCCCCGGTGACGAAGGGCAGCACCAGCAAGATGAAGAGCACTAGCAGCCCGTAGCGGAGCTGGAACTGGTTGTAGGCGCGGGCGGCCTGGGGGCTCAGGAAGGCGGGCACCACGCGGTGCCCGTCTAGGGGGAAGAGGGGCACCAGATTGAAGACGCCCAGGATGATGCTCACCAGCACGATGGTGCTCAGGAAGAGCCCCAAGTACTCCTCCGGGCCGCCCGTGCGGAAGATGAACTGGTTGATGGCGCCGGGGTCGAAGGCGGGGAGCCAGGGTATGAGACCGAACTTGAGGGGCAGGCCGGCCAGGGCGGCCACCAGGAAGTTGGAGAGAGGGCCGGCCGCCGCCACCATGGCCATCCCGACCCGCTCCCCGTTGCGCAGGAGCTGGCCGTTCACGGGGACGGGCTTGCCCCAGCCGAAGCCCACCAGGAAGAGGAGCAGCGTCCCCGCCGGGTCCAGGTGGGCCAGGGGGTTCAGGGAGACGCGTCCAGCGTAGCGGGGGGTGGGGTCGCCCAGGGAGTCGGCGACGAAGGCGTGGGAGAACTCATGGAAGGATATGCCGACTATGAGGGCCATGGCGATGGCCCCGAAGACCGCTATGAAGGCAAGGACGTCTATCCTCAGCAGGTCCAGATAAACGAAGATCAAGGCACGCCCCTGTCCTCAAGGGGCATGATAGCACGTCCTCTAGGGCTGCCGAAACGGCCATCCGGCCGCTCCCCCGACCAGCGACGGGGCCACCACCTGGCGGGCCTCCGGTGCCAGCGACGGGCGCCACCGGGCTACCCTCCGCTCCCTCTCCCCCGTGACCGCAGGGGGCGGCCTCGCTGGCCACCGTCGTAGAAGGACCATATGATCCGGCGGTGGCCGCACTGAATGCAGACGAGTTCGTCGAAGTCAGCGTCCTCTTCCAGGTACATATCCCCGTTGCAGCGCGGACAGCTTTCGTATAACATCTCGCCCCTCCTCCGCCGTCCTCCCGGAGAGAGAAAGCCTAGCCCTGGCCGAGTTACATGGGCATAAAGGGCCAGAGTAATGGACACTTGCATAACCGTAAAAGGGGGACGTGGCGAGAGTCGCCAGAACTCGGGACCCCGGGCCTCCCGGCCTCCGATGGTGGAGGCTGGTCTATCGGCTAAGGAGCGCCTGCGGCCCGGCGCGGTGGCATTACAAAATCATAACAAAGGGTGGCCAGGTAGCCCGCACGGGGGATTGCGCGCCGGCGAAAATGGTAATCTGTCTCGTGAGGGCTAAAATCAGCTTGTGCTCTCGAAGCAAGACAGCAGTCTTCGGGACAGCCCGTTCCGGGCACATAGCTCTTGACGGTCGGACTGGGAGGGCCGAGCGGTGGAGGAGAGTGGGGTTGTCCCAGACCGTGGGGGCTTCCGGGAAGTATTCTTGCACCACCCCCTGAGATTCCCCCGTAGCCGCATAAGCGAAGACCTACAGCGCCTCGAGCCGGGCAGTCGGAAGTCGCTCAGGGCGGTGTCCTGTCGCTCGCGCGCCGACTCATGCGGCGCTCGTCGTCGAGAGACACTGGCCTGCAGGGATCACGACGCCACTGCGCAAGGAGGCTGGGCATGGGATGTGGGGAACGGCGAAGTGGCCCGAGACCGCACGGGAGGAGTCCTGACGGGCTGACCGGCCCCGGAAGCGACCTCTACCTGCGAGGGCCGTCCGTCCCGTTTGCCGCCGCACGGAGGCATCACCCGGATACACGAGGCCGCCCAGGGCCTTTCAATGCCTCCTACCCCAGGGCGCCCGGCGCAGATGGCGGTCCGTATTGACGGGCCCCGGCCGGACGTCGCAGGGCGAGAGGTGATACCTATGACCATCGGACATCGCGTCCCCGTCTATCCTTTCGAGGGAGCGGAGTGGCCCTCGGGGGCAGTGGGCCGTCGGGCCAGGGAGAGTCGGAGGGTGACCGGCCAGGAGGCCGCCGCAGTCTGGCAGGACGTCGGCGGGGCCTTGCTCTCCCTGCTGGCCCAGATGGGGGCGGGAGTGGCCAGGGCTACCGAGCTGGGCCGGGAGGAGGCGCGTCGCCGCCGCTCGGCCGAGGGGTTGCGCCGGCGGGCGGAGAGGGAGGCCAGACGCTGGGCATTGCTGGGCCGGACAGCGCGCCGGCTTCTCGAGTGTTGCCAGGACTATGAGCTCACGCTGCGGACGGTGGTCCAGGCTCCCGTCCCGGAGCTGGCGGACTTCTGTCTGCTGAACCTGAAGGAGAGCGGCGGGGGGACGTCCCTCCTCTTCCACCCCGACCCCGACCCGGACAGGCTGGCGCATCTGGTGCGGCTCTACCGTCGCTTCGGGCCGGAGAACGGGGCCGGCTGCGGCATCCAGAAGGTGCTGGGTACCGGGGTGCCGGAGTTCTACGGGACGGTATCGGCGCGGCTCCTGGACGCTCATCTCCAGGATGGCGAGCTGGCGGCGAGCGTCCGTGCCGCCGGGATCCGGGGCGCCATCGTCGCGCCCCTGGTGGCTCACGGGGAGGTCCTGGGGGTCATGACCCTTCTCCTCATGCGTCCCCGCCAGCGCTATACCAGGGCCGACCTGCGCGCGGCGGAGGAGCTAGGCCGCATCGCCGGCCTGGCGTTGCACAACGCCCGCTCGCTGGGACGGCTGCGCCAGTCCCTGGAGGACCAGGACGAGTTCCTGGGGCTCCTCTCGCACGAGCTCCGCGGCCCCATCACCACCATCTACGGAGGGGCCAGGTCGCTGCGGCTGCGGGGCGATGTCCTGGACAGGGAGATGCAGCGTGGCCTCCTCGGCAGCATCGAGGAGGGGGCGGAGCGTCTCTACCGCACCGTGGAAGACCTGCTGACCATCGCCCGGGTAGAGCTGGGGCAGGAACCGCCCCGGGAGCCCGTACCCGTGGGCGAGGTCGCCAGGAGGGTGGCGGCCGCCTTTCAGCACCGGCGACCCCACCGCCGCATAGAGGTCAGGACGGCGGGCGCGGGGCTCGTCCTGGCCAGCGCTACCTGTCTGGAACATGTGCTGCGCAACCTCATCGCCAACGCCGACAAGTACAGCCCGCCCCAGGCCCCCATCGAGGTGGCGGTAGAGGAGCGGTGCGGGCAGGTGCAGGTGAAGGTGCTGGACAGAGGGCCGGGAGTGCCGCCCGAGGAGGCACCGCGTCTCTTCCAGCGCTTCTACCGGGCGAGGAACGCCACCGTCGCCCGCGGGCTGGGGCTGGGGCTGACGGTGTGCAAGAGGTTGGTGGAGGCCCAGGGGGGCTGCATCTGGGCCCGCTCCCGGGAGGGTGGCGGCCTGGAGGTGGCCTTCTCCCTCCCCCTCTACGAAGGAGGTGATGGCTGTGGGGTCAGGGCCCCTGGTGCTGGTGGTGGACGATGACCCGGGCGTCCTCCGCCTGATCAAGCTGGAGCTGACCGTTCAGGGATTCAACGTCCTCACCAGTGAGCACCCGACCTCCGCTCTCAGGATCGTGCGGGACGAGCGCCCGGACGTGGTGCTGCTGGACATCCTGATGCCGGAAATGAACGGCTTCGAGCTCCTGCGGCGAGTGCGGGAGATCTCCGATGTGCCGGTCATCCTCATCACTGCCCGGGACAGCGACAGCGACAAGGTCTCCGGCCTGGAGCAGGGGGCGGACGATTACGTAGTCAAGCCCTTCAGCGTGGAGGAGCTGGGGGCCCGCATCCGCGCCGTCCTCCGCCGGGCGGAGGGGAAGCGACAGGAGCGGTGTCTGCGCATCGGCGAGCTGGAGATAGACCTGGACAAGCGCCAGGTCTTCCGCGGGGGCGAGCCCGTCCACCTGACGCGCACGGAGTGGCTGTTGCTGCAGCGGCTGGCCGTCCACCCTGGGCGAGTGATGACCACCGCTGAGCTGCTGACCAAGGTCTGGGGGCCGGAATACAGCAACGATGTCCAGTACCTGCGCGTCTGGATATCCCGCCTCCGCCAGAAGCTGGAGAGAGACCCCTCCCAGCCCAGGGTCATCAAGACGAGACAGGGCATAGGCTACGTCCTGGACGTGGAGGCCGGCCCTCCTGAGGAGGCCGGGCGCTCCCCGCCCCAGACGAAGCGGCACCGGTCGTGAGGAGCACCCCTCCCGGCCTGACGGGCTAGGACTTGTCGGCCTCGGCGCAGTTAGGGCAGCAGTAGGTCTTGCCGCCCCGCTCTACCAGGGTGCTGTGGTCCACTATCCTCACGCCACAGTGGGCACAGGTCGCGTGGGGCACGGAGACCATCTCCCTTCTCGCATTTAGCGGCGCTCCCTCAGGCCGCCATACTCTTCAGGGCGGGCAGCACCTCGCGAGCATAGAAGCGGAAGAAGCCCTCCTGGTCCGGCCCGACCTGATGGACGTAGATGTGGTCATAGCCGGCCTCTACATACTGCTGGAGAGCCGCCAGGTGCTTCTCCGCCGAAGGACCGCACACGATCTGCCGGGCTACCTCCTCCTCCGTGACGTCGGCCACCGCCTGCTCGAAATGGACGGGCAAGCGTAGCTCCTGCTGTAGCTGTCCCTTGAGGACGGCCACCGGCCACCAGCGGTGGGCGATGCGCCGTGCCTCCTCCTCGGTCTCCGCCCAGCAGACCGTCACCTGGGCGTAACAGGGCTTGCCGGTGCCGCCGGCGGCACGGAAACGCTCCACCACGCGGCGGTCAGGCTCTAGGGCGATGAGGCCATCGGCTAGCCTTCCGGCCAGGGAGAGGCTACGGGGGCCGCTGGCGGCCATGACCACAGGCGGCGGAGCGGTGGGCCTGGTATACAGCCTCGCCTTCTCCACCGTGAAGAACTGTCCGTAGTAGCTGACATAGCCTCCCTGCCAGAGCAGGCGGATGACCTCTATGGCCTCCTCCAGCATGGCGAGCCGCACGTCCGCCGGGGGCCAGTGGTCGCCCAGGATGTGCTCGTTCAGGTTCTCACCGCTGCCCACGCCCAGGAAGAAGCGTCCTGGCATCATCGCCGCGGCGGTGGCCGCCGCCTGGGCGATGATGGCGGGATGGATGCGGAAGGTGGGGCACGTCACCCCGGTGCCCAGCGTCAGCCGCTCCGTCTGGCAGGCTATGCCGCCTATCACCGCCCAGACGAAGGGGCTCTGTCCCTGTCGGTCCGTCCAGGGGTGGTAGTGGTCCGAGATAAGGGCGAAGCTGAAGCCCACCTCCTCCGCCCGCCGTGCCAGGCGCACCAGTTCCAGCGGCGTCTGCTCCTCGCTGGAGAGGGCGTATCCTATCTCCACCATAGGCCCTCGTTCCCCCTGTATCCGCATCCGTATCGAGATGAACCCAGCATATACGAAGGTCTCTGGCCGAAGCGTAAACGCGGGCAGAGGGCCCCTCGCGAAACCGTAACAGTGGTCGGGAGGCCATTTTTGTAATGGAGGAAACCCCGGCTGCGTTAAAGCTAGAAAGGCTGTGGGACGGTGGCCTCTCTCCATGAGCCCGCCAGAAGGGCTGCCCGTCTCGTCCGCAATGTCCTCATGGCCCGGGGGAGGAGAAGCAGATGAAAAGCGACCACAGAGGCTGGCCGACTCTCCTGGCCCGCGCCCTCCAGAGAGTGGCGCGGGCCTTTCACGCCCCGAGGGGTGACGGAGGAGACGGCAGATGGGAAAGGGGAGCGCTGGCCGTCTCTTCCCTTCTGGCCCTGGGGGTGGCCTCCCTGGTGCTGGCGCTGGCCCTGCTGGGGCCCCTGCCCCAGGGCGCGTCTCCTGCCCTGGCCGATCCCCCTGTGCCCGTGCCTGTGGGCAGTATCGACCTGGAAGGGCTCTTCTTCGGAGGGGACCCAGCCAACAGCTCTGACTGGGCGGACGGAAACGTCTGCGCTGGCAGCCGGCCATCCCCGGGCTGTTACTCCGACGGCGAGGAGGTCCCTCATCGGGTCCTGATCAGCGGCCTCACGATTGGCACGACCTATACTTTCCAGGTGGAACACGACTTTGAGGACAGCGCCGGTGTGGTGGGCTACGAGGAGTTCAACGACTTCACCGCCATAAGCGGGGCTGCCAATCTGTCCGTCACCTTCGAGGGAATCTTCTCGAGTGGTGGCGGCGACAACGAGAAGCGCTACACTGTCACCTTCACCGCCCTCGAATCCACTGCAGAGATACGCTGGGACGCCCTCCTGGGCCCCCAGGCGCACCTCTGGAACGGCGCTCAACTCCACGTCCGGCTGACGGACGGCGCCGAATCGGTGCCTATCCCGGTTAAGGAAATCATAATGCCATTCGTCGTCCACAAGGACTTCACCGACGATAACACCAGCGAGGTCACCATCTCGGTGCAGTGCAGCAACGGCACCGTAGAGCAGGTGCTGGACAACACCGCTTCCGAAAGCGACCCGGCGGAGTTCAGCATCAGCGGCGGGAAGAACACTACCTGCACCGCCACCGAGTCCGGCCTCCCCGCTGGCTACACCAGCGACAATAGCGACTGTCGGAACGTGAACGTCTTCGAAGATGGCGAGTGCACCATCGTCAATACTCCGCAGCCCGGCAGCATCACCGCTCACAAGTTCAGCGACCTGAACGGCGACGGCGACCAGGACGAGGGGGAGCCCGACCTCTCCGGCTGGACGATGACGCTCCATGCCGGCAGTGGCTGCACGGGAACGATCCAGGGGACGGGGACGACCAACGACAGCGGCAACGTCTCCTTCGCTGACCTCCAGCCCGGCGCCTACTCGGTGAAGGAGACGCTGCAGGACGGCTGGCGGAACACCACCTCCCTTTGCCAGAACGTCACCCTGCCCCCTGGCGGCTCAGCTACAGTGAGCTTCGGCAACCAGGAGCTGGCCACCCTGACCGTCGTCAAGGCGGTGGAGGGCCAGGCGCCGGACGATGACTGGGGCTTCAGCGGCGACCTGGGCGACTTCACCCTGCCTGCGGGCGGCGGTCAGCGGACCTTCTCCGACCTGGACGCTGGCGAGTACACCGTCAGCGAGACGACCAAGCCTGGCTACGACGTGAGCGTGCGGTGCGACGACGGGGCGACGGGCGGGTCCTCGGTGACGGTGGA
>DAOTWZ010000089.1:0-22699 GCA_034435615.1 Dehalococcoidia bacterium
TGGCCGCCGCAGTGGCGACAGCGGGCCTCATAGGGGGTGCTCATGGTCTTGACGAAGATGCTGGTGAGGCGGCCGCACTCCTGGCAGCGGAACTCGTAGATGGGCATGGCTGGTCACCTTCCGTCCCGGGCGCTCTCCTTGGACTATTGTACGCCACCGCGGCGGCCGCTTCAGAAGCCGGGGGCCCTGCCCGGCGGGGGCTGGCGGCCGTCGCTGAGGCGATAGGCCATCCCTATGAAGAGGGCTACCAGGGAGCCGCCGCTGGAGAGCTCCACCTCGTAGGTGGAGGTGCGGCCGCCCACATGGACCTCGCGGGCGCGGGCCTCCACCACGTCGCCAGCGCGGACGGGCCGGAAGTAGTCCATTCGGGTGGAGAGGGCCACCGCCGGGCCGCGGCTGTTGCAGGCCAGGGCGAAGGCCTCATCGGCCAGGGCGTAGAGGAAGCTGCCGTGGGCGGTGTTGTGGAAGTTGGTGTGCTGGGGGCCGACGACGGCCCGCAGATGCGACCACCCCTCACCGGCCTCCACCACCTCGATGCCCAGCATGTCACAGAAGACGCTCTTCATGGGCGGCACCTATTCTTCGTCAACGGTGGTCTCCTCTTCCGGGGAGTCCTCCTCCCCTTCCCCGGGCATCTCCCCCGCCTCCATGCGCTCCAGCTCCGCCTCCATCTCGGCGTCCAGGGGCTGGCCCAGGCGGCGGGAGAGGCGACGTATCCAGCGGGCCATGCTGAGGGGGTCGGTCTCGTCCACGTCGGCCAGACTGGGGTCTTCGGCCATCCCCTCCAGTAGCTGCTCCTCGGAGCGGAGGACGGCTACGCGGGAGAAGAGGCGGGACATCTCCCGGGAGCCGCAGTGCTGGCAGACAGCCTCCACGGGGGCGCCGATGCGCCGCACGAAGAAGCTGCTGCGGCGGCCACAGGCGTGGCAGAGGTACTCGTAGATGGGCATCTCACCAGCCCTCGGCCTGACGGCGCTGGGCGATCTCCTCCCGGTGCTCGCAGACATGGAGGAAGGGGCAATGGCCACAGTGGGGCCCGATGCTGGGCGGGAAGCGGGAGGCCTCCAGCATCTCCCGTGCCAGGGAGAGGGCCTCCTGGCGGGCCTCCGCCAGCGTCCCGGGGCTGACAGCCACCGTCCAGGCCTCTCCGCTCTCCAGGTACCAGAAGGAGACGCGGCCGACGGGACGCCCCAGCCCTTCCTGCACCATTATAGCGTAGAGGCGGAGCTGGGCGGCGTCCACCTCCTGGGGCGGCTCCCCCGTCTTGTAGTCGATGATGTGGAGGGAGCCGTCCTCCTGCTCGTCCACCCGGTCGAGCCGGCCGGCCAGGAGTATGCCGGGGGCCAGGGGCGCCTCGAAGTAGGCCTCCAGGAGGAGGGGCCGCGCCCGCAGGTCGGCCCGCTCGGCGAAGCGGGCCAGTTGTTCACGGGCCCGCTGCCGCAGCTCCTCCGCCCCTGGCATCCGCCGGTAGCGAGGAGAGAGGGCGGCCCAGCGCTCGTCGAACAGGGCGAGGAGGCGCTGGCCGCTCCGCTCTTCGGGCGGCAGGCGGAAGAACCGGTGCAGGACGTCGTGGACGCAGGAGCCGGCGGTGTCCTGGGGGCGCAGGCGGGCGGGGAGACGCTCCAGGTACTGGTAGCGGTAGCGGAGGCGACACGTCCGGAAGACCCGCAGCCGCAGGGGGGAGAGGCGAAGGGGCCGGGGGCGTTGGCCCTGGGGTGGGGCGTCCTCCCAGAGGGAGGGCTGGGAGGCGTCCGGTCTCCGCCTCTGCCGCTGGCCGGCCATAGGATGCTCAGCTCCCCGCCGCCTCACTCCTCCACCGCCCCTGGTAGGTGCTCCAGGGACAGTATACGGCCGCCTGGCGTCAGTTGCAGGAGGATGACGTCCAGGCGCGGCTCCAGGGTGGCCCCCGTCTCCTGGAGGTAGGCCAGGGCGGCCCGCAGGAGGCGCCGCCGCTTGCGGGGGGTGATGGACTCGGCGGCCGTCCCCATGGCCTGTCCGCGGCGGGCCCGCACCTCCACGAAGGCGAGGACGCCGTCCCGCTCCGCCACGATGTCCAGCTCCCCCTCCACCGTGCGCCAGTTGCGGGCCAGCACCCGGTAGCCATGGGCCTCCAGGTAGCGGGCGGCCGCCTCCTCGGCCCGGCGCCCCAGGAGATGGCGGTGGTCAGTCACGGCCCGCCTCAGTCCTGCGCCCGCTCCTCCAGGGCCTGGCGCACAGGAGAGAAGGAGCGGCGGTGGATGGGCGAGGGGCCCAGGCGGGCCAGGGCGGCCCGGTGCTCCGGCGTGGGGTACCCCTTGTGGCGGGCGAGGCCATAGCCCGCGTAGAGGCTGTCCAGGCGGGCCATCAGCTCATCCCGGGCCACCTTGGCGATGATGGAGGCGCAGGCGATGGAGAGGGAGAGGCAATCGCCATCGACGATGGCCTTCTGGGGGAGGGGCGTCCCCTCCAGCCGCAGGAGGCCATCTATCAGGAGGAACTGGGGAGATGGCCGTAGCTTGCGCACGGCCCGCTCCATGGCCAGGCGGGAGGCGCGGTGGATGCCCATGGCGTCTATGCTGCGGTGGGAGACGAACGCCACCGCCGCGGCCAGGGCGTCCCGACGGATGAGACGGGCCAGCTCGGCGCGCAGGGGAGGCGCCAGCTCCTTGCTGTCCCTGACCAGGTTCAGCCAGGGGAAGGAGGGCCAGGGAGGCAGGACGACGGCCGCCGCCGCCACCGGCCCGGCCAGGCAGCCGCGGCCAGCCTCGTCCACCCCGGCCACCAGCCGCAGCCCCTCTCGCCAGAGGGCCTCCTCCTCGGCGCAGGTAGGGAGGGCCACCATGGGCAGCTCTAATGGTAACATGAGAGGTACCGGAGCGTTCTAACTAAGGTGTGGAGGTGACAGTATGCCCATCGTTCGTATCGAGATGTGGGCGGGGCGCACCCACGCCCAGAAGCAGGAGCTGGCGCGGGTCATCACCGAAGCGATGGTCAACATCGCCCACACTACGCCGGAGGCGACCATCATCATCTTTGAGGACATACCGAAGGAGAACTGGGCCCAGGGCGGGGTGCTGGCGTCCGATTAGGGACAGCGCCGCCCCGGGGAGTCCATGCATGACGTTTTATAAGTGTGGTATAGTAGACTGAGATGAATGCTCGTTGGCTGGGGCGTGGCCTGGTCTACCTGCTGATCCTGGCAGCCGTCATCGCCATTATCTACTCGCTGCTGCCGTCGCGCAACTCCCAGGTGCAGAGCGTCCCCCTCTCCGCCCTGGTGGAGGACGTCAAGGCGCGCCAGGTGCAGGAGATCATCGTCGATGGCAGCACCGTCACCTGGAAGGTGATGGCCAGCGACCAGCAGTTCCGCACGGAGCTGGAGCCCGGGGACTCCGTCCGCAAGGTGTTGCAGGACAACGGCATCCCCGTGACGGAGCAGCCGCCCATCAGGACCAAGGAGGGGAACCCCTGGGGTGGCGTCCTGAGCATCGTCGTCAACCTGTTGCCCCTGCTGCTCATCATGGGCATCCTCTTCTTCTTCCTCAGACAGGCCCAGGGGAGCAGCAGCCAGGCCCTCAACTTCGGCAAGAGCCGCGCCCGCCTCATATCGGGTAGTCGCCCCACTGTCACCTTCGCCGACGTGGCCGGGGTGGACGAGGCCAAAGAGGAGCTCAAGGAGGTAGTGGAGTTCCTCAAGTACCCGGAGCGCTTCGCCAGCCTGGGGGCCCGCATACCCAAGGGTGTGCTCCTGGTGGGGCCGCCAGGGACGGGGAAGACGCTCCTGGCCAAGGCGGTGGCCGGCGAGGCCGGCGTCCCCTTCTTCTCCATCAGCGGCTCCGAGTTCGTGGAGATGTTCGTAGGCGTGGGCGCCTCCCGCGTGCGCGACCTGTTCGACCAGGCCAAGCGCAACTCGCCCTGCATCGTATTCATCGACGAGATCGACGCCGTGGGCCGCCACCGGGGCGCCGGCCTGGGCGGCAGCCACGACGAGCGGGAGCAGACGCTGAACCAGATCCTGGTGGAGATGGACGGCTTCGACACCAGCACCAACGTCATCGTCATCGCCGCCACCAACCGCCCGGACATCCTCGACCCCGCACTGCTGCGGCCGGGCCGCTTCGACCGCCAGGTGGTCCTGGATCGCCCGGACGTGAAGGGGCGCCGGGCCATCCTGGAGGTCCACTGCCGCGGGAAGCCGCTGGAGGGGGACGTGGACCTGGACGTGCTGGCCCGCCAGACGCCGGGCTTCTCCGGGGCGGACCTGGCCAACCTGGTGAACGAGGCCGCCCTCCTGGCCGCCCGCCGCGGCAAGCGGCGCATCTCCATGCGGGAGTTCAACGAGGCGATAGACCGCGTCATCGCCGGGCCGGAGCGCAAGAGCCGCGTCATCAGCCAGCGGGAGCGGGAGATCATCGCCTACCATGAGGCGGGGCACGCCCTGGTAGCCCACGCCCTCCCCAACGCCGACCCGCCCTACAAGATAAGCATCGTCTCCCGCGGGATGGCTGGCGGCTTCACCCGCTTCCTGCCGGAGGAGGACCGCCACCTGTACACCAAGTCCCAGTTCAAGGACCTGCTGGCGGCCATGCTGGGCGGCCTGGTGGCGGAGGAGATAGTCTTCGGGGAGTTCACCACCGGGCCGCAGGACGACCTGGAGCGGGCCACCCGCCTGGCGCGGCAGATGGTGACCCAGTTCGGCATGAGCGAGCGCCTGGGCCCCCGCACCTTCGGCCGCAAGGAGGAGCTGGTCTTCCTGGGCAAGGAGATCGCCGAGCAACGCAACTACTCGGAGAAGATCGCCGAGGAGATAGACGAAGAAGTGCGGCAGATCATCGACCACGCCTACCAGACGGCGCGGAAGGTGCTGCACGACAACCGGGCCAAGCTGGACCAGCTGGTGCGGGTGCTCCTGGAGCGGGAGACGCTGGAGGGCGAGGAGCTCATCGCCGTCCTCAACGCCTCCCCGGACGAGGAGCCGCTGCCGCCCACGCCGCCGGCGCCGCCCAGGCAGGCGCGGGAGCCGGGGCAGGTGGAGGCGCCGCCGCAGCCCAAGCCCATCATGCAGCCCAAGCCGGGCCTGGCCTTCGAAGGGGGCGGGCCGGTGGCCTCCCAACTGGACGACATCTCCCTTTAACACCCCTTTACCTAAAGGGCGGTCAGGTAATAAAATCGTCTTTGCGTTGCCTTTGAGAAGGAGGCCCCGCCATTTACGCCATCATCCGAGCCGGCGGCAAGCAATACCGGGTGGAGCCCAACCAGCTCATAGACGTGGAGCTGATCCCGGCGGAGGTGGGCTCCACGGTGGAGCTCACTGACGTCCTCATGGTGGCCAACGACAGTGGCGTCCGCGTGGGGACGCCGCTGGTGGAGGGGGCCAGGGTCATCGCCCAGGTGGTGGAGCACGGCAAGGCGGGCAAGGTGGTGGTCTTCAAGTACCACGCCAAGACCCGCTACCGGCGCAAGAAGGGACACCGACAGCCCTACACGCGCCTGGCCATCCAGCAGATACTGCTGGCGGGCCAGGCCCCGGAGTCCCCCACCGAGGAGGAGCGGCCCCAGAGGCGGCGCAGCGGGCGGGCCCGGGCCTCCGCCGGCGCCGAGGAGGCAGGGGCCGGGGAAGAGACGACGAGCGCCGAACAGAGTTAGGCAGGTGATGGGCCATGGCCCACAAGAAGAGCAGCGGTTCTGCCAAGAACGGACGCGACAGCAACGCCAAGCGGCTGGGCGTGAAGCGGTACGACGGCCAGTACGTCTGGCCGGGTTGCATCATCGTCCGGCAGCGGGGTACCAGGATACATCCCGGCCGCAACGTGGGCCTGGGGCGGGACTACACCATCTACTCCCTCATCGAGGGGCGGGTCAAGTTCGAGCCCTACGACAAGTACGGCCGCAAGCGGGTGAGCGTCTACCCCCAGGAAGAGGCGGCCGCCCAGCGGGCCTAGACGGCCGAGGGCGATTACGAGCGAGGTGAACGAGAGACCGTGAAGCAGGGAATCCACCCCCAGTACATAGAGGCGACGGTGGTCTGCTCCTGCGGCAACACCTGGAAGACGCGGGCCACCAAGCCCGTTCTGCGCATAGAGGTGTGCAGCCGCTGCCACCCCTTCTTCACCGGGGAGCAGCGCATCGTGGACACGGCGGGCCGAGTGGAGCGCTTCCGCCGTCGCTACGGCATGGAAGAGAAGAAGTAGACGGCCCCTGGGCCGACGGTGGCGAGGGCGCCCGCCGCGGGCGCCCTCGCTCCTCGTTCTGGGGGCCTAGCCGTCGCTCAGGGATGGTGCGGCGTCAGGGCGCGGAAGAAGCAGGAGCGCTCGCCGGTGTGGCAGGCGGGGCCGGCCGGCTCCACCTTGAGGAGGAGGGTGTCGGCGTCGCAGTCCGTCCAGACCTCGCGCACGCGCAGGACGTTGCCGGAGGTGGCCCCCTTGTGCCACAGCTCCCGCCGGCTGCGGCTCCAGAACCAGGCCTGGCCCGTCTCCAGGGTGCGGCGCAGGGCCTCCTCGTTCATCCAGGCCACCATCAGCACCTCGCCGGTGGCCGCGTCCTGGGCTATAGCGGGGATCAGCCCCCGCTCGTCGAACTTCAGCTCTGCTAGATCGGACATGGCTCCCCTTCCCCGTGCGGGCGCCCCGGCGGCCCGTCAGAGGCGCACGGGCACCCCTCTCTCCGCCAGGTACTCCTTCACCTGGCGGATACTGTAGAGGCCGTAGTGGAAGATGCTGGCGGCCAGGACGGCGTCGGCCTTCCCCTCCGTCACTGCCCGGTAGAGGTGCTCGGGATGGCCGGCGCCCCCGGAGGCGATGACGGGCACCGGTACGGCCTCCGAGATGGCGCGTGTCAGCTCCAGGTCGTAGCCCTCCTGGGTGCCGTCGGCGTCCATGCCGGTGACCAGCAGCTCGCCGGCACCCAGCTCCACCACTCGTCGCGCCCACTCCACGGCGTCCAGGCCCGTGGGCTGGCCCCCTTCGCGTCCGCCGAAGATGTAGACCTCCCAGCGGCCGGGCGCCACCCGCTTGGCGTCGATGGCCACCACGATGCACTGGGAGCCGAAGCGCTCCGCCCCCTCCGCTACCAGGCGGGGCTCCCGCACGGCGGCGGTGTTGATGGCCACCTTGTCCGCCCCGGACTCCAGCATCAGGCGCATGTCCTCCACACTGCGGATGCCGCCGCCCACCGTGAAGGGGATGAAGATCTCATCGGCGATGCGCTCCACCATCTCCACCGCTGTCTTGCGGTTGTCCGGGGAGGCACGGATGTCCAGGAAGACCAGCTCGTCTGCCCCCTCGGCGTCGTAGAGGCGGGCCAGCTCGATGGGGTCGCCGGCGTCCCGCAGGTCGAGGAAGCGGACGCCCTTGACGACGCGCCCCTCGGCCACATCGAAGCAGGGGATGATGCGCTTGGCCAGCATCTGCGGCGGCGTCCTCTCCTAGAAGGTGGTGTCCCCCCGCAGCATCTGACGGGCGATGGTGCGGCGCTGGATCTCGGAGGTGCCGTCGGGGATGCGGAGGGTGCGAGCGATGCGCCAGCCCTCATTGAGGGGGAGGTCGTTGGTGAGGCCCAGGCCACCGTGGATCTGGATGGCGCGGTCATAGGTGCGCTGGCAGGCCTCCACGCAGTAGGCCTTGCAGATGGAGATCTCCTTCACCGGCAGCCGTCCCCGTCCGGCGGCGGCCGCCTCTATGAGGGCGGCCGTCTGGAGGGAGGCGTACTTGCTGGTGAAGATCTCTATGGCCATCTCGGAGAGCATGAACTGGATAGCCTGGTGCTCCGCAATGGGCTCCCCGAAGGTCTTGCGCTCCTTGGCGTAGGCCAGGGCGCGGTCCAGGGCGTACTCCATGAGGCCCACGCAGCTAGCGGCGATGGCGATGCGCCCCTCCGAGATGCCCAGCATGGCGATCTGGAAGCCCTGGCCTACCTGGCCCATGACGCGGTCGCCGCTGACCCGCACGTTGTCCAGGGTGAGGATGCCGCAGTCGCTGCCCAGGTGGCCCATGACGCGGATGATGCTCTCCTTGCTGAAGCCGGGGGCGCTGGTCTCCACGAAGAAGGCGGTGATGCCGCCCCGGTGCTGGGCGGCCTGCTCCTCATCGGTCACGGCGAAGACGATGGCGTAGTCGGCGTAGGGGCCGTTGGTGATCCACTGCTTGCTGCCGCTGATGACCCAGTCGTCGCCGTCCCGGCGGGCGCGGGTCTTGATGCCCCAGACATCGGAGCCGGCGTCGGGCTCGGAGAGGGCGAAGCAGATGGTCTTCTCGCCCCGCAGGAGCTGGGGGAGGAAGTCGCGGCGGACGCTCTCGCTGGCGAAGGTGAACATGTAGGAGGGGCCGTCCACGAAGCTGGCCACCGGCGGGCTGGTGAGGAAGCCCTTGCCCCAGCCCAGGTAGGGCCGCCCCGGGCCGAAGCGACGGTAGTAGGCCTCCTGGACGAAGGTCATGGCCCGCAGGGGGACGCCACCACCGCCGACCGACTCCGGGGCGAACATGGTGTAGAAGCCGGCCTGGGCGGAGCGCTGGCGCACCTGGCGGCGCGCCTCCTGCGCCCGCTCCACCAGATAGCCGTCCTCCCGGAAGAGCTTACGCTCGTCGTTGAGGATGTCCTTGTCCCTCTCCTCCAGGGGGACGACCTCGGCCTCCACGAACTCGATGAGGCCCTGGATGAGGCCCCTGGTCAGGTCCCGGATGTCCTCGGGGATGGCAGCGTCCATGGTCATGTCGGCCTCCTTGACTCTTAGCGACCTCTAAATCAGACCTCTGCGGCCTAAGTATACCGCTTATCGCCGCCCGGCAGCCAGGGCATGGCCGCTTAGGGGCGTCGCCCTTGGCCCACGGTGGCCAGGGCCTGGCGGAGGTCTATATCCCCGGTGTAGAGCGCCCTCCCCACTATGGCCCCGTCCAGGCCCAGGCGAGCCAGCTCCTCCAGGTCGGCCAGGGTGGCGATGCCGCCGGAGTAGACGAGGGTGGCCTGCGGGGCGAGACGGCGCAGGCTGGCCACCAGGGAGGCGACGGCCGGCAGGTTGGGGCGGGAGAGGGTGCCGTCCCGCAGGATGTCGGTGTAGATGATGTGTTGGGCGCCCAGGCCCAGCAACCGCTCCACCAGGGCGGTGGCCTCCAGCCCCGTCTCTCTGAGCCAGCCCCGGGTGGCCACCCTCCCCTCCCGGGCGTCCACAGCCACGGCTATGCGTCCCGGGAAGAGGCGCAGCGCCTCCTGGAGGGTGGCCTGGTCCTCCACGGCGGCCGTCCCCAGCACGCAGCGGTCCACCCCCAGCGTCAGGTAGTCCCGGACGGTCTCCAGCTCCCGTATGCCGCCGCCCACCTGGACGGGCAGAGAGACGGCCCCCAGGATGGAGATGATGGCCTCCCGGTTCAGCGGGCGGCCCTCGCGGGCGCCGTCCAGATCCACCACGTGGAGGCGGGACGCCCCCTGCTCCTGGAAGCGCTGCGCAACGGCGGCGGGGTCGTCGTCGTATACCGTCTCCTGGGCGTAATCGCCGCGGGTGAGGCGGACGCAGCGGCCGCCGCGGATGTCTATGGCCGGGATGATCTCCATGGGGGGCGACGGTAGCTCACAGGATTGCTCGCATCGCTCTAGGGCTGGGGAAGGCCCTAGGCGGCGCGATAGGCCGCCTCTAGCCTCTCAAGATCGAATTTCACCTGCCCGAGCATCTCCTCGGCCACCCGCTTGGCCCTGGCCTGGTCAGGGTCTTCCAGCATCTCGTGCAGGCGCCTGGGAGCGATCTGCCACCTGAGGCCGTAGCGGTCCACTATCCAGCCACAGGCCTGGGGCTGGCCGCCGTGCTCGACGATGGCGTCCCAGTAGCGGTCCAGCTCCTCCTGGGAGTCGCAGAGCACCAGGAAAGAGATGGCATCATTGAAGGGGTGGTGGGGGCCGCCGCTGATGGCCATGAAGGGCTGGCCGAACAGCGTGAACCGGACGATGGCCACGGAGCCGGCGGGGCCGCTGGGCGAGTCGGCGGGCAGGTAGTGCACCTTGTCCACTCGCGAGTCGGGGAAGAGCGAGGCGTAGAAGCGGGCGGCCTCCTCCGCCTCGGCCGTATACCAGAGGTGCGGCACGAGCTTGGGCTGTCGTCCCTCTCCCATTACGGACACGACCTCCTCTCCATCTGACCGGACGGCTCGCCAGGGTGCGGGGCCGGCTCCCTAGGCATGGACGCGGGCCGCCAAGCGCAGGAAGTTGCGGTAGAGGAGCAGGCCCGCCTCTCCACTCTTTTCGGGATGGAACTGGGTGGCCACTAGGGCGCCCCGGGCGACGATGGCCGGGAACTCCACCCCGTACCAGGCGGTGGCAACCACCACCTCCGGCTCCGCTGGCTCCGGGTAGTAGCTGTGGACGAAGTAGAAGTAGGTGCCGTCCGTTATACCCTCCAGCACCGGGTGGGGCCGCCGGATGCGCAGGCGGTTCCAGCCCATATGGGGCACCTTCAGCCCCTGAGGGAGACGGACGACGCGCCCCGGCAGGACGCCCAGGCAGGGATGTCGGCCCCCCTCCTCGGAATAGTCGAACAGGGCTTGCTGGCCCATGCAGACGCCCAGGAAGGGCCTCCCCTGGCCTATGTACTCCCTGAGGGGCCCCACCAGGCCACGGGCCTCCAGGTTGCGCATCGTATCGGCGGCGGCGCCCACCCCGGGCATGACCACGGCCTCCGCCTCCATGAGGTCTTCCGGCCGGGAGGAGACGACCGGCTGGCCACCGGCGTGGGCCACCGCCCTGGCCACGCTGCGCAGGTTGCCGGCCCCGTAGTCCACTATGACCACGCGCATGGAACAAACTCAGTATACCGCCCGCCGGCCCTGCCGGCCACTTTACGGAATACCCCCTTGTAGCCCCGCCGGCGCCTTCCGGTAAACTGGTATTGCTATGGGCTGCGGGTTCGCAAACGTCTACGAGGCGAAGCTGGCCGCCGAGGAGCTCCGCTCCGAGATAAACCGCCACGATTACCTCTACTACGTCCTCAACCAGCCCGAGATCAGCGACGCCGAGTACGACGAGCTGATGCGTCGCCTGCGCGCCATAGAGGAGCACTACCCGGAGCTGGTGACGCCGGACTCCCCCACCCAACGGGTGCCCGGCCAGCCGGTGGAGGCCTTCGGGGTGGTGGAACACCGCCTCCCTCTCCTCTCTCTGGCCAACGCCTTCAACCTGGAGGAGCTGAGGGCCTGGCACCGCCGTGTCCAGACGCTGGGGGAGGTGGACCAGTTCCAGATGGTGGTGGAGCACAAGATTGACGGCCTCTCCGTGGCCCTGGTCTACGAGGACGGTCGCTTCGTCCAGGGGGCCACCCGCGGCGATGGCTTCCGGGGCGAGAACGTCACCGAGAACCTGAAGACCATCCGCAGTATCCCCATGCGGCTGCGCAAGGACAACGTCCCCCCCCGCTTCGAGGTGCGGGGCGAGGTCTACATGCCCAAGGACGCCTTCGAGCGGCTGAACGAGGAGCTGGCCGCCCGGGGCCAGAAGCTCTTCATGAACCCCCGCAACGCCGCCGCCGGCTCCGTCCGCCAGAAGGACCCCCGTGTGACGGCCTCTCGCAAGCTGGACATCTTCGTCTATCAGCTCGGCTGGTGCGAGGGCCCCCACCCCCGCCGCCACTGGGAGGTCCTGGAGTGGCTCAAGGAGCTGGGCTTCCGCGTCAACCCCTACAACGTCCTCT
The DNA here is from genome assembly GCA_034435615.1 of Dehalococcoidia bacterium. Taxonomy (GTDB): domain Bacteria; phylum Chloroflexota; class Dehalococcoidia; order SM23-28-2; family HRBIN24; genus H17-190. The sequence continues at coordinate 11,645 of DAOTWZ010000089.1, forward strand.
GCGATACCCTGGACCAGGTCCAGCAGCAGTGGGAGGAGTGGGTGGAGCGGCGCTACAGCCTCCCCTATGAGATAGACGGCCTGGTGGTGAAGGCCAACGATCTGGACCTCTGGGACCGCCTGGGGGTGGTGGGACGGGAGCCCCGCTGGGCCATCGCCTACAAGTTCCCGCCGGTAGAGGCCACGACGCGTCTCCTTGACATAAGACACAACGTGGGCCGCACCGGCAGCATCAACCCCTATGCCGTGCTGGAGCCGGTCCAGGTGGGGGGCGTCATCGTCAAGCAGGCGACCCTCCACAACGAGGACATTATCAGGAGCCGTGACATCCGCATCGGCGACTGGGTGGTGGTGCACCGAGCGGGTGAGGTGATACCGCAGGTGGTGGGCCCCGTGGTGGCCCGCCGGACCGGGCAGGAGCGTCCCTACGAGCCGCCCACCGCCTGTCCCGCCTGCGGCGGCGAGGTGGTCCGACCCCCGGGCGAGGCGATGCGCTACTGCATCAACCCCTCCTGCCCGGCCCAGACCTTCCGCTGGCTCACCCACTTCGTCCAGCGGGCGGCCATGGACATAGATGGCCTGGGGGAGAAGTGGTGCGAGGCCCTGCTGGCCGCCGGGCTGGTGGAAGACCCTGCCGACCTCTACTACCTGCAGCGGGAGCAGCTCCTCAAGCTGGAGCGCATGGGCCCCGTCCTGGCCGACAAGATCCTGCGCAACATCGAGGCCAGCAAGCACCGCCCCCTGGGGCGCCTCATCTTCGCTCTGGGCATCCGGCACGTAGGGAGCGAGATCGCCCAGCTCCTGGCCCAGGAGTTCCGCAGCATCGACAGGCTCTCCCAGGCCAGCCTGGAGGAGCTCTCCGGGGTGCCGGGCATCGGCCCCAAGATCGCCGAGAGCGTCTATCAATGGTTCCGCAACGAGCGCAACCAGCGAGTGCTGGAGAAGCTGCGCCGCGCCGGCGTGGAGATGGGCAAGCTGGAGGGGGAGGCGCAGGAAGGCCCCCTGAAGGGGAAGGTCTTCGTCTTCACGGGCAGCCTCGCCTCCCTCACCCGTGGCCAGGCCCAGGAGCTGGTGCGCCGCCTGGGCGGCGTGGCCAAGGATACGGTGACCCGCAACACCGATTACGTGGTGGTGGGCGAAGACCCGGGCTCCAAGCTGGCCCAGGCCGAGCGCTACGGCATCCCCCGCCTGAACGAGGAGGAGTTCCTGGAGCTTCTGCGAAAGCACGGTGTGGAGGTGTGATGCCCCGTCCCCTCCTGGCGCTGGCGGGCCTCGTCTCCCTGGTCATGGCCGCCTGCGCCGGGGCCCCGGTCCCGGCGACGCCCCAGGACGCCGCCCCCACAGCTACGGCGACGCCCGTCCCTACTGAGGAGCCCGCCCGCCCGCCGGCCAGCGTGCTCCTCCCAACGCCTCCCTCTGGCCTGGTGCCGGCCCAGGTGGTGCGGGTGGTGGACGGCGACACCATCCACGTGCAGATAGCGGGCAGGGAGTACACCGTGCGCTACATCGGCATCGACACGCCGGAGACGGTGGCGCCGGGGCGGCCCGTGGAGTGCTACGGTCCGGAGGCGAGCCGCCGCAACCGGGAGCTGGTCCAGGGCCGGCAGGTGATGCTGGAAAAGGACGTCTCGGAGACGGACCGCTTCGGCCGGCTCTTGCGTTATGTCTGGGTGGACGGGCAGATGGTCAACGCCTTGATGGTGGCAGAGGGCTACGCCAGCGCTGCCACCTTCCCGCCCGATGTCAAATATGCCGAGCTGTTCGTTCGCCTGGAGGCGGAGGCCAGGGCGAACAATCGCGGCCTGTGGGGCGCCTGCCCAGCGGGCGACAGTTGAGGGCAGGGCGCCCGGGAGATAGCGCACCTACCTAGGGTTGTGGGTATAATGCGTTGAGTAGACGAGGGAGGGCAGGTCATTGAGGCTGAACCCGCTCAACAGCATCCTGGGCCTTTTCTCCCATGATATCGCCATAGACCTGGGGACGGCCAACACCCTGGCCATAGTGCGGGGCAAGGGCCTGGTCATCGAGGAGCCCTCCGTGGTGGCCATCGACCGTATCGAGAAGCGGGTGCTGGCGGTGGGGGCGGAGGCCAAGCGCATGGTGGGACGCACGCCGGCCGACATCGTGGCGGTGCGGCCGCTCCGCGACGGCGTGATCTCCGATTTCGCCGTCACGGAGAAGATGCTGCAGTACTTCATCCGGGCGGCCCACAACAACTCCTTCGCCCTGCCGCGCCCCCGAGTGGTCATCGGCATCCCCTCCGGGGTGACGGAGGTGGAGAAGCGGGCTGTGCACGATGCGGCCATCAACGCCGGCGCCCGTGAGTGCTACCTGGTGGAGGAGCCGATGGCGGCCGCCATCGGCGCCGGGCTGCCGGTGATGGAGCCGGGCGGCTGCATGATCGCCGATATCGGCGGCGGCACCACGGAGGTGGCCGTCCTCTCCATGGGCGGCATCGTCGCCTCCACGTCCATCCAGATCGCCGGGGACGAGATGGACCAGGACATCATCACCTACGCCCGCCAGGTGCACAACATCCTGATAGGCGAGCGCACGGCGGAGGAGCTGAAGATAGCGGCTGGCTCCGCCGCTCCCCTGGAGGAGGAGATCACCCTGGTGATGCGGGGGCGCGACCTGGCCACCGGGCTCCCCAAGGCGGTGGAGATCTCCAGCGTGGAGATACGGGACGCCATCTCCGGCTCCGTCGATGCCATCGTGGAGGCGGTGCGCCAGACCATCGAGGTGACGCCGCCTGAGCTGGTGGCGGACATCATGAACCGGGGCATCGCCCTCTGTGGCGGGGGTGCCCTCCTGCGGGGGCTGGACCGCCGGCTGGCGCAGGAGACGCGCTTCCCGGTCTATATGGCCGAGGACCCCCTGCGCTGCGTCGTCCGTGGCTGTGCCGAGGTGCTGGAGGAGACGGCCTTCCTACAGAAGCTGCAGGCGCGCCTCAACTCGCGTCGGAGGCGCGCCCCGCGGTAGCCTCTCGCAGGAGACAACCATAGGGTTATGGCGGGTCCGCCTAGCTTTCAGCCCTCGCCGGGGCTGATAGTCCGGATGGCCCTTTGGTTCCTGGGGATGCTCGCTCTGAGCACCCTCACCCTCTTCCTGTCCGAGAAGGGCACCCTGGACCCCGTGCGCTCCCTCTCCCTGCGGATGGTGGCCCCGCCCACCCTGGCCGTGCAGGCGGCCAGGGACGCCGTGACGGATTTCCTGCGAGGGCTCTTCCGGCAGGGGGAGCTGGCGGAGGAGAACCGGCGCCTCCAGGAGGAGGTGGAGCGTCTGCGCCAGGAGCTGGCCAGCCGGGAGGACGCCCGCCAGCGGGTGGAGGAGCTGGAGCGGCTCCTCGATTTCAAGGAGGGGCACCCGCAGGAGCGAATGGTGGGTGCGCGGGTCATCGCCCTCCAGTTGGGGCCCCTGCAGCAGGTAATGGCCATAGACCGCGGCGAGGGCGATGGCGTCCGCCAGGGGATGGTGGTCCTCTCCGAGGGCGGCAGCCTGGTGGGCACCGTCTACCGCGTCTTCCCGGACTACGCCTGGGTGCGCCTCGTCACCGATGCCGCCTCCGCGGTCAACGTCTCCGTGCAGTCGGCGCAGGGGGAGGCCAGGGGAGTGGTGAGCGGCCGGGTGGGGCTACCTCCCCTCCTGGACATGGTCCCCCAGGGCACCCCCCTTCGCGAGGGCGATCTGGTGGTGACCTCTGGCCTGGGGGGGAAGCACCCGCCGGGGCTGCTGGTGGGGACGGTGCGCTCGGTGCAGGCGCGGCCGCAGGACCTCTTTGTGCGGGCGGAGGTGGAGCCGGCCGCCCCCCTGGGCCGCCTGCGGTCGGTCCTGGTGGTCCTGAGCTTCACGCCGCTGGAGATGGAGGGGGCATGAGGCATCTGGGCGCCGTCCTGCTGGTCCTCGTCCTGGTAGTGCTGGCCCGCTCCCTCCTGCCGGGGCTGCGTCCCCTGGGGGCGACGCCGGACCTCCTCCTGGTGCTGGTGGCCTGCTGGGCCGCTCTGCGCGCCCCCGGCGAGGCGATGCTCCTGGCCCCCCTCGCTGGCCTGGCGCTGGACCTGGCCAGCGGCTACCCCCTGGGCGTGTCGGTGCTGGCGCTGGCGGTGGCGGTGCTGGTCACCTCCCTCAAGGAGGTGTGGCCGCTGCCGGCCCTCTTCCCTCTGGCCCTCCTGGCGGTGGCCCTGGGCACCCTGACCTTCCACCTGGTCCTGCTCTCCGCCCTGGCAGCGTCCGGCGAGGGCCTGCCCTGGTGGCCGGCCCTCTGGCGCGGCCTGCTCCCGGCCCTGGTGGTCAACGGCTTCGCGACGCCGCTCCTTTACCTCCCCCTGCGCTGGCTGTGGGGACGGCAGCCCAGGCGGGAGGCGAGCGCGGCCTTGAGGCTCGGCTGATGGCGACGACGACGCGGCGACGCTGGCGCTCACCCAAGCCGCGGCGGCAGCAGCGGGCCCCCGCTGCCGGCCAGGGCGCCTTCAGGCTCCTGCGGCTGCTGGTGGTCCTTCTCTTCCTGGTCCTCCTGGGGCAACTGGTGAGGATGCAGGTAGTGGAGGGGGAGCGCTACCGTGAGCTGGCGGCCATAAACGCCCTGCGGGAGGTCCAGGTCCCGGCGGCCCGCGGCCTCATCTACGACCGTCAGGGGCGTCCCCTGGTCTACAACGAGCCCCGCTACGCCGCCGCCGTGGTGCCGGGCGACCTCCCCGCCGGCCAGGAGGAAACGGTCTTCGAGGAGCTGGGCCGCGTCATCGGCATGGCGCCTGGGGAGATACGGGCCAGGGTGACGGAGGCCAGGGGGCGCACCAGCCCCTACGTCCCCCTGGTGCTGAAGGAGGACCTGGACCGCAACACCGCCCTCGCCCTCAAGGAGCGGGAGCCCGACCTGCCCGGCGTGCGCCTGGTGGTGCAGTCTACCCGTCGCTACGTGGAGGGGCCGCTCATGGCCCACGTCTTGGGCTACATGGGCCCCATATCCAGCGAGGAGTACCAGGCCCTCCGCGACCAGGGATACACGATGCACGACTGGCTGGGCAAGGCGGGGGTGGAGGCCAGCTACGAGTCGCTGCTGCGGGGGGAGCCGGGGCGCCGGCTGGTGGAGGTGGACGCCAGCGGACGGGAGCGGCGAGTCGTCTCGGAGAGGGCGCCTGTGGACGGGGCCAACCTGGTCCTCACCGTAGACCTGGACCTGCAGCGTAAGGTGGCGGAGGCGCTGCAGCAGCACATGGGGCGCTCCGAGAACGCGGCCGCCGTCGTTATGGACGTGCGCACGGGGGAGGTGCTGGCCCTGGTCTCCCTCCCCACCTTCGACCCCAACATCTTCTCCCGTCCCCTGCGGCCGGAGGAGCTGGCCGCCCTCACGGACAACCCTGGCAAGCCCCTCCTGAACCACGCCACGGCCGAGAACTTCGCCCCCGGCAGCACCTTCAAGACCATCGTGGCGGCGGCGGCGCTGCAGGAGGGGGTGGCCAGGCCGGACACGACGTTCGTCAGCCAGGGCTACATCGTCATCCCCAACGAGATAGACCCCAACGCCGTCTATGTGTGCGAGGATTGGTCGCGCCTGGGCCGGCTGGACATGTACCGCGCTCTGGCCATGTCATCCAACGTCTATTTCTACTACCTGGCGGGCGCCAGGCCGGACGAGTTCCGTGGCCTGGGGCCGGACAGGCTGGCCAACTACGCTCGCTCCTTCGGCCTGGGCGAGCCGACAGGGATAGACCTGCCGGCGGAGGTGGCGGGCACCGTCCCCGACCCCCGCTGGAAGGAGCGGACGATAGGCGAGCCCTGGTACTTGGGGAACACCTGCTGGTTCGCCATCGGCGAGGAGTATCTGCGGGCCACTCCTCTCCAGATGCTGGTGGCGGTGGGCGCCGTAGCCAACGGCGGCCAACTCCTGCAGCCCCATCTCCTGCGGGAGGCGCGGGACGCCAGCGGCCACACGGTGCGGACAGCCCAGAGGGAGGTGAAGCGGACGGTGCCGGTATCGCCCCAGAATCTGGGGGTGGTGCGACAGGGTATGGTGATGTCAGTGGAGAGCGGCGTCGCCCAGGCGGCGGCGGTGCGGGGCGTCAAGGTGGCGGGGAAGACGGGCACCGCCGAGTTCGGGGAGCCGGACGCTCGGGGCCGCTTATCCACCCACGGTTGGTTCGTGGGCTTCGCCCCTGCCGATGACCCGTTGGTGGCGGTGGTGGTCTTCATGCGACGGGGCAGCGGCGGCCAGGACGCCGCCCCGGCGGCTGCCAAGATCCTGGACTACATCTTCAACGGTAGCGATTTGGCGCAGCGACTGCGCGCCGGCAGGCCATGAGGGCACCCCATCTCCCCCGCCACTTCGATCCCTGGCTGCTGGCGGCCGCCCTGGCGCTGGCCGCCTACGGGGGGCTCCTCATTTACAGCGCCTCCCTCAGCTCCTACCCGGAGGGGATCCGGGGCCTGGACCACCCCGTGGCCAAGCAGGCCATCTACGCCTGTGTGGGGCTGCTCCTGCTGGCAGGGGCCGCCTATATGGACTACCGACTGCTGGGGTCGGTGGCGCCCAGCCTCTACGGGCTGGGGCTGGCGCTGCTGGTGGCGGTGCTGCTGGTGGGGGATGCCTCCTACGGGGCGCGGCGCTGGCTCACCATCGGTGGCGTCCAGATCCAGCCTTCGGAGCTGGCCAAGCTGTTCACCATCATCGCCCTGGCCCGCTTCCTCACGGACCGTCAGGGGGAGATGCACAAGCTCTCCAACTTCCTGCTGAGCATCCTCATCGCCGGGCTGCCGGCGGTCCTGGTGATGGTGGAGCCGGACATGGGGACGGCCATCGTCTTCGGCGCCATCTGGCTGGCCCTGGTGACGATGGGCGGGGCCAGAGCGGGGCATGTCCTGTCCCTCCTGGCCTTCATGGTGCTGGCCATTCCCCTCATCGCCGTGGCGGCGCTGGGGGACTATCAGCGGGAGCGGCTGGCCCTCTTCTTCAACCCCAACCTGGACCCCCTGGGGGGTGGCTTCAACATCCGTCAAGCGGAGATCGGTGTGGGCTCCGGGGGGGTGCTGGGGAGGGGGCTCTTCCAGGGGACGCAGACGCAGCTGGACTTCCTGCAGACGGCCAGCACGGACTATATCTTCTCTGTGCTGGGGGAGGAGCTGGGGCTCCTGGGGGCGGTGGTGCTGCTGGGCCTCTACACGCTCCTCCTCTTCCGGGGGATCAGGGCAGCCAGCCTGGCCTATGACCTGTTCGGCCGGCTGCTGGTGACGGGGATCGTGGTGATGGTCCTGGTGCAGGTGTTCATCAACGTGGCGGTGAACGTGCGCCTGCTACCGGTGACGGGGATCCCCCTGCCCCTCATCTCTCAGGGGGGAAGCTCTCTCATCTCCACCCTGGTGGGGGTGGGGCTGATCCAGAGCGTGCTCCTCCGCCACAAGGCCATCGACTTCTAGCCGACGCCGTAGAGCTTGCGGGCCTGTCCCCTCAGCTCGCCGCGGAAGTCCGGGTGGGCCACGGAGATGAGCTCGTCGATGCGCTGGCGTATCGTCTTCCCGGTGAGGCGGGCTATCCCCTGCTCCGTCACCACGTAATCGGTGTAGCCGCGGTGGACGGTGATCATGGAGCCTGGCTCCAGTATGGGGACGATGCGGGACACTCGCTCGCCGCTGGGCAGCACCTGGCTGGAGGGGAGGACGGTGACGGAGGCGTTGTTGGTGGTGGCGGCGGCGAAGGCGAAGACGGTCTGGCCGCCGGGGCCCGAGTATATCTGGGTGCCCATGGTCTCGGCGCAGACGTTGCCGGTGAGGTCCACGGCCAGGGCGTTGTTGATGGCGAAGAAGTTGTGGAGGCGGAGCAGGTTCTGGATGTCGTCGGTGTAGGTGAAGTCGTAGAGCTCAAAGGCGGGGTTGCCGTCTATGCGCTGGTACTCCTCCTGGGAGAGCTGGGCGAATCCGGTGCCGACGACCTTGCCATCGTGCAGGCCCTTGTATTTGCCGGTGACCACGCCCTTCTCCACCAGGTCGGCGATGCCGCCTGGGATGAGCTCGCTGTGGATGCCGATGTCGTGCAGGTGCTCCATGAAGGCGGGCATGGCGGCGGAGACGTCGCCCACTCCTATCTGGACGGTGGCGCGGTCCCGGAGTATCTCGTGGGCCACCAGGGTGCAGATGACGTTGGCGGCCGCCTCCGTCTCCGGGCTGCGGGGAGGGATGGGGGGTGGAGCGGTGATGGGCGCCGTTTCGGCCACGGCGGCGAACTCGCTGATGTGGATGCGGTTCTCGCCGCCGGTGCGTATGGTGCCGGGGCGGATCTCGCCCACCAGTTGCTCGGCGTGGCGGCGGACGGTCTGGCCGAACCAGACGCCGCCGGAGAAGCTACACCAGCCCTCCTCGTCCGGGGGTGAGATGGGTATGAGGGCCACCCGGAACCGGTTGTCCAGGATGGGGGGCAGGGTGTGGGTGCGCCAGCGGATGACCGGTATGTAGTCAAAGCGGCCCTCGTTCACCGCCTTGCGCTCGAAGGGGCCGGCGTAGAGGCTGATGATGCGCAGGTGCTCCAAGACCTCCGGGCGGTCCCAGTTGAATGGGGTGAGGAAGGTGAGGATCTCGCAGCCCCGCAGCTCGGGGGCCAGCTCGGCCAGGGCGTTGCATAGGGTGAGGGGGACGGAGGTCCAGCCGCCGCACCATATGCGGTCCCCCGGACGGACGACGGCCTTTATGGCCTCCTTGGGCTCCATGAGGCGGTCGCCGCAGCGCTCCCGCCAGCCGGTGTCGATATCCTGGCGCGCCATATCTTTACCCCCCTGCTCCCTGTGTCCAGGAATCGGTGCGGCCGCCGCCTCCCGCGGGGCCGGGCACTTCGCCGGGATTATAGAGAGGGGCGGGGTGAGGGGTCAAGGCGGAGGGTCATGGCGGGGGAGGCCCGCCGTGGCCGTCCGCCCGGGCGAAGGCGAGGCGGACGGCCTCCCGCAGGGAGGCGGCGGGCAGTAGCTCCAAGCCGGCCCGAGCAGGCTGCCTGCGCAGGGCGGAGCGGGGCAGGAGGCAGCGACGGAATCCCAGGCGGGCCGCCTCCGCCAGACGGCGCTCCAGGTGGCCCACGGAGCGCAGCTCCCCGGAGAGCCCCACCTCTCCCAGGGCCACCAGGTCCGCTGGCAGGGGGCGGTCCCGTAAGCTGGAGACGATGGCCAGGGCCACCGCCAGGTCGGCGGCGGGCTCCTGGACCCGCAGGCCGCCCACTACGGAGACGACGATGTCCTGGTTTCCCAGATGCAGTCCCAGCCGGCGCGTCAGCACGGCCGATACCAGGACCAGGCGGTTGAAGTCGACACCGTTGGCCGTCCGCCGGGGCGCCGGGGCGAAGGAGGGGCTGGTGAGGGCCTGCACCTCCACCAGGAGGCAGCGGCTACCCTCCATGATGGGCGCCACCAGGGAGCCCACGCTGCCCTCTCCGCGCTCCGCCAGGAACAGCTCGGAGGGATTGGGCACCTCCGTCAGGCCGCGGCCCGTCATCTCGAAGACGCCTACCTCGGCCACGGAGCCGAAGCGGTTCTTGACCCCTCGCAGGAGGCGGTAGCTGCTGAAGCGCTCCCCCTCCAGATAGAGGACGACGTCTACCAGGTGCTCCAGGAGCCGCGGGCCGGCGATCTCCCCTTCTTTGGTTACGTGGCCTATGAGGACCACCGGCACCCCCCGGGGCTTGGCCCACTGCATCAGCTCCAGGGTGCACTGGCGGAGCTGGGCCACGCTGCCCGGCGCCTGGGGCGCGGACTGACTGTAGACGGTCTGGATGGAGTCCACGATGAGGAGGCCAGGGTCCAGCCTCTCCGCCTCCCGCAGGGCGGCGGTGAGGTCGGTCTCGCTCAGGAGGAAGAGGCCGCGGCCGGGGAGGGCCAGGCGGCGGGCCCGCAGCTTGACCTGGGCGGGGGACTCCTCACCGGAGACGTAGAGGACGCTGCGACCCGAGCGGGCCACCGCCAGGGCGGCCTGCAGGACCAGGGTGGACTTGCCGATGCCGGGGTCGCCTCCCAGGAGGACCAGGGAGCCGGGGACGAGCCCTCCCCCCAGGACGCGGTCCAGCTCCCCCAGGCCGGTGGAGAGCCGGGGTTGCTCGTCCTCGGCGATGCCCTCCAGCTCGCGGGCGGGGGCGGCCGGGCGGGAGGGCAGCGGCGCCGCCGGCGCGGGGGTGAACTCGCTGAGGCTGTTCCAGGCGCCGCAGGCCGGGCAGCGCCCCTGCCAGCGGGGGCTCTCCTGGCCGCACTCCTGGCAGAGGTAGAGGGAGCGGGCCCGCGTTTTGGAACTCATGTTCTAGAGCATTATGGCACGGCCCCGCCCGTCTGGCAAGGGGGCCGGAGAGAAGGAACGGGCCCGCCTGGACTCCAGGCGGGCCCGGTAAGGGCGAGGGCAGGGCCGGCCTTCAGGTGAGGGCCGGCTGGGAGGCGTTGAGGAGGACGATCTCGCCGTTCTGGACGTCGATGCGGACGGTATCGCCAGGGCGGAAGCGCTCCTCCAGGATGGCCTCGGAGAGGCGGTCCTCGATCTCGTTCTGGAGGACCCGCCGCAGGGGCCGGGCGCCGAAGACGGGGTCGAAGCCCTTCTCGCCCAGCCAGTCCTTGGCGGCGTCGGTGATCTCCACGGCGATGTCCTTGAGGGCCACCCGCTTGCTGATCTCGCCGATCTCCTTTTCGACGATCTGGCGGATGTGCTCCTTGGTGAGGGGATGGAAGACCACCACGGCGTCCAGGCGGTTGAGGAACTCCGGCCGGAAGACCTGCCGCATGGCCTGGAGGACCTTCTCCTTCATCCGCTCGTACTGCTCCTGGAAGCCCTGGGCCTCCTCCCGCTTGGTGGAGAAGCCGAGGACGTTCTCCTTGCGGATGAGGTCGGACCCCACGTTGGAGGTCATGATGATGATGGTGTTGCGGAAGTCCACCCGGCGGCCCTTGGCGTCGGTCAGGTGGCCGTCGTCGAAGATCTGGAGGAGCATGTTGAAGACGTCCGGGTGGGCCTTCTCTATCTCGTCCAGAAGGATGAGGCAGTGGGGCTTGCGCCGCACCGTGTCGGTGAGCTGGGCGGCGTCCTCGTAGCCCACGTAGCCCGGCGG
>DAOTWZ010000090.1:0-56942 GCA_034435615.1 Dehalococcoidia bacterium
AGCCCCCTGACCGACGCCATCGCCTGCTCCAACTCCGGCGGCTACTGGGGGCCGGAGCTGAAGTTCGCCGGCTACGATATGGTCATCCTGGAGGGCCGGGCGCCGCGGCCCGTCTATATCTGGGTCTACAACGATCAGGTGGAGATACGTGACGCTTCCCACGTCTGGGGCAAGACCACCGACGAGTCCGAGGACATCCTGCGGGCCGAGACTGACCCTCAGGCCCGCATCGCTGGCATCGGCCCCGCCGGTGAGAACCTCTGCCGGGTGGCCTGCGTCATCAACGACAAGTCGAGGGCGGCGGGGCGCTCCGGGGTGGGAGCGGCCATGGGAGCCAAGAACGTCAAGGCCATCGTCGTGCGCGGCACGGGCGCCGTCCCCATAGCCGACCCGCTGGGCTTCTCCCAGGTGGTCTTCGAGGCGCTGGAGGTGGTGAACAAGTCTCCCACCACCGCCAAGGCCCTGCGCGGACTGGGGACAGCCTCCACCGTGGGCTTCACCAACGCCGTGGGCATCCTGCCCACCCGCAACTTCCAGGTGGGCCAGTTCGAGCTGGCCAACAACGTCAACGGACAGACCATCGCCCAGACGGTGCTGACCCGCAACAAGGGCTGCTACTCCTGCCCCATCGGCTGCGCCCGGGTGACGGAGATCAAGGGCGCCTCCAAGTGGCAGGGCAAGGGCGAGGGCCCGGAGTATGAGACCATCTTCGGTCTGGGCACCGACTGCGGCGTGGGAGACCTCCCGGCCGTCCTCTACGCCAACTACCTGTGCAACCTGCTGGCCATGGACACCATCTCCGCCGGCGGCACCATCGCCACCGCCATGGAGCTGGCGGAACGGGGCTACATCCCGCCCGAAGACCTGGCGGAGCTACCGTTCGAGCTGCGCTTCGGCAACCCGGATGCCGTCATCGGCTGCCTGGAGTTGATGGCCTACCGGCGGGGGAAGTTCGGCAACCTGCTGGCGGAGGGCGGCTACCGCCTGGCGGAGCACTACGGCCACCCGGAGCTCTTCATGGGGGTGAAGAAGCAGGACTTCGCCGCCTACGACCCTCGCGGCGCCAAGGGGATGGGGCTGGGCTACGCCACCTCCAACCGCGGCGCCTGCCACCTGCGGGGCTACTCCATGAGCCAGGAGTGGTTCGCCCCGCCCGACAAGCGGAGCGACCCCTTCAGCATCGAGGGGAAGGCGGCCCTCCAGAAGTACGTGCAGGACAAGGCGGCCTGCGAGGACTCGGCCGGCATCTGCACCTTCAGCATGTTCGCCGTGACCCACGAGCAGCTCTGCGCCATGTACAACGCTGCCACCGGGGAGCGCCTCAGCATGGACGACTGGTGGCTGGCCGGCGAGCGCATCTGGAACCTGGAGCGCCTCTTCAACCTGCGGGCTGGCCTGGGCCGCCCGGATGACACGCTGCCGCCCCGCATGCTCCGGGAGCCCCTCACCGGCGGCTCCGTCCAGGGCCAGGTGGTGGAGCTGGAGCCCATGCTGGAGGAGTACTACCAGGTGCGGGGCTGGGACGAGGAGGGCCGCCCCCGGCCAGAGACCCTGGCCCGCCTGGGCCTCGCCTAGCGGGACGCCGTGTCCAGAGCAACACAGCCAACCGCAAGGGGGACGTAATGACCCGCTACCTGATACTGGGCATAAGCGCCGCCGGCCTCTCCGCCATCGACGCCATACGCCAGCGCGACCCGGAGGGCCAGATAACCGCGGTCTCCAAGGAGCCGGAGCCCTGCTACTCCCGGGTGGCGCTGCCTTACCTCATCGCCGGCGAGAAGAACCTGGGCCAGATCACCCTGCAGCCCGCCGAATACTTCCAGCGCCAGAACGTGGAGGTAGTGTGGGGGGTGGGGGCGGCGGCCCTGGACGCCGCCAGCAAGCGGGTGCGACTGGAGGACGGTCGGACCTTATCTTTTGACAAGTTACTCATCGCCACCGGCTCTCGTTCCCGCGTGCCGCCCGTCCAGGGCATAAGGGAAGCGGAGGTCTGCTATCACTGGACGCTGGCAGATGCCCGCCGCATCGAGCAGACCAGCGAGGGGGCGCGGGACTGCTTCGTCATCGGCGCTGGCTTCATCAGCCTCTTGACCATCAACGCCCTGCTTAAGCGGGCCCACCTTCGCTACACCGTGGTAGAGATAGCCGACCAGGTGATGCCCCAGCTCCTGGACGAGGCGGCGGGGCGTCGCCTCGAAGAGGAGATGCGCAAGCTGGGCATCGAAGTGCTACTGGGGGACGCCGTGACCGCCATCGAGCGCGGGAGGGACGGTCGCTACGTCATCCACCTGCGGAGCGGCCAGGAGCGCCAGGCGGACATGATAGTGTGCGGCACTGGCGTGGAGCCCAACGTCCAGTTCCTGGAGGGCTCCGGCTTGGAGATAGGACGGGGGATAAAGACCAACGAGCGTCAGGAGACCAGCCTACCCGATGTCTATGCCGCAGGCGATTGCGCCGAGACGCGGGACTTCCTCAGCGGCGAGGCAGTGGTCCATGCCATATGGCCCACCGCCGTGGAGCAGGGCCGCGTGGCGGGGGCCAACATGGCAGGCGATAGCCTGACCTACCCGGGCAGCCTGAGCTGGAACGTCACCGAGCTCTTCGGCTGGGCCTGTGCCTCCGTGGGCCAGTTCCGAGAGGGGCCGGGCCTGGAGCCCATCGTCTTCTACAACCCGTCCACTGGCGTCTACCGTAAGATACTCCTGGATGGGGAAGATCGCGTCGTCGGTGTGGTGGTGATAGGCCGGGGACAGGACGTCCAGGAGCTGGGCGTGCTGCAGTCGCTGATACGGCGGCGGAGCAACGTCTCCCGCTGGAAGCGGCACCTGGCAGGGGAACGGGTGAACTATGGTATGATGGCCTATGAGAGCCTCAAGGCCCAGATGGCCAAGAGCTAGGCCAGACCGCCGCTGGCCGGCGGGGCGATAGAGATGAAGGTGCGAGTGGAGCTGCAGGCCTACCTGGAGAAGTTCTCGCCAAATGGCGCTCCCAGGTTCGAGCTGGAGCTGCCAGAGGGGGCCACAGTGGACCGGCTCCTGCGGGAGCTGGCCATACCCGACGACGAGACCCAGATCATCATCGTCAACAACGAGAGCGTGGACTTCGAGCGCCAGCTCCAAGACGGGGACGAGGTCATCCTCATCCCGCCCCTGGCTGGCGGCTAGGGCGCGCGGCGCACAGAAGCCACGGGGGACGCCGTCTGGCGTCCCCCGTTCCTCTCCCGGGCAGCCAGCAGGTCAGGGCCGGGCCAGGCGGATCTCGCTCCCCTCTACCTGTACCTGGTAGGTGGCTATGGGGCGAGAGGGTGGCGGCCCCACCACCTCCCCGGTCTTCACGTTGAAGCGGCCTCCGTGCCAGGGGCACTCCACCACATCACCGGTCAGCTCGCCCTCGTGGAGGGGGCCGCCGCGATGGGTGCAGGTGTTGTCGAAGGCGTAGATCTGGCCGCCCACGTTGGCCAGCACGATCTCCTTGCCGTCCACCTCCACCAGCTTCATTTCGCCTGGCGGCACCTCGTCCAGGGTGGCTACCTTGATGAAATCGGCCATGCTCCGCTCCTCCTGCAGTCCGATATCGAGCCCTGGGGGCTGCCGGTTAAGGATGATAGCACGCCCCGGAGGCGGGGAGGGAGCCGAGTAAGGGTCTCAACCCAGGTGGCGGTAGAACCGCGGCCACACCCGCCGATAGGCCCAGTCCGGGGATGACCTGCCCAGCGTCCCCAGGAGGCGACCGAACCAGCGGGCGGCGCCGCGGGAGCGGGCCTCCGGGCCGGGGAAGTAGAAGTAGGTGAGCGAGTGCTCCTCCGCCCCCCAGGCGGACTTGAAACGCCGTAGCCCCTCCTGGTCGGCGTCGGACCGGCCCAGGTCGAGGCATGACATCCCCATCTCCTTGGCCAGCTCGATGGTGGCCCACATGAGGAGGTTGTTGGGGCGGGCCTGGAGGGCATCCGGGCGGGAGACGTTGAATTTGTAGACCACGGTGTTGCGCCACCAGAGGAGGAGGTTGCAGGCCAGCGCCTCGCCGTCGAACTCGACGAAGAGGAGGGTGCCCAGCCCCTTCTCCAGGAGATGGGCGCTCATGGCCTGAAAGAAGCGGTAGGGCGCCGGCACCAGGCCGTGGCGGCGGCGGGTCAGGCAGTAGAGCTCATAGAAGACGGGTAGCCCCTCCGGCCCTGCCTGGTGCACTCGCAGGCCCAGGCGCCGCGCCTTGCGCATCCCTCCACGCGTGGAGGGGTGGACGAGGGCCATCAGCTCGTCGAGCCCCCTGTCCAGGCGCAGGACGTGCTGAACGAAGAGCCCCGGCTGGGGGACGAAGCGACGGTGGGCCAGCAGGGAGGGCTCTCCGCCCCGCACCTCCACGTATCGCAGGTGCTGACGCTCGGCGTCGCGAGCGGCGGTGGCCAGGAGGAGATGGAGCCCCTCCGCCTCCGTGGCGAGGGGCGGACAGGCGTCGCTGAAGGGGAGGCCCACCAGCCGGCGGCCGGTCAGCCAGCTCTGCACCAGCATCAGGGGCAGGGCGCTCTGGACATCGCCGCCGGCGTCCGTCAGCGCATAGTAGCGAGGAGCGAAGCCGTAGCTGTCCACCAGCACCCTGGCCCAGTGGGCGGTGTGGAAGACGGTGGCCTCCGGGCAAGTCGTCACGAACTCCTCCCAGGCGGGGCTCTCGCGCGGGTCTATGACGGAGACGCGCACCACCTCACCCCCCTGTCCTCTCGGGCCCGGCCCGCCAGGCGGCTTGTCCTAGTGGGCGCTCGTGGAGCTCTACGTATGCGGCCTTCGCCCGCACCCAGGCGTGACGCTCCGCCACGGCGCGGGCGGCGTCAGCCAGGCGCTGACGCAGGGACACATCCTGGTAGAGGAAAAAGAGCGCCTCCGCCAGGGCGCTGGCATCGCCGGGCGGGAAGTAGAGAAGGGCGGGGCCGAAAACGCAGGAGATGGCCGGCTGGCCAGCGGCCACCACCGGACGCCCCAGGAGGGCATACTCGAACACCTTGTTGGGCAACGAGTTGAAGCGGACGGGGACGACGCCCACGTGGGCCGCCAGCACCTCCGCGGCGACGCGCCCGTAGGGGAGCCAGCCGGCGAACTCCACGACCCCATCGAGGCCGAGGGAGCGGGCGAGGGCCTCGGCGGCCGGCCGGTGCTCCCCCTCGCCGATGATGCGCACCTTCAGCCCCGGGATGCGGGAGCGGAGGAGGGCCGCCGCCCGCACCATTTCATCGATGCCGTACCTCTCCAAGAGGGTGCCGTGGGTGACGACGACGAAGCCGTCCAGAGGCGGGCCGGGCCGCTCCCGCGGCAGGAACACCGCCTCGTCGGGGGCGTTGGGAAGCCAGGCGAGCTTCCTCCGGGGCGTGCCCCGCTCGCTCAGTGCCCTCACATGATATGGGCTGACCACCACCACCTGCTGCGCCAGGGCGGTGCTGGCCCGCTCCAGCCAGGTAGCCAGCCGCACCAGGCGGGAGGCCGAGTCCACCTGCAGGTGGCTGACCAGCGTCTCGGGTAGCGGGTCGAAGATGTAGAGGACGAGTCGGGCGCCCAGTAGTCGCGGTAGCAGGGCGGCGAAGATGGCATAGTCCGGTGGTCCGTAGACCTCCACCACCCTGTAGCGCCTTCTCAGGAAGAGGACAGGGAGCACCAGGGCCGAGAGGAGGCAGAAGGCTACGTGCTCGAACAGGTGTCTGGCCAGCCCGGACCGGCGGTGCATCAGGGGCAGGCGGTACACGGTGCCGCCCCAGTAGGGCTCCATCGCCCGCTCTCCCAGCCGACGCAGGCAGAGGACATCCACGCGATAGCCGGCCTCCACCAGGGCGCTGGCGTTCTTGCGCAGGTGCTCCTCCGCCGGGAAGTAGCCCAGGCGCAGGAAACAGGCCCGCTTCATCTCCGCGCCTCCGTGAGATCGCGATATGGGCGTTTGCCCCGGGCGGCCAGGGCCGCCTCGTAGACCGCCACCACCCGCTCGGCTATCCTGTCCAGCTCCAGGTGGGCCACTCGCTCCCGCCCCCGCGTCCGGCCGCCGTACCGCAGGGCCATCTCCAGCTTGGCGGCGATGTCCTCCGGCTCCTGGGAACAGAGGTAGCAGCCCTTGGTGCCGGCTATGACCTCCGGCACGTCCCCCACCGCTGTGGAGACGATGGGCAGGTTGCAGGCCATCGCCTCTTTCACCACCATGGGCGAGCCCTCAGCGTCGGAGGTCAGGAGGAGGACATCGCAGGCGTTCATGTAGAGGGGGACCAGGTCATGGGGCCGGCCGGAGAGAAGGACCAGCTCCACGTCGGGATAACGGGAGCGCAGAAGGGAGAACGCCGCCTGCACCAGGTCCCATCGCTTCTCCGGCCGGAAGTACTCCCCCGCCCACAGGACGAGCCGCCTGTCCAGAGGCAGGCCGGCCGCCTGGCGGGCCTCCCGCTGGGGGAGGGGCTGGAAGCGCGCCAAGTCCACCCCGCAAGGCACCACGTAGGCGGCGGGGAAGGGCAGGCGGCGCCGCATCTCCTCCGAGACGACGATGACGGCATCGAAGAAACGGGTGAAGAGCCGGCAGAGGAGGGCCTGCCAGGTCATGAAGACCTCTGGCCCGTGGTGGGTGAGGACCACCGGGCAGCGTCGCTGGGCCAGCGCCACCAGCCCGGAGAAGATGTAATGGGCATGGACGATGTCGTAGCGGCGGCGCGCCAGCCGCCACCAGAGGCGAGGATAGGCCAGCAGGTAGTTGAGCCGGTTGCGCCGACCATCGATGAAGAGGACGTCCACCTCCAGGCCCCGTCGCCGCAGCGACTCCACCTGGTCCCGCACGAAGACGCCGAAGGCAGGCCGGTCCGGCTGGGGGTACATGTTGGTGACGACGAGCACCCTCATCGTCGCCTCTTCGCCGGCGTGCGGGCGGCGGGGTCGGACGGGTTCAGTTGGGACGGGTTGGAGAGGAAGAGGGCGGCCAGCACCGTGCGAAAGCGGTCCTCGTAGGCGCGCAGCACTTCGCGGGTCACCTGGTCGCACGGCTGGCTCCCCGGCCGGGCAGCGTCCACGACGCGAAGGCCATATCTCCCGGCCAGTCCCAGATAGAGCTGGCGCTGGGCGGCCAGGACGTCCCGAGGCAAAGGCTCCCTGGAGCGTGCCTGAGCGGTCTCGGCCGGGACGTCCAGAAGATAGGCCATGTCCGGCCGTGGAACCAAGCGGAGGAGCAGCTCCGGCGCCAGGGAGGCCCAGGAGGGGCCGGGCGGCAGACGGGACAGGAGCTCCACGGCGGCGTCGTAAGAGTAACGGTCGCTGACCACCACCTGCCCCAGCAGCCGCGGCAGCCAGGCCCTGACCAGGAGCGAGAGGAGGACGTCCAGGGCGTTGGCCCAGGCCCACAGGGTGTGGACGAGGGGCGGGCCCGGCGCCGGTCGCCAGTCTCCTTCCTCCCCCTGGTCAGCGGTGACCCCCCAGCGGCGCAGGAGGGAAGAGGCGAGGCGGTAGGGAGGGGAGCAGCCGCAGCGGGTCCAGACCAGCCTTCCCCGCAGCTCCGAGATGGCCAGGGCCGAGCCGAGGGCGCGGGCTACCGTGGTCTTGCCGGCGCCATCGAGGCCGCTCAGGGAAACGAGAAAGCCGGGCTGGGGACGGAGCCCGGACTTGAGTTTCGCTCCCCAGGCCAGCACCCGCGCCAGGTCCGCCAGCCGCTGACCAGGCGGTATCTCGCCATCGGCCAGGACCTTGCGGTAGTAGAGCAGCTTGCTCAGGGAGAAGGAGACGGGGAAGGGGAGGGTCAGGGGCCGCCGCGAGGCCCGACGCCAGTAAGCGCGCGCCCAGGGATAGCGTCGCAGGCCCTCCTCCCAGCGCTGCCTCTGCTCGGGCGGTGCCATAGTCGCGCCCAGGAGCTCCCGCTCCATGTGGCTGCAGACGAGGAGTCCCAACAAGAGGCCATCGTGCCAGCCACGGCGCCGCGCCTGGGACTCCAGGTAGCGCCAGTCCAGGGCGGGGCCGCTCCAGCAGGCGGATACCTTGTGCAGGTCGTACAGGGTGAAGCGCTTGTTCTCGTAGAGGGCATGGGCCACATTGACCAGGATGGCGTCCTCGGCGCTGGGGACGGTCACCTCCGGGTCGTCGGGCGCAGGGCGGGCCCGCCGCCACAGGCTGGCGCTGTCCAGGAACTCCACGTCCCAGCCCACCCAGGAGTGGACGTGAACGGCGAGGACGGAGCGTCCCCCCACGAACCTGCGGAAGAGGAACTTCTGGGGCTCGTCTATGTTGCGCAGCCAGACGTATCCCAGGTCCTCCAGGAGGGCCCTGGCCCGGCCGACGCTGGCCCTGGGCACCAGCAGGTCCAGGTTGTCGCTGGTGTAGGGGAAGGAGGGATAGGTGCCGGCCGACTTGAAGGCGATGCAGGGTATGCCCTCCCTGGCCCAGGCCTCCTTCACTCGCAGGTATTCGGAGCGCTGGCCCTCCATCTCCCGGCGGTCACGCTCCAGAGCGCGCCGCCAGCTCTCGGAGCGCTCCTGGAGCGTGCGGGCCCCCTCCAGGGCCAGCAGGGGGAACTTGTTGGCCCGCAGCAGCGCTACCAGCACCTGGACCGCCCGCTCCTCCTCCTCGCCCCACTCGCCCACTGCCTCCCGGGCGATGCGATCCAGAAAGGCCGTCAGGACGCGGTCCAGGACGATATCGCCGCTCACGGCCCTTCTACCTCCAGGGCCTGGGCCAGGAGGCGGCGGGCCACCTCCTCCCACGTGTAGGGGAGGACGAGGCGCCGCGTGCCCCCTGTCTCCAGCCGATGCGCCTCGTCCAGGAGACGGGGGAGCTCCCGCCAGTCGGTGACGTAGCGAAGGCCGTAGCCCTGCTGGAACATCAGGGGGAGACCGCCGTAGGGATAGGTGAGCACCGGCAGGTCGCAGGCCATGGCCTCCAGCACCGACAGGGGCACGTCTATGGCGTTGTCCGGCCTCTCAACGGGGAAGATGTAGCAGTCGCTGGCCTGGTAGAGCTCCTCGATGCAGGGCTGGTAGCCATCGATGACGATGGCACCCGTCTCCCGCACCAGGAAGTCGGCCAGAGCGTCGTCGCGGCCCATACTGGCGGCGGCCACCAGCACCGGCCGGGCCCACGGGACAGCCCACCGCAGGGCCTGCAGATTGCGCCCCTCCTTCAGATGGCCCACATGGAGCAGCAGGAACTCGTCCCGAGGCAGGCCATGGCGATGGCGCAGCCGCTCCTTCTCATCCGGGGAGACGGGCCGGAAGCGCTGGACGTCCACGCCTGAGGGGAGGAAGCGGACGCTGCAGCCCAGGGACCACAGGGGTGCCATCGTCCAGGGGGCCTGGGCGAAGGCCACGGTGGGGCGCAG
Organism: Dehalococcoidia bacterium; assembly: GCA_034435615.1. Classification (GTDB taxonomy): domain Bacteria; phylum Chloroflexota; class Dehalococcoidia; order SM23-28-2; family HRBIN24; genus H17-190. The sequence continues at coordinate 9,313 of DAOTWZ010000090.1, forward strand.
CGCCCTGCCCAGGAGGCGAGAGAGGAGACCGAGACGCCTGGGCTGCAGGGCGATGAGGGCCACTCGCGACCCCGGGCAGAGGGCACGCAGCACTCTGGCCCGCCAGAGGCTGAAGACGGTGGCCGCCGCCGATGGGAGGTAGACCACCAGGTCGGGGGCGAGGGCCCGCAACCGCTGCGCCAGATGACGGTCCAGAAATGACCTGGCCAAGAAGCGGGCCATGGCTCCCTTTCCTCCCCGGCCATGGCCCACGGGAAGGCCCCAGGCGGGGCCCAGACCGTGCAGGGCGTCCAGAAGAGAGCGAGCGAACTGCCGCACCCCCTCGTCGCCGGGGAGGCCTAGGGCCTCGGAGACCAGACAGACCCGCGGCGCTCTCTCCATCTATCGGCCGCCTCCCCTCCGCCACAGCTCCTGGTAGAGGGCATCGTAGGCCGCCACCATGGAGTCCAGGGAGAAGCGGCGCCGGTACAGCTCCTGGCCAGCATTAGCGCAGCGCTCCCGCAGCGCCGCGTCCCCCAGCAGGGTGAGGACCGCTCGCGCCAGTGCTGCCGGCTCGCCCGGGGGCACCAGCAGGCCCGGCTGGCCGTCCTGGAAGAGCTCCCGGTTCCCGCCCACGTCCGTGGCCACGATGGGGCGGCGCAGGGCCATGGCCTCCAGGAGAAAGTTGGAACAGCCCTCGTGGTCGCAGGAGGAGAGGACGGCCACGTCCATGGCGGCCAGGTAGGGGGCTACCCGCGGCCGCTGGCCCACGAATGCCACCCGCTCCCCCAGGCCGAGCTGCCGGGCCAGTGCCGGGAGCTGATGACGCAGGGGGCCATCGCCCACCACCAGGAAGCGGGCCTCCGGGACGGACTCGGCCACCAGGGCGGCCGCCCGGAGGAAGGTCGGATAGTCTTTGGCGGGCTGGAGAGAGGCCACCATCCCCACCACGGGGGCGGCCTCGGCGGCGCCGATAGCCTCCCGCACCTGGCGGCGCTCCGCCGGCGCGAAGCAGAGGCGGGCGGGAGACACGCCGTTGTAGACCACCCTCACCTTCTCCGCCGGCACCCCGCGGGCGATGACGTACCGGCGGCCGGCCTCGCTGTTGGCCACCACCGCCTGGGCCCACCGGCAGAGGCGATCCTCCAGGAAGCGATAGACCTCGCTCCCCAGCCCCGGCCGGCGGCGCAGGCCGCAGCGCTCCGTCGCCACCCGGACGGGGACGCCGGCGAGGATGGCGGCCGACAGGGTGAAGAAAGAGGCGGGGGTCAGGAAGGGCTGGACCACCTGGGCCCGTCGCTCCCGTAACAGGCGGACCAGCCGCCACAGGGGCGAAGGGTCGAGCTTATGTCGCCTCGCCACCGAGACCAGCTCCACGCCGGGCGTCTCCCGCAATTCCTCCTCCAGGGGCTGGCCGGGGTAGAGGGTGACCACGGTCACGGCATAGCGGGCCTTGTCCAGTCCCCGCGCCAGCTCCACCAGCTGCCGCTCGGCGCCGCCGATGCGCAGGTCGTTAATGGTGAAGACCACTCGCAGCCGCTCATCTCTCGCCAGCGGCATCCCGGGCCTCCTCTCGCCGCACCAGATCGCCCATCGCCACGGCTGCCCCCAGGAGCAGCCAGAAAGTCAGAGCGCTGTCGAAAAAGTTGTGAAAGGCGGAATTCACGACATAGGAGAGAAGGGCGCCCAGCAGCCCCAGCGCCGCGCCGGCCACGAGCCCGTCCCTGGCCCGCCGGTAGGCCCCGAACAGACGGTAGGCGGCCAGCCCCAGCAGCCCCACGTACAGGGCGACCGCCGGCAGGCCATAGGTGACCCAGACGTTCAGGTAGTCGTTGTGGGGGGTGTAGACACCCAGCACCGATTGCGAGGAGCGCTCTGCCTCTCTCCGCAGCAGCTCCTGGTCCACGGCGTTGGCATAGGACGGCGCCAGCTCCACGAACTGGCCCGGCCCCACCCCCAGATAGGGATGGTCCAGGGCCATCCAGAAGCTGGCCTGCCAGAGGATGGGCCGCGCCTCCACGCTGGCATCCTCGGTGACGGTGTAGCGGTTGCCCCGGACGTCGGTGACGTAGACCATGACGAGCGCCAGCAGCAGCGCCCCCAGCCATACGTCCCGCCGGTAGGGGCCGCGATAGGCCAGGAGCACCAGCAGCCCCGCCGCAGCGGCCAGGGGCGAAGAACGGGTGTAAGAGAAATAGAGCCCCAGCAGGAGGGCGGCCCCCAGGAGGGCCAGCGCCCACCGCTGGCCCAGGCCGACGCGGACGGAGACGAAGACTCCTGTGAGGACGAAGAGCGCCAGCAGCATGTCGTCGCTCAGGTGGAGGGGGTTCTCGGCCAGGCCCAGGGCGCGTCCCCCCCACTCCAGGGCTGGCGATCCCCCGCCGGGCGAGAGAACCGTTGTCGGGTAGGGGGTGCCCAGGGTGCCGCTGTAGTGCTGGAGGATGCCGGCCAGGGCAGACAGGGCGGCCGTGGTCAGACCGGCCAGGAGGAGCTGCCGCAGGTCTTCTCTGTCCTGGACGGAGAGGGCGACGGCGGTCATGGCCATCAGCCCGTAGAGGAGGAAGCGGAGCGCCTTGAAGGCCTGCATCAGATCGGTGTTGAGATAAGCGCTGATGGCGCAGACCGCCACGAAGGCCGCCGCCAGCGGCAGGAGAAGGCCCGCCGGCAGGCTGTCCCGTCGCAGGAGGTGCACCAGCACCAGGGCGAAGGCCAGCGTCGTGACGATAAGGCGCAGGGAGATCGCTCCGCCAGCCACTGGCAGCATGTAGTTGCCCATGGTCAGCTCCAGGACGAGCACGGCCGCCGCTGCCCATACCGGCCGCTGCGTCCCCATCAGCAGGAGGACGGCCATGGCGACCACCAGCACCGCCTGCAATGCCTGCGTGCCGGGCGCCGTCAGCAGCAGCGCCACCCCCACCAGGCCGATGAGGGGCCAGGGGAAGACCCCCCTCTGCCAGCGCGCCTCCTCCCGCTCCAGGACGGCCGTCATTCTCTCCACTCCCCGTCCTCCGGCGGATAGGGCAGCGATGCCAGGAGCACCGCTCGCAGGCGGCGGCGGTCGCTGGTCACCTCTGGCGGGTAGTAGCGGCAGCGCTGGGCGCAACGCTCCACATACTCCTCGTAGGAGCAGACGGGGCGGGCGGGGACGCCCGCTACCACCGTGTTGGGAGGCACGGACCGCGTCACCACCGCCCCCGCCGCCACCACCGCATTGGGGCCGATGCGGACATCAGGCAGGATGATGGCCCCCGTGCCGATGAAGCAGTTATCCTCGATGACGATGCGACCGAAGCGCTGCAGGCCCCGGTACCGGGGCAGGTGGCGAAAGACCCAGGTGGCGCCATCGTGGGTGACGAAGGTGACATGGCTCGAGATGGTCACGTGGTCCCCCACCTCTATGAGATATGGCTCGCTACCGAAATCGGGCTTGCCGATGACCCGCACATCGCGCCCCAGGCGCAACCCCTGGGAGACGTAATGGCGGAGCAGTAGCCGGTTCCTCAGGTCGGAGAGCCACCCCAGGAGCATCAGGTGCCACCTCCCGCCGTCCGCAGCCCCTTCCCGGCCCGAGGAGAGCGAGGGAAGCGCCGCTGGAGACGCTTCAGCCGTCTGGCCGCCTCCGTCAGCGGCCCCGGGGCGAGGGAGCGGAGGCCCAAAGCAACGCATCCCCACGTCTCCCCCTCCAGCAGAAGGGCCGGTCGCTGCCCCACTGCCCGCCAGAAGTAGCGCAGGAAGTCCCGGCGCTGGCCCAGCCGCGCCGCCAGGGCCGCCAGCACCCGGTCCAGGTAGGCATAGGCCATCCCCTCCAGGGAGCGGTCGGCCTGCCCCTCGCCGAAGAGGGCGGCCAGCGTATACAGGTGGGAGTCCTCTACCTCCTCCACGGTGTAGCGAGCGGTGACGCTGCCAGGGTGCACCCGGTAGTAGGCCAGCGGACGCGGCAGATAGTAGAGGTCATAGCGACTGGCTATTCGCAGCCACATGTCCCAGTCCTCGCCTGGATAGGAGCGTTCCTGGAACGGGCCCACCTCGTCCACGGCCCGCCGTCGCACCATGACGGTGGGCGCGGGCACGCGGCAGCCCCGCAGCAACCAGCGGAACGCCCTGTCGGAGGGCACCAGACCGCCCCGCAGACGCGGGGCCCGCAGCCCCACCGAGCGCCCCTCCTCGTCCACCACGATGGCCTGTCCCATCACGAGGCCCACCGTGGGATGGTCGTCCAGCACCCGCGCCTCCTCAGCCAGCGACCCCGGCAGCCGGAGGTCATCAGCAGCCAGGAACACCAGGTATTCTCCCGTGACGTGCTGCACGCCTGTGTTGAGGGCGGCGCAGAGCCCTCGATGATCGATACGCGCATAGTCCACGCGTCCACGGTACGGCGCCATGGCGCCGGCGATGTCGTCGGTGGAGCCGTCGTCCACCACCAGCACCTCCAGCGCCACCCCCTCCTGGGCCAGAAGGCTATCCAGGCACTGGGGCAGATAGAAGGCCATATTGTAAACAGGGACGATGACCGATATCCGCGCCAATCCCCCCACCTCACTCTCCAGGCGACCGCAGCGAGATATCGCTCATCCTGGCCTGCCTGGCGGAGAGGTGACGCGCTCGCGCCTCCCGCAGCAGATCGCGAAAGGCCAGGACGTCCTCTCCCCGGGGCAGGAGAGGCCGCCACCATGGGACAGCAGCCGTCCGGGCGAACATGAACAGCACCATGGCGGCGGTGGCGGCATAGGCCACGTCCGAGGCTATGGCTGCCCCCTCTATGCCCATCCTGGGGACCAGCAGGAGGTTCAGAGCGACGGTCAAAGGCAGCGAGACGACGCCGCTGTAGATGTTCACCTCCGGGCGGCCCAGCGCCCAGAGGGAGCTGCTGAGCACCTTGCTCACCGTATAGAGAAGGCCGGACGGCAGCAGCAGATAGAAGGCCGCCAGGCTGGCCCGGAACTCGCTGCCGTAGAGCAGAGGGATGAGCTGGTGTCCCGTCAGGGCCAGAAACGCCGTCACCAGAGCGGTGACCATCAGGCTGCGACGGCAGACGCCAGCGGCCAGTCCGGCCGTCGTCTCTGGCGAAAGAGAGGAGGCCTTGGGATAGAGGACGGTGCCCACCGCCAGCGGTATCCACCAGGTGAACTCGGCGGTGTTGAAGGCCACCGTGTAGTAGCCCACCGCCGCCGCCCCCACGAAGCTACCGACGATGAAGACGTCCAGGCGATGGTTCATGGCCAGGAGCAGCCAGCCAGCGAAGCCACGCCCGCCGAAGACGACCTGGCCCCTCAGGGCCTCTCCGTGCAAGGCCGGGCGGGTCGGCAGGCCCAGGAGAAGGAGAGCGACAGCCCCCGCCACCGTCAGGGCCCCCAGCCAGACCCCCAGGGTGACCGCCACCGTCAGGCCCAGGGCGAAGGCGAGGGCGATAGCCAGCAACCGCACCAGCGGCTCCGTCAACTGGATGCAGACGTAGCGCACCGTCCGCCCCTGGCCCAGGACGAGCGTCCGCGACCCCTGCACGAAGAGGATGACCACAGCGCCCGCTAGCGCTACCGCCAGTTGCCAGGGCGCCAGCCCGGCGAAGCTGCGGCCAGTGAGGAGTATCGCCGCGGCGGCTGCCGCCAGCACCAGGGCAGCGGCCAGCGACCAGGTGACGTAGTTGCCCCACAGCACCCTCAGCGGATAGCGACCGCGCCCGGAGAAATAGACCGCCGCCTCGGCCAGGCCGGGCTCCAGGAAGGAAGAGGTCATGAGCCCCGTCTGGTTGACCAGGCTATAGATGCCGCGTCCCTCGGGGCCCAGCCCCCGGGCGATGAGGACGCCGGCCACGCCCACCGCCAGATACTCCAGCATCCGCGCCCCGAACAGCAAGGCGGAGCCGGAGAGCAGGGAGATGGAAGCGGCGCTGGCCTCCCGCTTCGTCCTAGTCATGGCCGCTCTGTCGGAACCAGTCCAGGAAACGCCGCACGCCCTCCTCCAGCCCGACGCGGGGCGCGTAGCCCAGGAGGCGGCGCGCCTTGCCGATGTCCGCCCAGGTGAGGGGCGGCTCTCCCGGTGGCAGGGGCCGGCGCTGCACCCGCGCCCGCCGGCCCAACCCCTCCTCCAGGAGGGCCACCACCCTCTCCACGGGGGCGGGCTCGCCACGACCGATGTTGAAGAGCTGCAGCCCGGGCAGGGGTGCAGCCAGGGCCCGCACCAGCCCCTCCACCGCATCGTCCACAAAGGTGAAGTCGCGCTGGACGAGGCCATCCCCGTAGAGGGTGAGAGGGCGCTCCCGCGCCAGGGCGGTAGCGAAGCGGCTGATGGCCATATCGGGCCGCTGGCGGGGCCCATAGACGGTGAAGAGGCGCACCACGGTGCAGGCCAGCCCGGCGCTGGCATAGGCGCCGGCGATGGCCTCCGCCGCCAGCTTGGAGGCCCCGTAGGGAGAGATGGGGTGTGTCGGCCCCTCCTCCCGTGCCGCCCCCTCCACCGGCCCGTAAACGGACGATGAGGAGGCCAGCAGGAGCTTCCCCACCCCCATCTCCCGGCAGAGGGAGGCGACGGACAGGGTGCCCAGGACGTTGGTCCTGGCGCAGGCGCCGGGGTAGCGGAAGGAGTGGCGCACCCCGGGTCGCGCCGCCAGGTGGGCCACCGCCGCCACGTCCTCCCTCCGCAGCGCCTCCCTCAGCCCTCGCAGGCGCCGGACGTCCGCCTCCACGAAGCGGAAGCGAGGATGCCCCCGCAGGGCGGCCAGATTGCGCTCCTTCAGACAGCGAGGGTAGTAGGGGTCGAAGTTGTCCAGGCAGACGACACGCCAGCCCTCGGCCAGCAGCCGCTCCGCCAGATGGGAGCCGATGAAGCCGGCTCCTCCAGTGATCAGGACCGTGCCCGCCAAGCCCGCCTCCCTGCGCTGGAGTCCTCCAATCGATGGTTGCGCCGACGGTTCAGCAGTTGCTCCGCCACGCTGGCCGAGAGCCACCCCACTACCAGCCCCACCCCCGCCCCCAGGACGAGGGCGTCGCGCCCTCTCAGGGTGTTCAGGGGTTGCTCCTGGACCGTCTCCAGCGGCCTCAGCGTCACGAAGGGGTCGGGGGAGGTGTTGAGGGTAGCCTCCACCGTCTCCCGGGCACTGGCGAGCTGCGAGAGGGCTTGGGCCAGGGCCTCTGTCTCGGCGCTGAGGAGCATCAGCTCCGGATCGCCACTGAGACGCGCCACCTGGATGAGGAACTGGCGGTTGGCCCCCGCCGTCGTGGCGCCGGCCCCGGCGGTGGCCGCTGCCGCCGCCTGGAGAGTGGTGGCGTCCAACTGCTGGAGGCGCTGCAACTGGCGTTGCTGGTTGTCCCTCAGACGTTCCAGTATCTGGGCCTGTCGCTGGTCGGCGCTGGTAGCCAGCGCCTGCCGCAGGTTCTGCTCCTCGTTCCGCACCTGCTCCTGCAGCGTCTCCAGCGTGGTGGCCACCAGCGCCTCGGCACGCTGGCGGTCTGCGTCCCGTGCTCGCAGAGCGATACGGAAGAGGGACGGAGTCGCCTCCACCTGCAGCTTGTCGTTGATGGAGGCGACGCTCATGGGTGTGCCGCGGGCAGCCATCTTCTGGCCCACCTTGGACAGGAAGGGGGCGGTCTTGACGCCGTCCGCCAGCACCTGCGTGTAGTCCTGCAGGACAGCCCGCTCGTCGGCGTTGTTGGTGGCCGCGGTGACCCCGGAGGGGGAGGCGAAGCGGGCCACCGAGAGGACGGCAGTGGAGGTGTAGCCACCGCCGCCGGAGAGGACCCTGGGGAGGAAGAGGGTGCCGAGCACCGCCCCGGCGATGGCGGCGGCCGCCAGCAGCCAGAGCCAACGTTGCAGGAAACGCCAGAACTCTTCGGGCAGCATCAGATATCTTCCTTCCCCTCTGGCCCCGTCTCCTCGTTGTCCCCGTCCGGGTGCAGGCTGGAGCGCCGCCCCATGTAGCGGCCTGCCCTCTCCCGCCACCAGTCCCGTATGGCTTGCGAGATGTAGGCCACGTGGTCCACGCCCAGCTCAGGATACATGGGAAGGGAGAGAACCTCCCTGGCCGCCTTCTCCGCCTCAGGGAAGTCGCCCGGGCCGTAGCCCCACTGGGCGCAGGCCGGCTGCAGGTGGGACGGCACCGGGTAGTGCACCCCCGTCTCTATCCCCAGCCGGCTTAGGCGACGTCGTAGATCGTCCCGCTCGTAGTGCCTGACGACGTAGAGGTGGTAGACGTGCTTACTGTGGGCTGGCTCGAAGGGGAGGACCAGTTCGGGAAGGTCTGCCAGATAGTTGGAATACTTGGCTGCCCAGGTGCGGCGGGCCTCGTTCCAGCGGTCCAGATAGCGCAGCTTGACCCGCAGGACGGCGGCCTGGAGCTCGTCCAGGCGGGAGGTGGTGCCCAGGAGGGCATGATGATAGCGGCGTAGCTCTCCATGGTTGCGCAGCAGGCGTACCCGGCGGGCCAGGCTGTCGTCATCGGTCACCACCATGCCGCCGTCCCCGTAGGCGCCCAGGTTCTTGGAGCAGTAGAAGCTGAAGGCCGCCATATGGCCCAGGGAGCCCACGCGGCGGCCCCGATACTCGCTCCCGTGGGCCTGGCAGGCGTCTTCCACCACCGCCAGGCCGTGCGCCCGCGCCACCTCCATAACAGCGTCCATCTCCGCCGGCAGTCCGTATAGGTGGACAGGGACGATGGCGCGTGTCCGGGGAGTGATGGCAGAGGCTAGCTGGCTGACGTCCATGGTGTAGGTGCGCGGGTCTATGTCCACGAAGACTGGCCGGGCGCCGCAGAGGGCGATGGCCTCCACGGTGGCGATGAAGGTGAAGGGGACGGTTATGACCTCGTCTCCGGGGCCGATGTCCAGCGCCCGCAGGGCCAGGTGCAGGGCATCCGTCCCCGAGGCGACCCCCACCGCGTGGGAGACCCCGCAGTAGCGGGCGAACTCCTCCTCCAGTTGATACACGTTGGGGCCCAGGTTGAGCTTCATGGAGGCCAGCACCGACTCTATCTGCTCCCGGACCTCCTCGGCGATGAAGGCGTACTGGGACTTGAGGTCTACCAGCTCGATCCGCATCACGTCCGCCCCTGTTCTCCGGTGGACGGCGTCAGGGACTCTGGGGAGGGCATCAGCGGCACGGCCTGGCTGTCCAAGGCCAGGGAGGTATCCAGCGCCTCCAGGATGCGCACCACCGAGAGCCCCAACTCGCCATCGCTGAGAGGAGGCGCCCCGGTGAGGACGCAGTGGAGGAACTCGGCGTCCTCCTCCAGCAGGGGCTCTCGCTGTGGCACGTGGGGCAGGTAGACGTCCCCCCACCGGTAGGTGGGAGGCCGCCACTCCTCCTTCCCGTTCTGGCCCAGGAAGCAGATCTCCCGCTCGCAGACACGGAGGGGCTCGGCGCTCATGTCGTCATAGATGGCCGTCCCGGTGGAGCCCACCACCGTCACCTGTCGCACCTTGTAGGGATAGAGCCAGCTCACGTGGATATGGGCCGATACCCCCTCCGGGAACCACAGGTGCGCATGGCCTACCTCCCAGAGATTGCGATCGTTCAGATGATGGACAGCCCTGGCGGCCACTTTCTCGGGCTGCTGGCCGGTGAGGTAGAGAAAGATGGAGATGTCATGCGGTGCCAGGTCCCAGAAGACGTGGATGTCGGACTGGAGGAAGCCGAAGCCCAGGCGCTGGCTGTCCAGGTGCAGCACCCGGCCTATCCGGCCCTCTTGCAGCAGGAGGCGCAGGGCCCGCACCTGGGCGCTGTAGAGGAAGGTGTGGCCCACCATCAGGATGCACTGGCGCTCCCGCGCCAGGTCCACCAGCTCCCGGGCCTCCCAGGAGTGGACAGTGAACGGCTTCTCCACCAGGACATGCCTTCCGGCCAGGAGGGCCTCCCGGGCCAGGGTGTAATGGCTGGCCGGGGGCGTGGCCACAATGACGGCGTCGGTCATTTCCAGGAGTTGGGCGTAATCGGCCGCCGCGATCACGCTGGGATAGGTGCGGGCGACCTCGCGCAGCCGGGCCTCGTCGCTGTCGCTGACGACGAGGCCGGGGCCGCAGCCCAGCTCGTGCAGGACGCGCAGGTGCTTCGCTCCCCAATAGCCGCAGCCCACCAGACCTATACGCATGTCTCCCCCTAGAACCTGAGCCCGCGGCGGAGCACCAGGCGCGCCGTCCCTGCCAGGATGCGAAGGTCCAGCAGCAGGGACATGCGTTCGGCATACCTGATGTCCAGCCTGGCGGCATCTCGCAAGGTAGGCGCCCGGTGGCGGTTGACCTGCCACAGCCCGGTGATGCCGGGACGCACCAGAAAACGGCGGTAGTACCAGGGCTCGTAATGCTCCAGCTCATAGGGGATGGCGGGGCGGGGCCCCACCAGGCTCATCTCCCCTCGCAGGACGTTGAGGAGCTGGGGCAGCTCGTCCAGGCCGGTGAGCCGCAGGACTCGCCCCACCCGGGTGACGCGAGGGTCGGCCTCGGACTTGAAGTAGTAAGGGCGACCACGGGCCTCGGCCAGGGCGTCCGGCCCGGCGGCCCAGCGAGCCACCGCCTGCCGGTGGAAATGGTCGTCGGCATCGGGCCGCATGGTGCGGAACTTATAGATGGTGAAGGGACGCAGCCCCTCTCCCAAACGGGTCTGGCGAAAGAGGACGCCCCCGGGGGAGTCCAGCCGGATAGCCAGGGCCAGGAGAAGGGCCAGCGGGGCGAAGAAGGGCGCGGCCAGCACGGTCAGCACCAGGTCGAGGACTCGCTTCTGCCGCCCGTAGGCAGCAGCGCGGGCGGGCCGGACCGCTGTCCCCACCACTCCATATCACCCCTCCACCGATGGTCTCACCGGCACCGTCGTCTCCGGGCGGCCCAGGGCCAGGCAGAGGAAGCCGGCCGCCCTGGCGGCCTCCTCGTCCAGGACGTTGCGACCATCTATGACCAGCGGGAAGCGAACCAGGGAGCGGAGGCGGTGCCAGTCCACAGCCCGGAGCTGGGGCCAGGCCGTGGCCAGGACTATGGCATCGGCCCCCTCTGCCGCCTGGTAGGGGTCTCTCAGGACGGCGAACTCCGGAGAGCTGGCCAGGGGATCGTACACGGTGACCTGGGCGCCCTCCTCCTGCAACGCCCTGGCCAGAGCGACGGCCGGGGAGTCCCGCGTGTCGTCGCACTGGGGCTTGAAGGCGAGCCCCCAGACGGTCACCCGCTTCCCTGCCAGAGTCCCCAGGCAGGAGCCGAGGCGCTCCACCACTCGCGCTATCTGGCGACGGTTGGTCCGCATCGTCCCTTCCAGCAGGGGAGCGGGGACGGCCAGGGTGGCGGCCAGAGCGAGGAGGGCCCGCAGGTCCTTGGGCAGGCAGCTGCCGCCCCAGCCCAGGCCGGCCTCCAGATAGGCGGGGCCGATGCGAGGGTCGCGTCCCATGACAGCCGCCACCTCCCGAATGTCGGCCTGGAGGGCCTCGGCCAGCTCCGCCATCTCGTTCATGAGGGAGATGCGGGCGGCCAGGAAGGCATTGCAGGCGTATTTGGCCAGCTCGGCGCTGGCGGGGCGGCAGCGGACGATGGGGGCGGAGAGGGGACGGTAGAGCTCCTCCAGGGAGCGGGCTGCCTCCTCGTCCTCGGCGCCGATGACGATGCGGCTGGGGGCGAGGAAATCGGCCAGGGCCTGCCCCTCCCGCAGGAACTCCGGGTTGACGACGACGGGAAGACGCAGGTCGGGGCGGAGGCGCCGGAGCGTCCCGGCCAACAGTCGGGACGTCCCGGGGGGCACCGTGCTCTTGACGGCCAGGATGCCCTGGCTCCCCGCCGGCATCGCCCTGGCCAGCTCCTCCACCGCCGACCACACCTGGCCCAGGTCGGCGCTGCCGTCCGGCGCCGCGGGCGTCCCCACGCACAGGAAGACGAATTCCGCCCCCGGCAACCCCTCCATGGAGCGCTGGAAGACCCGGAGCCGCCCGGCCCTGAGGTGCCGGCGCCACAGCGGCTCCAGCCCCGGCTCCCTGATGGGCAGGCGGCCCTCTTGGAGGGCCGCCGCCTTGGCCGCGTCGCTCTCTATGCAGTGGACGCGGTGGCCCAGCTGGGCGAAGCAGGCGGCCACCGTGAGCCCTACATACCCTGCCCCGATGACTGCCAACTGCCGCTCCATCCGCACCACCCGCTCATGATGGGGCAGGGGGCCCCCGGCGGCAGTCTGAGGGCGGTATGGGGATTGTCGGGGAAAGGTCTAGGTTCTGTATGAGTGTCCGGCACCTTATACGCTACTGCTATGTTCCACCCTCCCTGGCCCCTTGACATCAGTTTTCGCCGTCACACACTGGAGTGTTAGTCAGTTTTTCGCCCTGTGGCCCGTGGCCTCTAGCCAGGAGGTGTTGGCTGGTGACCTTGTGGTGAGCCTGATGGCCCTGAACACCAGAACCGTCTAGAAAGGCCATCCGGGGTAGACCCTGACCTGAAGGTCGTGAGGAAGAAGGGAGGGGATGCAGGTGAAGGGGTCGGCCTGCGTGGTGGTCGTGTGCGAGGACGATGTCTTCAGCAGGCGTCTGGAGCGGTGGTTAGCGGAGCGAGGGTACGAGGTGATACGGGCGGAGAACTCCTGGGAGGCCTACCGTTGTATCTACGTCTCCCGGCCTGCCGCTGTCATCATCGTCATCGATCGTCTCTCACGGGAGATCCAGGACTTCGTCCACACCCTCAAGAAGATGACGCCGCTCCCTCTGCTCCTCCTCTCCTACAGCCCCAGCCGCTACCTGCTCAGCGAGGTGAAATCCTGGCCCCTGGACGGGCGGCTGCAGTGGGACGTGGAGCAGGAGGAGGTCCCTCCGGCCCTGGAGGGGCTTCTGCATCGCCTCGTCGCCGCCCCTTCTGACCAGTTGACCTACGAAGAGGACGGGCTCTTCATAGACTTCCGCAGTATGAGCGTCTGGGCCAACGGCCAGCCCGTCCACCTGACCCCTACCGAGTTCCGCATCCTGGGCCTGCTGGTGGGACGGCGCGGGTGGGTGGTCACACACGACGAGATCCTCTCTCATGTCTGGGGCTCCGAGTACCTGGGCGACAAGGGGCTGGTCAAGCTCTACATCTGGTACCTGCGACGGAAGATGGAGCCCGACCCCCGCAACCCCCGCTGGATCCTCACCCGGCACGGCGTGGGCTATATGTTCGCCCCTGGGCGGGCGACATCCGCCCAGGAGAACGCGCCTGCGCAGAAGGGAACGGGAGCGAAAGACGAACCCGGCCGGCGCCGGCGTAGGCGCCGGCGTCCCGGCCTGAGAAGGGCTGCAGTCCAGCCAGGGGCCTGACCCTCCACCCACCGACGGCGATGGAGGGCCAGGCCCGCCGGGCTACCGGCGCTGACCACCCGGCCAGCGCCCTCGAAAGGTGGCCACCGCGAGGGCGCCTTGAGGGGCACGGAATTTATGTCGATGAGCCCCCAGGCCAGGGATATCCTGGCCTGTCCCCGCCTCAGTCCTCGCCAGCACGGATGGGGGAGTTTGCGCCGGGAATTCCTATGCCATATCGTATGAAGGACTGGGCCGTGACCACACGAACACTGTGCGGAGCACGGCCCTTTCAACTTGTAAGCGGGACTGGGAAATGGTGCTCGCTAGTCACCGGCGAGACCTGGCCTGCCACGGTGCGCAGGCCTCCCTTCCCGCCCCTCGGTCGCCATCTGGCGGCCATCTTCGGCGAGGCCGACCGTATCCTTGGCGCGTCCAGAGGGGGGAGGGATCAGCGTGAAAGGTACCTGAACAAGCGGCCAGTCCGGGCCGTTTACCACGCCCTGGACCAAAGATGTGCAACCGGTTCGGGTGCCAGCATCTTGGGTGCAGTGGAAAGGTCACGATAGACCTTAAGGTGGGGAAGAGTGGAACGATGCCCGGCCTCGGACCACCAATGTTATCCCGAGAGCTTTCCCAAGGAGGTAACATTGATGGCCGGGAATCGCGGGACTCTTCCATCGAGAAAGGGGGTCCTGTTCCTAAGTCTAGCCCTGCTGGCCACCGCCGCTCTGGCCCTGACCAGGGTCAGCCAGTGGGAGCAGGCGTCCGCCGCAACGACATACTCCGTCAGTCTGGCCAACGCGGGCCTGGAAGAGGCCACCTCCAGTGGCGTCCCCGCCGGCTGGACCTCCCAGTGGGGCCTCTTCGGGCGGGTCAGGGAGCCCGTCGCTAACGGCAACTACGCCGGCTTCCTGGCTAACAGCAGCGATGCCAGGGCCTATCAGGAAGTGCCTATCTCCCCGGGCCAGTCCTACCAGCTAACAGCCCGCCTGAATATAGCCGATCCCAACACCAGCTCCGGCTACCTTCGCCTCACCTGGCTGGACGGCAACGGCTCCGTCCTCGGCTGGGTGGAGAAGGCCGCCGACCCCTCCATGAAGGGCTACCAGCAGGTGACGGTGGGGCCCGTCACGGCGCCCGCCAACGCCAAGTTCGCCCGTCCCCAGGTGCGCCTGAGCGCCAAGACGGGGACCTCCGGCCTTCTCTACTTCGATGACGTCTCCCTGGCCGTCTACACGGGGGACAGGTTGCCTGCGCCTACTCCCAGCCCTAGCCCCACACCTACGCCGACGCCCAGCCCCACGCCGGCGCCCTCGCCCGCACCGCCCAGCGGAGGCCTGATAGTGGGCAGCGGCGGCTACTCCAGCATCTCCCAGGCCGTGGCCGCCGCCAGCGCCGGGCAGGTCATCAGCGTGCGCGCCGGCACCTACTCGGAGTCGGTGGTCATCGACAAGCCGCTCACCCTCCAGGCCTACGGCGACGGCCCCGTCTGGATCGATGGTGGCTGCAGCCGCCAGCGGGGCATCACCGTCAGGGCGTCCGATGTGGTGCTCCGGGGCCTGGGCGTGAAGCGCACCGCCGAGGCGGGCGTGGCCATCGAGAATCGGGCCTCCCGGGTCACCGTGGAGGGCATGACCATCCAGGACTTCAACTGCCCCAACGGCCAGGACCAGTACCGGGCTGGCGTGGCCGCCTGGAACTCCGGCTCCGGCATCAGGATCGTCAACAACACCATCCGCTACCGGGCCGAGCTTTCGGGCGGGCCGGGGGGCTACGGGAACGGCATCTGGTTCAAGAGCACCTCTAGCCAGCCCTCCGGTGGCGGCCATTACATCGCCGGCAACACCATCGTGGGTGGCTACGATGGCATCGGCGGCGAGCCGGAAGGCGACTCTCGCGGCTCCTTCGACCGCGACACGGTCATCGAGAAGAACGTGATACGGGACTGCTGGGACGATGGTATCCAGGCGGAGGGCGGCGCCCAGAACGTGCGGGTCAGGAACAACGAGATAGTGGGCTGCGCCACGGGCATCGCCTTCGCCGCTCCCATGACGGGCCCCCTGTACGTGGAGGGCAACTACATCCGCGACCTGAAGCGGGGGCCCCAGGGCAATCTCTTCTGCTTCAAGGCCGGCAACTCCACCAGCGCCACCATCTATCTGACGGGCAACCGTTGCTACCCGGGCGCTGGCGCCGACGGCCTGAAGCAGACCAACGGCGGGCTGGGGCCCATCGTCTCTCGCTATAACGCCTTCCAGGTGGGCCGCTACGTCTTCGAGTTCAGCGACCGTCCGCCCAGCGGCTCCAGCTTCGACTACGACTGCCTCCACACCACCGACTCCGGCCGCTTCATCAAGTGGGGGGGCAGCCTCTACGGCGACCTGGCCAGCTTCCGCCGCGCCACCGGCCAGGAGCCCAACGGCCGGGAGACCACCGACTGCTCCTGGCTCCCCACGAGATAGGCAACAGGGTGAGGCAGCGGCCCGGACAGGGGGCGCCATCCGGCGGGATGGCGCCCCCGCCCTTTCGCCCTAGGGCTGTTGACCCTGGGCCAAGCGCGTGCTACCCTCTCCTCAAGAGGGCTGGCCCAGCCGGAGGCGCCGGGCGCCCGGGTCAGCCAGGCCGTCAGACCTTTAAGTCGGTCCCGCGAGGCCGACAAGGGAGACAGGCGACGTGACGTTAGAGAAGAGGACGGTTCAGGCCAACGCGGGCCCTCCCACCATTCGGTGGGAGGGCCTTTTGTCCGGGTGGCGCTGACATGGGAGAGGCGGTGCGCCTGCGGCAGCACGTGGTCATGACGGCCGGCGACATCCGGCGGGCCGTCCGCCGCATCGCTCACGAGATCATCGAGCGCAATCGGGGGGTGCGGGACGTCGTCCTGGTGGGGATGCGGACGCGGGGCGTCCCTCTGGCCCGGCGACTGGGAGAGGCCATACGGGAGTTCGAAGGCGAGGATGTGCCGGTGGGCGCCCTGGACATCTCCCTCTATCGGGATGACCTCCCCCACCTGGGGCTCCGCCCCCGCCTCTACCGCAGCGACATCCCGGCCGACATCGACGGCAAGCGGGTGGTCCTGGTAGACGATGTCCTCTTCACCGGCCGCACCATTCGCGCCGCACTGGACGCCCTCATGGACTACGGACGCCCCAGCCAGGTGCAGCTAGCGGTGCTGGTGGACCGCGGCCACCGTGAGCTGCCCATCCGCCCCGACTACGTGGGCAAGAACATCCCCACCTCGCGTCGTGAGGAGGTGCAGGTGCGCCTCCAGGAGGTGGACGGCCAGGACGAAGTGGTGATCCTGAGAATGGAGGAGCCCTTTGAGGGAGAGGACTGAGCCCAGAGGGCCCGGCGCCGGGCTGCGGGAACCAGCCCAGGGCTGGCGGCGTCGCCACCTCCTGGACCTGGACGAGCTCTCGGCCGCCGAGATCGAGCTGGTGCTGGAGACGACCGAGGCGATGCAGGAGGTGCTGGGCCGCGATGTCCCTCGCGTCCCCGCCCTGCGGGGCGTGACGGTGGTGAACCTGTTCTACGAGCCGTCCACCCGTACCCGCGCCTCCTTCGAGCTGGCGGCCAAGGCCCTGAGCGCCGATGTGGTGAACATCGCTGCCGAGGCGAGCAGTGTGAAGAAGGGTGAGTCCCTGCTGGACACAGTGCGCACCCTCCAGGCCCTGGGGGCGCAGGTGCTGGTGATGCGTCACTGGCAGTCCGGGGCGCCTTACCTGGTGGCCCGCCACACCCAGATGAGCGTCATCAACGCCGGCGATGGCTGGCACGCCCACCCCTCCCAGGCCCTGCTGGACATCTACACCATGCGCCGTCATCTGGGAGACCTGAAGGGTAGGCGGGTGGTCATCGTGGGAGACATCGCCCACAGCCGCGTCGCCCGCTCCAACGTGTGGGGCCTGACCAAGCTGGGCGTCCAGGTAGTCCTCTGTGCCCCGCCCACCCTACTGCCGCCCGGCCTCCTCCCGGGCCACCCCGTGGACGAGCCCTCCCCCTTCCCTCCCGTGACGGTGGAGACGGACCTCGCCCGCGCTCTGGAGGGGGCCGACGTGGTGATGGCCCTACGTCTGCAGCGGGAGCGCATGGAGGCGGGCCTCCTGCCTTCCTTGCGGGAGTACATCCGCCTCTACCAGGTGAACGAAGAGCGTCTGGCCCTGGCCCGGCCGGGCGCCCTGGTGATGCACCCGGGCCCCATGAACGAGGGCGTGGAGATCTCGCCGGGGGCCGCTCGCTCTGCCCAGGCCGTCATCGAGGAGCAGGTGGCCAACGGCGTAGCCGTCCGCATGGCCCTTCTCTACCTACTCACCCAGGAGGGGGGGAGTCGGGCATGAGCCTGGCCGTCCGCGGGGGGCGCATCGTCGATCCGGCCAACGGAGTGGACATCGTGGGCGACGTCCTCATCGTGGACGGCCGCATCGCCGCCGTGGGGCCGGACGTCGGCCAGGAGGCGACGGAGGCCATCGATGCCCGTGGCCTGGTGGTAGCTCCCGGGCTGGTGGACGTCCACTGCCACCTGCGGGAGCCGGGTCTGGAGCACAAGGAGACCATCGAGACGGGAACGCTGGCCGCCGCTCGGGGCGGCTTCACCACCGTCTGCTGCATGCCCAACACGGAGCCGCCCCTGGACTCGGCGGGGTTCATCCGCTACGTCCGGGAGCGGGCGGAGGCGGTGGGCCGCGTGCGCGTCCTGGTCATCGGCTGCGTGACCAAGGGCCGGCGGGGCCAGGAGCTGGCCGAGCTGGCGGAGCTGGCCGCCGCCGGCGCGGTGGCCTTCAGCGACGACGGCGAGCCGGTGGCAGATGCTCGCCTGATGCGCCGTGCCCTGGAATATGCATCCATGCTGGGCCTCCCCATCATCGACCACCCGGAGGACAAGGCCCTCTCCGCCGGCGGCGTCATGCACGAGGGCTGGGTGGCCGCCCGCCTGGGGCTGCGGGGCGTCCCCGCCGCCGCCGAGGAGGTGGCCGTGGCCCGCGATATCTCGCTGGCCGCCCTCACCGGGGGCCGCCTCCATCTGGCCCACGTGAGCACCGCCGCCGCTCTGGCCCATGTGCGCCGGGCCAGAGCGGCCGGGCTCCCCGTCACCGCCGAGGTCACCCCCCACCACCTGACGCTCACCCATGAGGCGGTCCTCACCGGGACGGGCGAGACGCCCGGGGGCCTTGCCTATGACACCAACGCCAAGGTGAACCCGCCCCTGCGCACGGCGGCCGATGTCGCAGCCTGCGTGGAGGCCCTGGCCGACGGGACGCTGGACTGTATCGCGACCGACCACGCACCCCACGCCCTGGAGGACAAGCTGTGCGAGTTCGATCTGGCGGCCTTTGGCATCTCGGGACTGGAGACGGCCCTGGCCCTCGGCCTGGGGCTGGTCCAGGCCGGCCGGCTGTCCCTGGGCCGGCTGGTGGAGGCGCTGACGGCGGGCCCGGCGCGGGCGCTGGGCCTGGACCGGCGCCTGCCAGGGCTGGGCACCCTCTCCCCCGGGGCAGCAGCCGACCTGGTCATCTTCGACCCCGAGGCCGAATGGACGGTGGAGCCCCAGGGCCTCGTCAGCAGGGGGAAGAACACCCCCCTGGCCGGCCGCCGGCTGCGCGGCCGCGTCCTCACTACCATCTGCAACGGGAGAGTAGTGTGGCAGGAGTGAACCAGCGCGCCTATCTCGTTCTGGAAGACGGCTCCGTCTTCCCGGGCCGCCTCTTCGGGGCGGCCCGGCCCATCCACGGTGAGGTGGTCTTCTCCACCGCCATGACAGGCTACCAGGAGATGCTCACGGACCCCTCATATGCCGGGCAGATCCTGGTGCTCACCTACCCGCTGGTGGGCAACTACGGCATCAATGCTCAGGACGTCGAGTCTCGACGCATCCAGGTGCAGGCCCTGGTGGTGCGGGAGGCCTGCGAGACGCCCTCCCACTGGCAGGCCGAGATGACGCTGCACGAGTACCTCGCCTCCCAGGACGTCCCTGGCCTGCAGGGGGTGGACACGCGGGCCCTGACCCGTCGCCTGCGTCATCACGGCGTCATGATGGGGGCCATCGCCGTGAACGAGACGCCTCGGGAGGCCCTGGAACGGCTGCGGGGCCAGCCCCGCTACGGCACCATCGACCTGGTGCGCACCGTCACGGCCTCCACCCCCTACGAGTGGGAGGAGCCGCCCCGAAGGCGCTATCACGTGGCGGTGGTGGACAGCGGCCTCAAGTACAACATCCTCCGTCTGCTGCGAGAGCGGGGCTGCCAGGTGACGGTCCTCCCCTGCACCGTTACCAGCGACGAACTCCTGGAGATGGGGATAGACGGCCTCGTCCTCTCGCCCGGCCCGGGCGACCCGGCCCTCCTGGACTACCTGGTGGCCACCGCCAAGGCGCTGGTGGGTCGGCTGCCCATCCTGGGCATCTGCCTGGGGCACCAGGTGGTGGGACGGGCCTTCGGCGCTCGGACCTACAAGCTGAAGTTCGGTCACCGGGGCGCCAACCACCCGGTGAAGGACCTGCTCACCGGCCGCGTCCACATCACCTCCCAGAACCACGGCTACGCCATCGACGCCGACGGCCTGCGGGGCGGCATCGAGGTCTCCCAGGTGCACCTGAACGACGGCACCGTGGAGGGCCTCTATCACCCCTCGCTTCCCATCATCACCATCCAGTACCACTCGGAGGCCTCGCCAGGGCCCATGGACAACGTCTACGTCTTCGACCGGTTTATCGAGATGCTGAGAGAATACGGAGGGAACCCCTGATGATGAGGTTCCTCCCTTCGGGAGTCGGGTCATGCCCGGCAGGCTGAGCTTTGTGCGTGCCGACCGCCGCCACGTGGACGATATCGTCAGCGTGGCCCGGGCCATAGTGGCGGAGATGGGGCCGCAGAGGGCCGCCCTCCCCGAGTCTCTGACGGCGGAGGCGCTGGCCCGCCGCATGGCTCGCTACCGCGGGCGGGGAGCCATCTTCCTGGCCCGGGAGGGGAGGCGCCCAGTGGCCTTCGCCATGCTGGAGCCGGAGCGGGACGACCCGCAGACCTTCGCCCTGGGCGTCTGGGTGCTGCCGGAGCACCGTCGGCGCGGCCTGGGGCGTGAGCTGGCCCTGATGGCCATAGAGCACGCCCGCGCCAGGGGCTGCCGGCGGCTGCGGGGCCTCATCCCCCCCGAGAACGAGGCCGCACTCAGCTTCTTCGGCGACATCGGCGCCTACGCCCAGGCCGTGGGCGGCGGCATGCAGTACGAACTACCGCTGTGAGGGAAACGAAGGAGTGACAGGAGCATCGCGAGCGGCAATCTCAGCAAACAGGGAGGAGCGCTTCTGTGAGCGCTAACGTTTCCAAGGTCCTCATCATAGGCTCGGGGCCTATCGTCATCGGACAGGCGGCGGAGTTCGACTACTCAGGTTCCCAGGCCTGCCGCGCCCTCCGCGAGGAGGGGGTGCACACCGTCCTCGTCAACCCCAATCCGGCCACCATCATGACCGACGAGGGGATAGCCGATACCGTCTACGTGGAGCCCCTCACCGTGGAGGTGCTGGCCCGCATCATAGAACGGGAGCGCCCGGACGGCCTCCTGGCCACCCTGGGCGGCCAGACCGGCCTCAATCTGGCGGTGGCCCTGGCCGATGCCGGCGTCCTGGACCAGTACGGCGTCCGGGTGCTGGGCACCTCCATAGACTCCATACGCAAGGCGGAGGACCGGGAGCTCTTCAAGCGCCTCCTGGACGAGATAGGCGAGCCCCGCCCGGAGAGCGAGACGGTGACATCCCTCGCCGACGCCCGTCGGGTGGCGGGCGAGCTGGGCTTCCCCCTGGTGGTGCGCCCCGCCTACACCCTGGGCGGCACCGGCGGCGGCATCGCCTATGACTGGGACGACCTGGAACGCATCGTCAGCATCGGCCTGAGGGCCTCGCCCATTCACCAGGTGCTCCTGGAGCGGTGCCTGCTGGGGTGGAAGGAGCTGGAGTACGAGGTGATGCGGGACGGGGCCGATAACTGCATCACCGTCTGCAACATGGAGAACCTGGACCCCATGGGCGTCCATACCGGGGACAGCATCGTGGTGGCGCCCAGCCAGACCCTCACCGATAAGGAGTACCATATGCTTCGGTCGGCCGCCCTCAAGATCATCCGCGCCCTGGGGATAGAGGGCGGTTGCAACATTCAGTTCGCTCTGGCGCCGCGGCGGGAGATCGCCGACTGGGCGCTGCGGCCAGATGGTCGCCCCCCCTACTATGTCATCGAGGTCAACCCTCGCGTCTCCCGCAGCTCCGCCCTGGCCTCCAAGGCCACCGGCTACCCCATAGCCCGCGTGGCGGCCAAGATCGCCGTCGGCAAGCGGCTGGACGAGATCCCCAACCGGGTGACGGGGAAGACGACCGCCGCCTTTGAGCCGGCGCTGGACTACGTGGTGGTGAAGATACCCCGCTGGCCCTTCGATAAGTTCCCCCTGGCGGAGCGGCGCACCGGCACCCAGATGAAGTCCACCGGCGAGGCGATGGCCATAGCTCGCTCCTTCGAGGAGGCGCTGCAGAAGGCGGTGCGCTCCCTGGAGATAGGAGGGCGCTCCCTCCTCTGGGAGGACTCTTCCTGGACGGAGGACGACATCCGCCAGCTCATAGCCCAGTCCAACGACCAGCGTCTCTGGGCCATCATGGCAGCCCTGCGGCGGGGGGCCGAGCCCCTCGAGGTCTCCCGCCTCTCCGGCATAGACCCCTGGTTCACGGAGAAGCTGGCCGGCCTCGTCCGCATGGAGCGGCGTCTCCTCTCGGAGCCGCTGACGCCCCAGCTCCTGAGGGAGGCCAAGCGGCTGGGCTTCCCGGACGAGAGCATCGCCACCCTGGCCGATATGCTGCCGGAGCAGGTGCGGGAGCTGCGGCGGCGCTGGGGGGTGCGGCCCGTCTACAAGATGGTGGACACCTGCGCCGCCGAGTTCGAGGCGGAGACCCCTTACTTCTACAGCACCTACGAGGAAGATCCGGAGGCAGAGAACGAGGCGCCCGCCCTGGAGGGGCGGAAGGCCCTGGTCATCGGCTCCGGGCCCATTCGCATCGGCCAGGGGATCGAGTTCGACTACTGCTCCGTCCACGCCGCCTGGGCGCTGGAGGAGGAGGGAGTCCAGGCCATCATCGCCAACTGCAACCCGGAGACCGTCTCCACCGATTTCGATACCAGCGACCGTCTCTACTTCGAGCCCCTGGACGAGGAGGGGGTGCGGGATATCTTGGAGAACGAGTCGGTGGACGGGGCCGCCGTCCCCTCCATCGTGCAGTTCGGGGGGCAGACGCCCCTGAACCTGGCGGTGCCCCTGGCCCGCGCCAATCTGCCCATCCTGGGCTCCAGCGCCGAGGCCATCGACATCGCCGAGGACCGCTCCCGCTTCGAGTCCCTTCTGGAGGAGCTGGGCATCCCCCAGCCGCCCGGCGCCGCCGTTTACACGCTGGAGGAGGCGCTCCAGACGGCGGGGGCCATTGGCTACCCGGTGCTGGTTCGTCCCAGCTACGTCCTGGGCGGCCGGGCGATGGAGATCGTCCAGACGCCCCGTGACCTCATCCGCTACGTGACGGAGGGCCTCCAGGCCGGCGGCGGGCGGGCCATCCTCATCGACAAATACCTGGAGGGGATAGAGGCAGAGGTGGACGCCCTCTGCGACGGCCAAGATATCCTCATCCCTGGCGTGATGCAGCACATAGAGCGAGCGGGCGTCCACTCCGGGGACTCGATGGCCGTCTACCCCGCCCTGGGCCTCAGCGAGGACGAGGTGAACACCATCGTCGACTACACCCGTCGCCTCGCCCTAGGGCTCGGGGTGCGGGGGCTGATGAATGTGCAGTTCGTCATCATGCGGGAGGGGAAGCAGTCCACCGTCTACGTCCTGGAGGTGAACCCGCGGGCCAGCCGCACCGTGCCCTTCATCGCCAAGGCCACCGGCGTCCCTATGGTGAAGCTGGCCGTGGGCATCATGCTGGGGAGGACGCTGCCGGAGATGGGCTATCCCTACGGGCTGTGGCCCAAACAGGGGCTGGTGGCGGTGAAGGCGCCCGTCTTCTCCATGTCCAAGCTGGCCGGGGTGGACACCCACCTGGGGCCGGAGATGAAGTCCACGGGAGAGGTCATGGGAATAGACCGGGACTTCCGTTCCGCCCTGGCCAAAGCCCTCCAGGCGGCGGACATGGCCCTGCCACCCCAGGGCACCATCCTCCTCTCCCTGGCCGATCGCACCAAGCCAGAGGCAATACCGATGATCCGTCGCCTGGCGGCGGCCGGCTACCGCCTCTACGCCACCGAGGGGACGGCCGCCCTCATCCGGGCGCTGGGCCTGGAGGTGGAGGAGGTGCCCAAGCGACTGGACCAGGGCTCCCCCAACGTGGTGGACGTCATCCGGGAGGGGCTGGTGGACGTGGTCATCAACACACCGGAGGGCTCCCAGGCGGCCGCCCTGCGAGACGGCTTCTACATCCGCCGCGCTGCCGTGGAGAAGCGCATTCCCTGCTTCACCTCCATAGACACGGCCAAGGCGGCGGTGGAAGCCCTCCTGGTGGAGCCCCACCGTTTCTCGGTGCTCCCCCTGCCCGAATACCGGGACAACCGCCGCCCGTGAGCCTCGGCCGAGAGGGGAAAGGCCCATGCCCGCGGGTAGGCTGCGACTGCAGAGGGCAGTAGTCGTCTCTCAGGAGGAGGTGTGCCGGGACACCTTCCTGATGTGGCTCTCCTGCCCGCCGGTGGCCCGCGGCGCCTCCCCCGGCCGCTTCCTCATGCTCCACTGCAGCGACTCCCTGGA
Organism: Dehalococcoidia bacterium; assembly: GCA_034435615.1. Classification (GTDB taxonomy): domain Bacteria; phylum Chloroflexota; class Dehalococcoidia; order SM23-28-2; family HRBIN24; genus H17-190. The sequence goes on from DAOTWZ010000090.1 coordinate 33,263, forward strand.
CCCCCTTCTGCCACGTCCCATGAGCTTCCATCGCTTCCGCCAGCGGGGCGGCGAGCGTCAGTTCGCCATCCTCTACGACGTGCGGGGCCGCGGCACCCTCTGGCTGTCGCAGCGGCGGCCGGGCGACGAGCTGACGGTCTTCGGGCCGCTGGGGCGCGGCTTCGCCCCGGGGCCTGGGGCCAATCTACTGCTGGTGGCCGGGGGCCTGGGCATCGCCGCCCTGGTGGCCCTGGCCGACGAGGCGGTGGCCCAGGGCCGATCGGTCACCCTACTCCAGGGGGCACGCACGGCCGACCGGCTCCTGCCGGCCTCCCATCTCCCCCTGGAGGTGGAGGTGGTCACCGCCACCGACGACGGCTCCCGGGGCCACCACGGCCCCGTCACCGATCTGCTACCCCACTACCTGGACTGGGCGGACGAGGTCTTCGCCTGTGGCCCCAACGCCATGTTCCAGTCCATGGCGGAGGTCAGGCGGCAGCGGGCCAGCAGAAAGCCCATGCAGGTGCTGCTGGAGGAGCACATGGGCTGCGGCACCGGCATCTGCTACGGCTGCGCCGTTTTCACCCGTCGGGGCGTCAGGCTGGTGTGCAAGGATGGCCCCCGCTTCGACATCCGCGAGCTCTTCCCCTAGAGGGCCGGCCTGTGCAATTGGCTGGCCAGATGGCTATACTGGCTGCGACAGACCACCACCCGAGGAGGTGAGCCCGTGTCCGAGCACAGCGTGCGCGTCGGCAACGCCGAGATCATCGCCCTTCTGGACACCCCCATGGCCTTCCCGTTCTCCCGCTTCTTTCCCAACCTGCCCCCTCAGGAGCTGGAGCCCTACAAGGAGCTCTACCCCAAGGCCTTCACGCCGGAGGGGAACTTCCAGACCAACGCCTCGTGCTACGTGGTGCGCTCTGGCGGCCGCGCCGTGCTGGTGGACACCGGCCTCGGCCCCGGTCCCCACGACTGGCTGGGCGGCGTGCGGGGCCGTCTCCTAGAGGACATGCAGGCCAAGGGCGTGCGGCCCGAGGAGATCGAGGTCGTCGTCATCACCCACCTGCACGTGGACCATGTGGGATGGAACCTGCAGCGGGAGGCCGGTTCGCCCCGTCCCACCTTTCCCCGCGCCCGCTACTACATTCCCCGGGCGGACTGGGAGCACTTCGTCGCCTCGCCGGAGACCGCCCGGCAATCCGGCCTGGACCAGACGGTGGCCCCCCTCCAGGAGCTTGGGGTGCTGGAGCTCTTCAGCGGCGAGGTATCCCTCATAGAGGGGGTCACCACCCTCCCCACGCCCGGCCACACCCCCGGCCACACCAGCGTCCTGGTGGCCTCCCTGGGCGAGCGGGCCATCATCACCGGCGACCTGGCCCACCACCCGGCCCAGGTAGAGCACACCGACTGGGTGCCGGCCTTCGACAGCGACCCCCAGCAGGCCATCGAGAGCCGGCGGCGCGTCCTGGACATGCTGGAGAGCGAGGGTCTGGTGGGCGCCTTCTGCCACTTCCCCAACCCCGGGTTCGGCCGGGTCATCAGGCTGGAAGGGCGGCGCGTCTTCCGCGCCCTCTAGGGCAGTAGCGCCCTCGATGGACAGGACGAGGGGCCTCCCGTGGGAGGCCCCTCCTGCGTCTCTGCGCTGTCCGCTCAGCCCTGCTGGCTGCCAGCGGCCGCCAGGAAGAAGTGCTGGACGCTGCACTTGGCGGCCACCTTCTGGGCTATCTCCATGATGGCCCGGGAGACGGGCGAGTCCGGAGCCGCCTCCACGATGGGGGTGCCAGCGTCGGCCCCCTCTCGCACGCGGGGGTCCAGGGGCACCTCGCCCAGGAAGTCCAGCCCCAGCTCCTCCGCCGCCTGACGGGCGCCGCCGTGGCCGAAGATCTCCACCCGTCCCTCGCAGTGGGGGCAGACGAAGTAGCTCATGTTCTCCACCACGCCGAAGACGGGGACGCTGAGCCGTTCGAACATGGCTACTGCCTTCAGGGCGTCCTCCAGGGAGACGGCGTTGGGCGTGGTGACGATGACTACGCCAGCGATGGGCGCCTCCTGGGCCATGCTCATGGAGGCGTCGCTGGTGCCCGGCGGCAGGTCGATGACCAGGTAGTCCAGCTCGCCGTCCTCGCCCCAGGGGATGTCGTGGAGGAGCTGTCGCACCCCGGTGCCGATCATGGGCCCCCGCCAGATGACGGCCTGGCCGGGCTTCAGCAGGAAGCCGATGGAGACCACCTTGAGCCCGAAGCGTTCGACGATGGAGAGGCCCCGCTCCGCCTGGAAGCCCTGCTGCAGCCCCAGCATGGTAGGGATGTTGGGGCCGGTCAGGTCGGCGTCCAGGAGGCCAACACGGGCGCCGTAGCGGCGCAGCGCCAGCGCCAGGTTGACGGCCACCGTGGACTTGCCCACCCCGCCCTTGTTGGAGGCTACAGCGATGATGTTGCGCACCCCTTCCACCGGCCGGGGGCCTCGCTGGCGGGTGGCCCGCACCTCGGCCTCCATCTCCACCTCGGCGTGGCTCACGCCGGGGAGGGAGCGGATGAGCTCCTCAGCCTGGCGCTTCATCTGGTCCCGCACGGGGCAGGCCGGCGTGGTCAGGGTGATCTTGACGGAGACGTTCCCCCCGCAGATGGCTATGTCCGAGTCACGGACGAAGCCCAGGGTGACGATGTCACGGTGCAGGTCAGGGTCCTGAATCTGACGCAGGGCGTCCAGGACGGCCTCTTTAGTGACGCCGTCCCCTTCCCTGTTCTGGTCGGCCATGGGCCTGTCCTCCTGTCGCTTTCCCCTTCGAAGCCACATCTTTGTTGCTGCTCCCCTCCGTGCGGGTGAGGTCTATGATAAAGCGGCAGCTCTCGGCGCCCCGGCTCATGAACTGGCTGCAGCGGACCGGATGACCCAGGACGCGGCTGAGGAGGGCCAGGTGCCACTCGCATACCTCCTCATGGGCCTGGGCCACCTGGTGGTAGAGGCAGTTGTAGTCTATGATCTCGAAGCCATTCTCGGTGCGCCGCCACTCTGCCAGGCCGCTCTCCTGGCCCAGGAGCTGGGCTACCGCCTCCACCCGCTCCGGCAACTCCTTCCCCTGGACGAGGCCCTCGTAGCGGCGCACCTCCCCCTCCAGCGCCCGGCTGAGGAGGAGCCGCCGCTTCTCCTTGGGGCTCAGCCCCTCCAGCTCCTGCGGCGAGAGGCTTCCCACCTGCTCCAGGAGCATGAGGGCCAGCCTCTCGTAGCGCTTGGGGAAGGCCTCCTGGCCGGCCTCGGCCAGGGTGAACAGGTAGTGGGGACGGCCCGCCCGCTGTCGCACCTCGCGGGAATTGACCAGGCGGTCCCTCTCCATGGCCATCAGGTGCTGCCGGATGGTGATGCGAGCGAGGCCGAGGGCCCGTGCCAGGTCGTCTACCGTGGCCCCGCCTGTGCGCTTGAGATAGTCCAAGATCTGCCGCTTGGTCTTCTGCATCGTCCTCATGGAGGCCTGGCAGCCTCGCCTCGCTCCTCACAGTATAACATAACCCCCCGGCTAAAGACAGCGTATATGGGAAGTGTAGGCTGTTTTTATCGTAAATACCTTGACACGATTTTTTGGCGGTGCTAAACTGACACTTCCCGGCGATACAGGCCGGGGGCCCTCGGCGGCGTAACGCTGCCTGGTCGGGGGCATCTATAAGGGAGGTGTGATGTGATGATAGAGATGACTATGCCGGTGAAGGAGCAGGAGACCTCCCAGTGCCGTCACCATTGGGTCATCGAGACGCCCAACGGCGCTGTCAGCCGTGGCCGCTGCAAGCGCTGCGGCGCTATCCAGGAGTTCCACAACTCCATGCCCGAGACCAGCTACTGGGACGACGACTCCTCCAAGGGCTCCCGCTGGGGCCACCGTGGCCAGGACGCCGAGGAGGGGACAGCGGTCTCCGTCGGCGTCGGCAGCGAGGACAGCTCCTGGGAGTAGCTCTCCCTTACTCTGGCGCACCCGGGGCCCCGCTCCTGGAGCGGGGCCCTTTCGCGTCCTATAATGCCAGTAAGATGGACTGGGCGATAGAGCTGGGAGCGGGCCGCAAGCGCAGCCTCATCCTCCGCAATCCCGTCATTACCGCCTCTGGTTGCTTCGGCAACGGCATCGAGTTTCAGCGCGTGCTGGACATCCAGCGGCTGGGCGCCATCGTCAGCAAGGGGATCACCCTGCAGCCGCGGAGCGGCAACCCCCAGCGCCGCATCGTGGAGACGGCGGCGGGGATGATCAACTCCATCGGCCTCCAGAACGTGGGGGTGGAGGCCATCGTCAGGGATATAGCGCCCGTCTGGGCCACCTGGCGGGTGCCGGTCATCGCCAACATCGCCGCCGAGAGGGTGGAGGACTACGCCCTGCTGGCCCGCCGGCTGGACGCCGTCCCCGGGGTGAGCGCCCTGGAGCTGAACATCAGTTGCCCCAACGTGGAGAACGGTCTGGAGTTCGGCTGTCAGCCTGAGCTGGCGGCCGAGGTCACCCGCACCGTGGTCTCCGAGACGACGCTGCCGGTGCTGGTGAAGCTCAGCCCCAGCGCTGGCGACATCGTGGCGGTGGCGAGGGCGGTGGTGGAGGCCGGCGCCGATGCCCTGACCATCGCCAACACCTTCCCGGCCATGGCCATAGATATAGGCCGCCGACGGCCCGCCCTGGGCTGGGGCTCCGGCGGCCTCTCTGGGCCGGCCATCAAGCCCATAATCCTCAAGATGGTCTACGACGTGGCCCGGGCCGAGGTGGGCGTCCCCATCATCGGCTGCGGCGGTATCGTCACCTGGCGGGACGCCGTGGAATACCTGATGGCAGGCGCTAGTGCGGTGCAGGTGGGAACGGCCACCTTCCGCAACCCCCAGGCACCGCTGGAGGTCCTGGACGGCCTGGAGGCGTTCCTGCGGCAGGAGGGGGTGGAGGACTGGCGAGGGATAGTGGGAGCGGCCCTGCCAGGGAAGGCCGTCCGCAGCGCCTGAGGCCTCGCTCCGACAACGAAGCGCTTCCACCCCCGGCGGCGTTGTCTCTTCGGGAACGTCAACGTTCACTACCCCAGCACGATGGAAGAGCGAGGATGAGAGTAGCCGAGCTCAAAGACGTCACCCTGCCGAGAGCCCTGCCGGGACGCCTCTCCCTGGCCCCCTGGATGGAGGAGGTCGGCGTCGTCGTTCTGGCGACGCTGCTGGGGCTGGCGGTCCGGCTGGTCTACGTGCTGCCGGCCGGCTTTCCCCTCAACGACGGCGGGCTCTTCTACGTCATGGCGCGGGACATCCAGGAGGCCCGCTTCCTCCTCCCGGCCACCACCTCATACAACAGCCTGGGGATACCGTTCACCTACCCGCCCCTCGCCTTCTACGTGGCGGCTGCCCTGGACTACGCCGGGCCATGGTCTCTCCTAGACGTGGTCCGCTTCCTCCCCCTGGTGGCCAATGTCCTGGCCATCCCCCTCTTCTACCTGCTGGCGCGGGCCATGCTGCCCAACCGCTACATGGCGATGGCGAGCGTCGTCGTCTTCGCCCTGTTGCCCCGCTCCTTCCTGTGGCAGATCGGCGGGGGTGGGCTGACCCGTTCCCTGGGCTTCCTTTTCGCCGTGCTGGCCCTGTGGCGGGGCTATCTGCTGTTCAGAGAGGGCCGCGGGCCGCTCCTGGCCGTGACGGTCCCCGCCGCCCTCACCGTCCTGGCCCATCCGGAGATGGGCTGGCTGGTAGCCTTCAGCTTCCTCCTCTTCCTGGTGGCCTACGGACGCAGCCGGCAGGGTCTGACCAACGCCCTGGCGACGGCGGTCGCGGTGGCCCTCCTCTCCGCTCCCTGGTGGGGCACCGTCCTGCTCAGACACGGGCCGGGGCCCCTCTTCTCCGCCTCCCAGACAGGAAAATCGGAGTGGCTATCCCTGGGGTGGACGAACCTCGTCTATCCCTACACATCCGAGGAGCCCTTCTTCCCGCTCCTGGCCCTCCTGGGCTACGGGGGCGCCCTGATAGCGGTGGCACGAGGATACCTCCTGCTGCCCGTGTGGTTCCTCCTCATCCTCTACATCGATCCCCGGGTAGCCTTCACTAACGCCATGCTCCCGCTGGCCATGCTGGCGGGGATGGCCATCGTCACCCTCTTCGAGATGGGGGTGCGAGAGGGGCGGCCCCTGGCCCTACCCGTGACGCTGGTCCGTCTCGCCCAGCGCCTCCCGGGCGGGATGGCCGTCCTGAGTCGTCCCTGGCCATACGTGGGGCTGGCCCTGGTCCTCATCTACGGCACTTACTCCGCCCTCCACGCCCGCCTGAGCGACGCCTCGCCGCTGGCCTCCCTGCCGTCGGAGGCGCGCCAGGCCATGGCCTGGATAGCGGAGGCCACGCCGCAGGATGCCCGCTTCCTGGTGGTGCACGGCCGGTTCGACCCCTGGACGGACTACTTCTCCGAATGGTTCCCCGCCCTCACGGGGAGGGCCAGCGTCGCCACCGTCCAGGGCTACGAATGGCTGGGCAAGCGCCGCTACGATTCCCAGATCGCCGTCTTCTGGGGCGTCCAGGGCTGCGCCAACGACGACGCCAACTGTCTGGAGCGCTGGAACAGCCTGTACGACCTCTCCCTCACCCACGTCTACCTCCCCTATGACAGGGGCCCCGACTGCTGCTACAACCTGCGCTACTCGCTGCGACGGGACAGCCGCTACCGCGTCGTCTATGACGGGGCGGGAGGCACCGTCTTCGCCCGGGTGGCGAGCGCCACTCCCCCGGCGGCGGGCGCCAGCGGCTGACGTCCCTACCCCTCGCTGACGGGCAGCTCCGCCACCTCGTAGGTGTGGCGGTGCCAGTTGCCGTGGGGATGGGCGGCCGTGGGCAGGGCCAGCTCCTCCAGGGCTGCCACAGTGGCGGCGCCACCCTCCCGGACGTAGCGCCGACAGTCCTCCAGCGTCTCCCAGGTGGTGACCTGGGCCATCTCACCGTCCCCCTCGGCGCCCCACAGGTACTGCACGGAGACGAAGCCGGGCTGCCGCTGCAGCACCGACAGGAGCCGCGGCCAGGCCCCTGTCAGTCGGGCCTGCCACTGGCCTCTGTCGGTAATGCGCGTGCGTCGCCGGACGATGGAGACCACCATGGCTACCTCCTGTTCCTCCTGGACTGTCTACCCCAGGGCCGTGATTGCTATACTGGAACCGCCGTGCTGATGCTAACGGTAGCCCAGCGGCTGGAGCAAGTGCGAGAACGCATCGCCGCCGCCTGCCAGCGGGCGGGGCGTTCGCCCCGGGAGGTCAGCATAGTGGCGGTGGCCAAGGGGTTCCCGCCGGAGGCCATAAGGGAGGCCTGGGAGGCCGGCGTCCGCCACCTGGGTGAGAACCGCGTCCAAGAGGCCCTGGCCAAGCGCCCCCACCTGCAAGACCTGCCCCTCACCTGGCATATGGTGGGGCACCTCCAGACCAACAAGGTGAAGGCGGCGCTGGAGCTCTTTGATATAATCCAGAGCGTGGACTCCCTCCGGCTGGCCCAGGAGCTCGATCGCCGCGCCTCTCGCCCCGTGCCCGTCCTGCTGGAGGTCAACGTGGCCGGCGAGGCCAGCAAGTTCGGCTTCTCCCCGGACGAGCTTCCCCACGTCTGGCCCCGCCTGCGCGATCTGCCCAACCTGGAGGTGCGCGGCCTGATGACCGTCGCCCCCATCGCGGACGACCCCGAAGCGGTGAGGCCGGTCTTCCGTCGGCTCAGGGAGATGGCGGAGGCCCTGGGCCTGCGAGAGCTCTCCATGGGGATGAGCGACGACTTCGAGGTGGCCATCGAGGAGGGGGCCACCATGGTGCGCCTGGGCCGGGCCATCTTCGGCGAGCGGCCCCGGCCCTGACATGGCCCGACGAGGCGAGCGTTCAGTATGAGGATAGGCTTCATAGGTGGCGGCGTCATGGGAGAGGCCATGGTGAGCGCCCTCCTGGCGAGGGGCATCGCCTCCCCGGAGGAGGTGGCCGTCTGCGAGCTACTGCCGCAGCGGCGCCAGCACCTGACGGAGCGCTACGGCGTGCGGACGGAGGCGACGCCGGACGCCGTGGTGCCCCGGTCCGAGCTGGTAGTGCTGGCCGTCAAGCCCCAGGAGTTCGAGGCGGCGGCCGCCTCCCTGCGGGGGCGCTTGCAGGAGGGACAGACCGTCCTCTCCATAATGGCCGGCATCCCGTTGCGGGCCATCGTGGAGGGGCTGGCCCACCAGCGGGCGGTGCGAGCGATGCCCAACACGCCGGCCCAGATCGGCGAGGGGATGACGGTCTGGACGGCCACCCCCCAGGTGGACGGGGAGGCCCGTCAGGCGGTAGGGCGGGTGCTGGCCGCCCTGGGGCGGGAGCTCTACGTGGAGGAGGAGAAGTACGTGGACATGGCCACGGCGGTGAGCGCCAGTGGCCCTGGCTTCGTCTTCCTCCTGCTGGAGGCCCTGATAGACGGGGCGGTGCACATCGGCTTCCGGCGGGAAATGGCCACGTCGCTGGTGCTGCAGACGGTGCTGGGCTCCGTTCGCTATGCCGAGAAGACGGGCCGGCACCCGGCGGAGCTGCGGGCCCAGGTCACCTCCCCCGGCGGCACCACCACCGAGGGCGTCCTGGCCCTGGAGCGAGGAGGGGTGCGGGCGGCCATCATCGAAGCGATAGCCGCCGCCTACCGCAAGACACAAGCCCTGGGAGGAAAGTAGCCATCGATACCCTAGCCACCCTGGTCCAGGCCCTGGCCTACACCCTGACGGCCCTCATCTTTATCCGGGCCATCGCCTCCTGGTTCCCGGTGGACCCCCGGAACCCGGTCATCGTCTTCCTGTACGAGGTGACGGAGCCCATCCTGGCACCCCTGCGCCAGTTGCTGCCACGCATCGGCATGATCGACATCTCGCCGCTGGTGGCCATCCTCCTGCTGCAGATAGGGGCCCAGCTCATCGTCCAGGCCATCACCTAGGCCTGTCCTTGTGCCCCAGGAGCCGGGGTGCTATGATGCTGTTGTCGAACAAATAATCGAAAAAGGTGATGGGACAGATGGGCGAGCAAGGCGAGGCCAAGGCGGAGCGGCTGCGGGCCCTGGAGGTGGCCATCAGCCAGATAGAGAAAGAGTTCGGCCGTGGCGCCATCATGCGTCTGGGCGAGGCGGGGGCCCGTATGGCGGTGGAGGTGATACCCACCGGCTCCCTGGCGCTGGACATGGCCCTGGGTGTGGGAGGGATACCGCGGGGCCGGGTGACGGAGATCTTCGGCCCCGAGATGGCCGGCAAGTCTACCCTGGCCATGAGCGTGGTGGCCCAGGCCCAGAGGATGGGCGGCCTGGCGGCCTACATAGACGTGGAGCACGCTCTGGACCCCACCTTCGCGGCGGCCATAGGCATCAATGTGGGGGATCTCCTCGTCTCTCAGCCAGACACGGGAGAGCAGGCGCTGGAGATCGCCGAGGCGCTGGTGCGCAGCAACGCCGTGGACGTCATCGTGGTGGACTCGGTGGCGGCCCTGGCGCCGGAGGCGGAGCTACGGGGAGAGATGGGCGATTCCCTCCCCGGCCTGCAGGCCCGTCTCATGTCGCAGGCGCTGCGCAAGCTCACCGCCGCCATCTCCCGCACCAGAACCGCTCTCATCTTCGTGAACCAGTTGCGGGAGAAGATAGGCGTCGTCTTCGGCAGCCCGGAGGTGACGCCCGGCGGCCGGGCCCTCAAGTTCTACTCCTCCGTCCGCATCGACCTGCGGCGGGTGGAGGCCATCAAGGCGGGAAGTCAGGTGGTCGGCAACCGCGTGCGGGCCAAGATCGTCAAGAACAAAGTGGCGCCCCCCTTCCGCACGGCGGAGTTCGATATCATCTTCAGCGGCCCCCGGGTGGGCATCAGCCGTGAGGGTGATATCCTGGACCTGGGGACGGCCCTGGGGATCGTGCGCAAGCAGGGCGCCTTCTACTCCTACGGCGAGACCCGCCTGGGCCAGGGACGGGAGCAGGCCAAGGAGTTCCTGCGGGCCAACCCCACCCTGGCGGACGAGCTGGAGCACCTCATCCGGGAGAAGGCCGAGGAGGCCACCCCCACCGCTGTCTTCGCCGCCGCCGAGGCGACGGAGCCCCCGGAGTAGTCGCCCGGGCCCCGTCAGCGTTTAATAATCTTAGGGGAGGTCGCTGCTGGTGGACCGCACCCAGCGGAACCTTTGGACTGCCTTTCTGGGAGAGGCCAAGGCCAACCGTCTCTACACCGCCTTCGCCATGAAGGCGCTGGAAGAGGGACACCCCGAGGTGGCCCAGGTCTTCTTGGAGGCGGCAGCCGCCGAGACCGTCCACGCCCTGAGCCACCTCAAGGCCCTGCGGGAGGTGCGCTCCACCCTGGACAACCTGCGGGCCGTCACCGAGGACGAGGCCTACGAGGTGGAGAACATGTACCCCCGCTTCATCGCCGAGGCGGAGGCCGACGGCCGGCCCGAGGCGGCCGCCAGCTTCCGGCTGGCCTGGGAGACGGAGCGGGAGCACCTGCGCCGCTTCCGGGAGGCGCTGCGCTACCTGGAGCGCAAGACCGGCGAGCGGGCGGCGGAGGTGGCCCTGCCGCCCCTCACCGCCGAGATGACGGCGGTGGCGGAGCAGGAGGTCTCTCCCAGGGCCCAGGAAGTGCTGACGGAGAAGCGGCGCATAGCCAGCCTGGCCCGCATCCGGGAAGTCATCTTCGGGATGCAGGACGGCCTGGTGACGGCGGCCACCGTGGGCCCGGCAGTGGCGGGGGCCACCGCCACCAGCAGCACCGTCCTGGTAGCGGGGCTGGCCGCCGTCCTGGGGGGCACCCTCTCCATGGCGGCTGGCAGCTTCCTGGGCTCCCGCGCTGAGCGACAGGTGCAGGAGGCGGAGCTGCGAAGGGAGGCGATGGAGATAGAGACGAATCCGGAGGAGGAACTGGCCGAGCTCATAGAGATGTACCGCCTGGAGGGCTTCCCCTACGAGCAGGCGCGACAGATAGCGGAGCGTATCGCCTCCGATAAGGCCCTCCTCCTGAAGACGATGGCGGAAAAGGAGCTGGGGCTCTCCCCGGATGCCCTGCCGGAGCCCACCAAGGACGCCATGGCCATGGGGGCCTCCTACATAGCGGGCGGCATGCTGCCCCTCGTCCCCTACTTCTTCGCCGCCGGGCCGCTGGCCGTGGCCGTCTCCGTGCTCCTGGCCGTCCTGGCCCTCTTCGCCATGGGAGCGGTCAAGGGCCGGCTCGTGGGGAGGAGCGCCCTCCTGTCCGGGGCCGAGGTCATGGCCATCGGCGGGACGGTGGCCATCGCCGCCTACTTTCTGGGGCGGCTCGCCCCGGTCTAACGCCCCATTTCATAGAAGCATTCTATGACAATTCTCATTCGTAATTAACGCTCTTGACGAAAAGTCGATAGTGCCGATATGATGGAAAGAACGGGGCCAGAACCTTAACAGGTCTCAAAAAAGCGCAGTTCTCATAACTGAGGAAGTGAGGTAACCATGCCGGAAGGCATCTTGATCGCCATTGTCGTTGGCCTTCTCGGCATCGTGGGCGGGGCGATAGCAGGTGCCATACTGCAGCAGCGGGTCACCAGCAGCCGGTTAGAGGCTGCCCGCAATGTCGCCACCCGCATCCTGAACGAGGCCGAGAGGCGACACAAGGAGTTACTGGTAGAGGCACGGGAAGAGGCATTACGGATCAAGAACCAGGCGGAAGCCGAGCTCAGGGAGCGACGGAACGAAATCCAGCAACTGGAAAGGCGCCTCCTGCAGCGGGAAGAGAGCCTGGAGCGGAAGCTGGACTCCCTGGAGCGCCGCGAGCGCTCCCTGGCAGAGCGGGAGGCCAAGCTGGAAGAGCTGCGGGCCCGCCTCCAGCAGATGGAGGAGGAGCGGCGTCAGGAGATACAGCGCATCGCCGGGCTGAGCCTCCAGGAGGCCAAGGAGCTCCTGCTGGCCGAGGTGGAGCGAGAGGTCAGAGAGGACGCCTCCCGACGCATCAGGGAGATCGAACAGCAGGTGAAGGAGGAGGCGGAGGAGCGGGCGCGCAAGCTCCTGGTCACTGCCATGCAGCGGCTCACCAGCGAGGTGGTCTCCGAGGCCACCGTCTCCGTGGTGCCCCTCCCCTCCGAGGACATGAAGGGCCGCATCATCGGCCGGGAGGGGCGGAATATTCGCACCCTGGAGCACCTCACCGGCGTCGACGTCATCATCGACGACACCCCGGACGCCGTCACCCTCTCCGCCTTCGACCCGGTGCGGCGAGAGATCGCCCGCGTCGCTCTGGTCAAGCTGATAAGCGATGGCCGTATCCACCCGGCCCGCATCGAGGAGATGGTAGAGAAGGCCCGCAAGGAGGTGGAGGCCTCCATCGTGGAGGCGGGAGAGCAGGCGGCCCTGGAGGCCGGCTGTCCCGGCCTCCACCCGGAGATCCTCAAGTACCTGGGACGGCTCAAGTACCGCTACTCCTACGGCCAGAACCAGCTCAAGCACGCCGTGGAGACGGCCCGCCTGGCCGCCCTCATCGCCCATGAGCTGGGGGCCGACGTGGAGGTAGCGCGCCGGGGAGGCCTCCTCCATGACCTGGGCAAGGCCATCGACCACGAGGTGGAGGGGACGCACGCCCGCATAGGGGCGGACCTGGCCCGCCGCTACGGCGTCCACAAGGCGGTGGTCCACTGTATCGAGGCCCACCACGAGGAGGTGGAGCCCCAGACGGTGGAGGCTATCATCACCATCGTTGCCGACGCCCTGAGCGGCAGCCGCCCGGGCGCCCGCCGGGAGTCCCTGGAGCAGTACCTGCGGCGCCTGGAGGCACTGGAGGCTGTCGCTTACTCCTTCCCTGGCGTGGAGAAGGCCTTCGCCATCCAGGCAGGACGCGAGATACGCGTCATCGTCAAGCCGGACGAGATAGACGACCTGGGTGCCTTCCGCCTGGCCCGCGACCTCAGCCGCAAGATACAGGAGGCGCTGGAGTACCCGGGCCAGATCAAGGTCACCGTCATCCGTGAGAAGCGGGCCATAGAGTATGCCCGCTGAGGAGGCGAAGTTGAGAGTCCTGGCAGTGGGCGACGTGGTGGGCAAGCTGGGCCGGCGTACCCTCGCCCTCCTTCTGCCCGAGCTGCGGCGTCAGTACGGCCTCGACCTAGTGATAGTCAACGGCGAGAACGCCGCCGGCGGAAAGGGGCTCACCGCCGCCACCGCCCAGGAGATACTGGCCGCCGGGGCGGACGTCATCACCTCCGGCAACCATATCTGGACGCACCGGGAGATCTACCCGCTCCTGGAATCGGACTGGCCCATCCTGCGCCCCCTGAACTACCCGCAGGGGGTGCCCGGCCGGGGAGTGTGGGCCCGCAACGGCATCGCCGTCGTCAACCTGCAGGGACGGGTCTTCATGCCCCATACCATAGACTGCCCCTTCCGGGCCATCGACCGGGCGCTGGAGGAGCTGGCCGGGGCGCGGGTCATCATCGTGGACATGCACGCCGAGGCCACCAGCGAGAAGGTGGCCCTGGGCTTCTACCTGGACGGTCGGGTGAGCGCTGTCGTGGGGACGCACACCCACGTCCCCACAGCGGACGCCCGCATCCTCCCCCGCGGCACCGCCTACGTCAGTGACCTGGGCATGACCGGCGGCCGCCACAGCGTCATCGGCATGGAGATAGGTCCGGTCATGGAGCACTTCCTGACCCAGCTCCCCGCCCGCTTCGTCGCCGTGGAGGAGGGGCCCAGCGTCCTCAACGCCGTCATGATCGAGGTGGACGAGGCGACGGGGCGGGCCCTCAGCATCCAGCGAATGGACCGAGAGGTAGAGTGAGATGCCCAGCCGTGCCGACCTCCACACCCACAGCACCTATTCCGATGGTGTCCTGACCCCTCGCCAACTGCTGGAGCTGGCCTACCGTCGTGGCGTGAGGGTGCTGGCCCTCACCGACCATGACACCACCGACGGGATCCCTGAGGCCCTGGAGGCGGCCCGCCACTACCCGGACCTCCTCCTGATACCGGGCATAGAGATGAGCACCGACGTCCCCGGCAACGAGGTGCACGTCCTGGGCTACTTCATCGACTGGCAGGACGAGGAGTTCCAGCGAGAGCTGGCGCGTCTGCGGGACTCCCGCTACGTGCGAGCGCGGCGCATGGTGGAGCGCCTGGCCCAACTGGGCGCCCCCGTCTCCTGGGAGCGGGTGCTGGAGATCGCCGGCGACGGGGCCATCGGCCGGCCCCACATCGCCCAGGCGCTGGTGGAGGCCGGCCACGTGCGGGATGTCAACGAGGCGTTCCAGCGCTACCTCTCCCGCAACGGCCCCGCCTACGTGGAGCGGGAGCGGATGAGCGCCACCGAGGTCGTCCGCCTTATAGGGAGCGTGGGAGGCCTGGCAGCGCTGGCCCACCCCCGGGAGCTTATGGACCAGCTGGACCACCTCCTGCCAGAGCTCAAGGCGGCGGGGCTCATCGGCATGGAGGTCTACTACCAGGACTACACGCCGGAGGAGATAGAGACGCTGCGCTCCTGGGCGGAGCGCTTCGGCCTCCTGCCCCTGGGCGGGAGCGACTACCACGGCCTGGGCGGTCCACAGCAGCGGGAGCCCGGCGACATCCCTTTGCCAGACGAACCGGTGCAGCGGCTGCTGGAGATGGCCTCTGCCCGGGGGCGCGTCTAGCGCAGGAAGAGGCTGGTCACCACCAGCCCCGCCATGATGGCGGCGGTGACCAGGCCCACCCACCGCAGGTCGGCCAGGACGTGGCTGTAGTCCCGGAAGAGGTGGCGTTCCCGTAGCGGAGGGGGCGCCGCCGGCTCGGCGGCCTCCTCCCTCGCCACGGCGATGGGGGCGCTGCTGGCGCTGGCCGGCGGCCTGGGCGTCAGCTCCTGGTAGCGGCGGCGACGACGCTTGCGGCCCACGGTCCTCTCCTCAAGCGCATTATAGCGGGGCCGCCTTCCCGCTGCATATTGACGCCACCGGCCTGACCGTTGGAAAATAGCGTAGGAGCCGCGGCCCCGTGGTGTAGCGGCCAACATGCCGCCTTGTCAAGGCGGAGATCGCGGGTTCGAGTCCCGTCGGGGCCGCCAAATTCTTTTGGCCCTCTTCAGCCGGCCCTCCCGGCCGGCAGAGCGAGCGGTCAGCAGGGGAAGCGGGGGAGGCGAGGAGGTGGCCACGGGGAGAGGGGCGGGTCGCGAGGAGAGACCCCTGCTGGTGCCTGAAGACGTCCGCGCACTCCTCCACCCCTCAGCCATCGACACGCTGCGCCAGTTGGGACCTCAACGCCAGGAGAGCTTCCTGTGGGAGTACCGGCACCGCTGCAAGCGGGTGGGAACAGCCTACCTCTGGTGGATGCTTCCGCCCATCCTCAGCCCCCACTACGGCTATCTGGACAGGTGGCCCCTCCAGTTCGTCTACTGGCTCACCCTGGGCGGGCTCGGCCTGTGGTGGCTGCTGGACGGCTTCCGGCTACCTCGAATGGTCCGGGAGGCCAACGTCGTCATCGCCGACCGCCTGGTGAGAGAGGTCGTCGTCACCAGTCGCTCCCCCTGACGGCACGTCGCCTTCCACGGCCCGCCCTCCTGGGGGCTCTCGCCTTGCCCTGGCCGCTCCGGATTACATATAATCGCCGTGACTGCCCGAGACGCCGCCACCGTCCTGGAAAGGGGTGATAGCGTGAGCAAGAGGCTACCGCTGGAAGGGATCCGCGTCGCCGATCTGACCATCTGGATCCAGGGGCCCCTCGCCTCCGCCATCCTGGCCGACCTGGGCGCCGAGGTAGTCAAGATCGAGAAGCCAGGGATGGGGGACTTCTCCCGCGGCACCACCAGCCTCTTCGGCCAGCCCAACGTCACGCCCAGCGGCCACAACCTGCTGTGGGAGGCAGGCAACCGCAACAAGAAGGCGGTAGCCATCAACCTCTATCACCCCAAGGGGCGGGAGGCCTTCTACCGCCTCCTGGAGAAGTGCGATGTCCTGGTGACCAACCTGAGCCCCCAGGCGCTACGACAGATGGGCGCCGACGAGGAGACGGTGCGCCAGCGCGTCCCGGACATCATCTACGCCCGGGCCAGCGGCTTCGGCCCTCGCGGGCCCTACGCCGAAGACCCCTGTCAGGACACGGCCGGCATGGCCCGCTCCGCCTTCATGTACGTCTGCGCCACCGCTGACGGCGAGCCCGTCTACCCGCCAGGCGCCCTCAGCGACGTCCTCTCCGCCACCATGCTGGCCTTCGGCGTGGTGACGGCCCTCCTGGGACGGGAGCGCACGGGCGAGACGCCGGAGATCGTCTACGCCTCCCAGATGAGCACCATGATGTGGACCGCCATGTTCCACGTCATGCTCCACGCCAACGCTGGCCTGGAGTACGCCCCCTTTGACCGCACCGACGTGGCCAATCCCCTCATGAACATCTACAAGTGCGGCGACGGCAAGTGGATCGCCCTGGGCCTCTTCTTGAGCCAGCGCTTCTGGCCCGACTTCTGCGAGGTGACGGGGCTGGAGCACCTGCGGGAAGACCCGCGCTTCGCCACCGACGAGGCCCGCTACGAGAACCGCAAAGAGCTCATTTCCATCATCGACCAGGCCATGCTGAAGCGGCCCCGCCACGAGTGGGAGGAGCTGTTCCGCCAGCGCGGCTTCTGGTTCTCGGTGGTGAACCGCCCCTCCGACCTGATCAACGACCCCCAGGTGGTGGCCAACAACTACATCGTCTCCCTGGCGGACGGCTTCAAGGCTCCCGCCCTCCCCTTCGAGCTGGTGGGTATGGAGCCGCGACGCCAGGGGCCCCCCGAGTTCGGCCAGCACACGGACCAGGTGCTGCAGGAGGTCTGCGGCTACTCCTGGGACGACATCGTAGCTATGAAGGCGGAGAACGCCGTCTGGTGAGGCGGACCGCCGCGCCCTGACGCCGTCGCCCGCCCGCTCCCGCCGGGCCTAGGCGCTCCCCGCGGGCCAGCCTTCACGCAGCGCCCGGCGCAAAAGCTTGCCGGCGGCGTTGCGCGGCAGCGAGGGGACGATGCGGAAGCACCGGGGCACCTTGTAGCCGGCCAGTCGCTCCCGGCAGAAGCGGGCCAGCTCGTCGCCGTCGACGGCGCAGCCCGGCCGGAGCACCACGGCCGCCGCCACCGTCTGGCCCCAGCGCTCGTCCGGCAGTCCTATCACCGCCGCGTCGGCCACCGCCGGGTGCTGGCGAAGGACAGCCTCCACCTCCGCCGGGTAGACGTTCTCGCCGCCGGAGACGATCAGGTCGTCCCGGCGATCCAGGACATAGAGGTAGCCCTCCTGGTCCAGGTAGCCGATGTCTCCCGTGTGGAGCCAGCCGTCTCGCAGGGCCCGCGCTGTCTCCTCGGGGCGACCGAAGTAGCCCGCCATCACCGTCGGCCCCCGGACCAGGATCTCGCCCGCCTCCCCCGGGGGCAGGGGCCGGCCAGCCTCGTCGGCGATGCGCACCGCCACGGGGAACAGGGGCCGGCCGGCGGAGCCCAGCTTGCGAAGGGCATCGGCCGGGGCCAGAGTCGTCACCTGGGAGGCCGCCTCCGTCAGGCCGTAGGTCTGGACGGCGGGGATGCCATGGCGGGCGCACTCCTCCAGCAAGGGGCGGGGCACCGGCCCGCCTCCTACCAGCACACAGCGCAGGGTGGGAGGATAGGGCCGCTCCCCTCTCTCCTCCAGCATCCGCTGGAGCATGGTGCTCACCACCGAGACGATGGTCACGCCGCGGCCATCGATGGCCTCGTTGACGGCGGCGGCATCGAACCCGTCCTGTAGGACGACGGGGATGCCGTAAACGACGGAGCGGATGAGGATGGCCAGACCGCCCACGTGGAAGAGGGGCAGGCAGGCCAGCCAGCGGTCGTCCTCCCGCAGCCCCAGGTTCAGGACGGAGCCGATGGCGTTCCAGAGGTGGTTGCCGAAGGTGAGCATGGCGCCCTTCGGCCGGCCGGTGGTGCCGGAGGTGTAGATGATGCTGTGGACGCTGGAGAGGTCGATGGTCTCGGGCGCCGCCACCGCCTCGCTGTCGTCGCCGGTCGTGCCCACATCCAGGAGACGCAGGCCCGGGACGGCCTCGACCAGCTCACGCGCCCGCTGCGCGTTGGCGCGGTCGTGGGCCAGCAGGGAGGCGCCGCAGTCCCGCACCTGCCAGGCCAGTTCGGAGGCGGTGAGACGCAGGTTGAGGGGGACGAGGACGCCCCCCAGACGGGGCACCGCCCAGGCCGCCAGGACGAAGGCCGGGCCGTTGCGGGCCATGAGGGCCACGCGGTCCCCCGGGGCGACGCCGGCCCTGGCCAGCCGCCCCGCCAGGGCAGCCACCCTCCTTTCCAGGCCAGCGAAGCTCCACACGGCATCGCCCCACAGGAGGGCCGGTGTCCGGGGCGACAGGCGAGACCGCTGGGCCAGCCACTCTGGGGTGTGCGTTCCCGGAGGGGGCCAGGTCACAGGGATACCTCCCGCCAGGGGCCTCCGTAACGGGCCAGGGCTTCCCCGTCCAGGGCGATGCCGAGGCCCGGCGCCCCGGTCAGTCGCATGGCCCCCCGCTCTACGACCGGGCCTGCTCTGACCAGGTCATCGGCCAGTAGCCCCAGGGTGGCCAGGCCGTGGGCCAGCCCCGTATCCCCCAGGGAGGCAGCCAGATGGAGGGCCACCGCCGTCCCCACCCCGGAGTCGATAGTGGTGGTTACGATGACCCCCACACCCCGGGCAAGCGCCACTCCGGCGATGCGCCGGGCCGCCAGAGGGCCGCCCAGCGTCATAGGCTTCAGCACCAGGGCATCGGCCGCACCGGCCCGGAGGGCCGCACAGGCCGCCTGGAGGCCGGTCACTTCCTCGTCCAGGGCGATGGCGACGCCACAAGAGCGACGGAGGCGGGCCGTCTCTCCCAGGTGGCCAGGGGGCAGCGGCTGCTCCACCAGCTCCAGGCCGCAGGGACGGAGGGACTCCAGCAACGCGCTCGCCTCCGCCAGTGACCAGGCGCCGTTGGCGTCCAGCCGTAGCCGCAAGTCCTGCCCCAGGGCCCGCCGGACCGCCGCCACCCGCCGCGCCTCCGCCTCCTGGCCGGGCAAGTCGCCCACCTTGAGCTTCAGGCAGGGGAAACCGGCAGCGCGGGCGACCGCCGCCTGTCGCGCCGCCTGGAGCGTGGGGCCGCTGGCCAGGGCGTTCACCGGCACCACAGTCTCCCGCCTTCCTCCCAGCAGGACGGCCACCGGGACGCCATCCCGACGGGCCAGGGCATCCAGGGCCGCCGTCTCCAGGGCGCAGGCCAGGGGGGGCGGAGCGTCGGGCCTCTCCAGCAGCCCCTCCACCGGCCGCCCCAGCAGGGCCGGGGCCAGGGCCAGGAGGGACTCTTCCAGGGCAGCCACAGCATCCGCCGATGCCGCCGGATGGGGCGACGCCTCGCCCAGCCCCTCGATGCCGGTGTCGGTACGGAGACGGACCAGGAGGCCCCCTCGCTGGCCTACGGGTCCCCTCGCCGTGACCAGCGGCCGGCGAAGGGGGACGCAAAAGCGGCTCCAGGCTATGGCTGTGGCCCTCACAACGCCAGCCCCACACCGAGTAGGGCGCCGAAGAGCAGGTGCAACCGCGCCGTCTGCTTCAACACCGGGTTCAGGGCCCGGCCGCTGGTGCCCCCCAGGACGGAGCGCAGCAGACGCAGGGCCAGGGGCAGGGTGAGGACGGGGAGGAAGGCCCAGGGGGAGGCCCCGGCGTGCAGGAGGAGCGGCAGCAGAAGATAGGCCAGGGCCAGGAAGGCAGCGTACTGGAGGCGTGTGCGCTGCGGGCCCAGGAGGACGGCCAGCGTCACCTTGCGGGCCCGACGGTCCGTCTCGATGTCCCGCAGGTTGTTGACGACCAGAATGGCCGTCACCAGCAGCCCTACCGGCAACGATGCCAGGAAGGCTACGGGAGCGAACTCGTCGGTGTGAAGGTAGTAGGTGCCGGTCACCGCCGCCACGCCGAAGAAGAGAAAGCAGACCAGATCGCCCAGGGCGTGGTAGCCGTAGGGCCAGGGGCCGCCGGTATAGGTGAGGCCAGCCAGGATAGCCCCTGCGCCGATGAGGAGGACGGGCCAGCCCCCCAGGACCACCAGGTACAGGCCCACCGCCGCCGCCAGCCCGAAGACGATATAGGTGGCGGCCCGCACCTGCCCCGGCGAGAGGAGGCCCTGCGCCGTGACCCTGGGCGGGCCGAGGCGGTCGCTGGTGTCGGCGCCCCGCTGGTAGTCGGCCAGATCGTTGGCCAGGTTGGTGCCCACCTGGATGAGGAGGGCAGCTACCAGGGCGGCCGCCATGACGTGGGGACGGAACTCCTCCCTGGCAGCGGCGCCGCTGCCCACCAGGACGGGGGCGACCGCCGCCGCCAGGGTGGCCGGGCGGGCCGCCATCAGCCACACCGCCCAGGACGATGGCCGGCGCAGGACGGTGCTGTCCACGGCCTCCCTCTAGGGACGCCAGGGGAAGCGGGAGAAATCGGGCTTGCGCTTCTCCAGGAAGGCCTGCTTCCCCTCCTTGGCCTCGTCCGTCATGTAGTAGAGCATGGTGGCGTCTCCGGCCAGTTGCTGCAGGCCGGCCAGGCCATCGGTGTCGGCGTTGAAGGCCGCCTTCAGGGCACGGATGGCGATGGGGCTCTTCTCCAAGATCTCCTTCGCCCACTTCACCGTCTCCTCCTCCAGCCGCTCCAGCGGGACGACGGCGTTGACCAGCCCCATCTCCAACGCCTCCTTGGCGGAGTACTGGCGACAGAGGAACCAGATCTCCTTCGCCTTCTTCTGGCCGACGATGCGGGCCAGGATGGTGGAGCCGTAGCCGGCGTCGAAGCTGCCCACCCGCGGCCCCGTCTGTCCGAAGATGGCGTTGTCAGCGGCGATGGTCAGGTCGCACAGGGTGGCCAGAACGTTGCCGCCGCCGATGCAGTAGCCGGCCACCATGGCGATGACCGGCTTGGGGAGGTAGCGGATCTGTTTCTGGACGTCCAGGGCATTGAGGCGGGGGACGTTGTCCTCGCCCACGTAGCCGCCCTCGCCCCGCACGCTCTGGTCGCCGCCGGAGCAGAAGGCCTCCGTGCCCGCCCCGGTGAGGATGACCACGCCGATGGACTGGTCCTCCCGGGCGTCGGCCAGGGCATCCGATATCTCGAAGAGGGTCTTGGGGCGGAAGGCATTGCGCACGTGGGGGCGGTTAATGGTGATCTTGGCGATCCCCTCCGCCTTCTCGTAGATGATGTCCTCGTAGTCGCGCACCTTCTGCCAGGCTAGGGGCATGACGTCACCTCCTCTACAGTCTCCATCTCTTGCCTTCGGTAGGGGCAACGGCTGGCCGCCCGATGGCCTGCCGGGCGGCCGCCACCGCCCTTTGCCACAGCTCACGGTGCAGCCGGGCGTTGGCCTCCCGGTCCGTCCGCACCTCCAGGACAGTGGTTGTCGGCGAGGCGAGGGACTCTCGGACGGCGCAGGCCAGCTCTTCCCTGCTCTCTGGCTGGCGGTAGGCCAGGCCGTAGAGCGCGGCGGCGTGGCGGAAGTCCAGGCCATGGGGCGTCCCGAACAGCTCCTCGAAGTGGGCCGCCCTCTCGGCCTGGGGGAGCAGATGGAATATGCCGCCGCCGTCGTTGTTCAGGAGGACTATGGTGAGAGCGATGCCGAAGCGACGGGCGGCCAGCAGCCCGTTCATATCGTGGTAGAAGGAGAGGTCGCCCAGGACGAGGACGGTGGGGCGACCGGAGACGGCGGCCCCGCCCAGGGCACTGGAGACGACGCCGTCTATGCCGCTGGCCCCGCGGTTGCCCAGGAAGCGCAGGGGGCGCAGTCCGCCGGGGAAGAAGGCGTCGGCGTCCCGCACTGGCATGCTGTTGCCCAGGAAGAGGTCAGCGCCCGCCGGTAGGACATCCGCCAGCGCTCGGACAGCACCGGGCTCCGAGAGGACGGGCTGGGCAGACAGCGCCTCGTCCAGAGCGGCACGGGCAGCCCTGGCTGCCGCCTGCCAGCGGCTGGCCCATTCGATGTCAGCCCCCGCCCTCTCGGGTAAGGCCCGACGGAGGGCCTGGCAGACGGCCCGCGGCTCTCCCCAGACGACAGACTGGGCGACGAGGGCCGGGTCGTTCCAGCCGCCATCGTCCACCAGCACCTGTAGGGCAGCGCCATGGCGCTGGAGGTAGTGGAGGAGAGGCCGTGAGGTGGGCGTCCCCCCCAACCGCAGGACGACGTCCGGGGCCAGGGCATCCGCTATCTCCTCGTCCCGCAGGAAGGCATCGTAGCTGTCTATGACCAGGCGAGAGTAGTGGGGGCCGCATCGCACCTGGGAGAGGGGATCGGCCAGCACCGGGAAGCCCAGGGCGGTGGCCAGGGCAACGACTTCGGCCGGCAGGTCGGGGTCTTCCTGGGGGCCGCAGACGATGAGCCCTCTTCGCGCCCGGGCCAGCGTCTCGGCCAGGGGACGCAGGTCGGACGCCGCGGGCCGACGGGGCACCGTCCACACCGTGGCACCGGGGAGCAGATCGCTCTCGATGTCCAGGCCCGCGGGCGGCCCCTCCGCGGGCAGCAGGGGCTCCCGGAAAGGGAAGTTGATATGGACCGGCCCGGCGGGGGCGCCCCGGGCCGTGGCCACGGCCCGGCGGGCCACTGCCCGGGCGTAGCGTGGCAGGTGAGGGGAGCCGTCCGGCACCGGCATCTCCACCGTCCACTTGGCGTGCGCCCCGTAGAGCCGTGCCTGGTCTATGGTCTGGTTGGCGCCCACCTCCCGCAGCTCTGGCGGACGGTCGGCGGTGAGGGCCAGCAGAGGGACGCGGCTGTAGCGGGCCTCGGTCACGGCCGGTGCCAGGTTGACGGCGGCGGTGCCGGAGGTGGTGACGACAGCCACCGGCTGCCGCAAAGCCCTGGCCATCCCCAGGGCGAAGAAGGCGGCGGAGCGCTCGTCCAGGTGCACCCAGAGCCGCAGTCCCGGCTCCTGCCTGAGCACGAGGGCGAGGGGAGTGGAGCGGGAGCCCGGGCAGAGGCAGACGTGGCGGACGCCACAGCGATGGAGCTCCCGGGCGAAGGCGCCCACGAAGTCCCGCAGGGCCTCGGCCGCCGTCATTCCTCGCCTCCCAGGGCGGTGAGCATCGCCTTCAGCTTCAGGAGGGACTCCTGCTCCTCTCGTCGGGGGTCGGAGTCGGGCAGGATGCCGCAGCCGGCGTAGAGGTGGGCCTCCCGTCCCCGCAGGAGGGCGGAGCGGATGGCGACGACGAACTCGCCATCGCCGCGGCCGTCTAGCCAGCCCACGGGCCCGGCATACCAGCCGCGGTCGAAGGTCTCCCAGGCGTCGATGAGGGCCAGGGCGGCCTTCTGAGGAGCGCCGCCCACCGCCGGCGTGGGGTGGAGGCGGGCCACCACCTCCAGCAGGCCGGTCCCCTCCCGCAGGCGGCCCTCTATGGGGGTGTGCAGGTGCTGCACGTGGGGCGTGCGCAGAACCCGGGGCGCTGGCGGCGCCCATAGCTCCTGGCACAGAGGGAGGAGGGCCTGCCGCATCGCCTCCACCACCAGAACGTGCTCCCGCCGCTCCTTGGGGTCGGCCAGGAGTCGGGCGGCCATTCGCTCGTCCTCCCGGAGCGTCTCGCCCCGGGGGGCGGAGCCGGCCAGACAATCGGCCCGCAGTCGGCGCCCCTCCAGGCGGGCCAGTCGCTCTGGCGTGGCCCCCAGGAAGCAGGAGTCGCCACGGGCGAAGGCGAAGACGGTGCAGCCGCGGTAGGCGCGGCGCAACCGCTCCAGCACCGTCGCCCAGGGGAAGGGACGCGACGCCCTGGCCCGCACCTCTCGGGCCAGCACGACCTTGTCCACGACGCCCCGC
>DAOTWZ010000091.1:0-10082 GCA_034435615.1 Dehalococcoidia bacterium
CTCGTGGTTGCCGGCGTAGTTGCGCTCGTAGAGCTCGTGGCGGCTGCCGAACTCGGAGCCGATGGCGTCCCAGAGGAGCTTCATGAGCTTGACGCGGTCCAGGGCGGGGTAGCCCTCCGTGCCGCGGATGTAGCGCTCCAGGTAGGGGCGTATCTCCGGGTTCTTGAAGTCGGCGGCGTGGGAGGGGAGATAGATGAGGGCGCTGGCCACGTCCAGCTCGATGATCTCCTTGATGCGGGGGTAGGCCACGGTGGCGAAGACGCGGTAGGCCTGCGTGTAATGGATGTTGGGCAGGACGTAGCCGTCTATCCAGGGCATGGGCGCCCTGGCCATGGCGTCGGTGATGGCCCAGAAGAGGTTGCGCCAGGCGATGACCTCTCCCACGCGCGCCTGCACGCCCCGGAAGTCCTTCACGCCCGTGGCCTCCACCGCCTTGAGGAGGAGGCCGGCGATGAAGTCCAGCTTCACCGCCAGGCGGGTGCAGCCGTGGAAGCCGAAGCGATGGCCGAAGCCGGAGGCGGGGAAGAAGTTGTTGGCCACGTCCACGTCCCCGCAGCAGAAGACGTTCTCCCAGGGTATGAAGGCGTTATCGAAGACTAGGACGGCATCGTTCTCGTCCAGACGGCTGCTGAGGGGGTAGTCGAAGGGGCTGCCCATCACCTCGGCCATGTACTCGTAGGAGGGGCGACAGAAGAGCTTGACGCCAGGCGCATTCATGGGCACGGCCAGGATGAGGGCAAGTCGCGGATCCCTGAGCGGCGGCCCGTACCAGGCCACGAAGTTATGGTGGGTGAGGGCGGAGCCGGTGGCCACCACCTTGGCGCCACTGACCACTATGCCGGCGTCCGTCTCCCTCTCCAGGTGCAGATACACGTCCACCTCTTCGGGCGGTCGGTTCCGATCGATGGGCGGGTTGACCAGGGCGTGGTTCCAGAAGAGGACCTTCTCCTGGGCCTCCTTGTACCAGCGGCGGGCGTTCTCCTGGAATGGCTGGTAGAACTCGGCGTTGGCCCCCAGGGTGGCCAGGAAGCTGGCCTTATAGTCCGGGCTGCGGCCCAGCCAGCCGTAGGTGATGCGGGCCCACTCGGCGATGGCGTCCCTGGCGTGGACCAGGTCGTCGGCGCTTCTGGGGGCCTTGAAGAACCAATGGGTATAGCCGCCGTTGCCGGTGTCCGTCTCGGTGCAGATGATCTTGCGTCGCTCCGGGTCGTGGAGGGAGTCGTAGAGACGGGCCACCATACGGGCGGCGTTGCGGAAGGCCGGGTGCTGGGTCACGTCCTTGACGCGCTCTCCGTACAGATAGATCTGACGACCGTCCCGCAGGCTCTCCAGGTACTCCTCACCGGTGAGAGGGCGGGAGGTCTGGCTCTTTACCACAGCCATTGTGTCAATCCTCCTCCAAGCTGCGTCTCTTCGGCGGGCAGGGACAGGAAGTAACCGCCATAGAAGAGGAGGGGCTCGCCCCCGTGGTACTGGAAATCGATCACCTCCCCCAGATAGAGGACGTGGTCGCCCCCGTCGTAGCTCTGCCAGGGGAGGCACTCAATGTAGGCGAGGCAGCCGGCCAGACGAGGGGCCACCTTTCCCGGTTCCCAGGCGATCTCCAGACCTGGCTGGGGCCGCCCGGCGAAGTGGAGTGCCAGCTCCCTCTGGCTGGCCCGCAGCACGTTGACCACGAAGGGCGACCCGGCCATGGCATCGCAGGCCTTGGCCGAGCGGGCGATGCAGACGAGGACCAGGGGCGGCTGCAGGGAGACGGAGGTGAAGGAGTTGACCGTGAGGCCGTGAGGGCGTCCGTGGAGCCAGCAGGTCACCACGGTCACCCCGGTGGCGAAGCGCCCCAGGCAGTGGCGGAGCTGCCGCCAGTCCAGGCCAAGCGTCACACTGGACCCCCTCACCCTCCGGCCGCCCCCTCGCCTCAGCGGGTGTGACCCGATATTGGTCACACAATATGATGAACATCCCTGTCCCCCCTGTCAAGGCTATGCCCTGCCGGGCTGGGCCACCGGGGCTGCGAGGCCGGGGGCGGCGACAGGCCGGCCGGGGGTTGTGCTGGGGAGGCGGGACGGAGGGCTACCGGGGCTGCTCGCCAGGGCGGCGGGCCGCCGCCTCCTCGTCCTCGGCGAGAGGCGGCTCGGCCCACTCCCTGAGGCCGAGGACGAGCCGCGTGCCGTGCCGGAGGTGGCGGGCCATAGCCTCGGCGGCGCGGTCGGGGTCGTGGGCCTTGATGGCCTCCAGGATCTCCTCATGGTCCCGGAGGAGAAGGGGCGCCGTATCGGGGTCGCGCTCGGTGAGGCGGGTGGACTCGTAATAGAGGGCCCGCAGCAGGCGGCTTATGAGGAGCAGGGTAGCGTTATCGGCCACCTCCATGAGGACGATGTGGAAGTCGAGCCTGGCCTGGAGGCCAGCCTCGGCATCGTCCCGGGCCGCCCACCCCCGCTCGATGGTCTCGCGCAGGCGGGCGATGTCCTCCTCGTCGGCTCGCACGGCGGCCAGACGGACGATGGCCGGTTCAAGGACGGCCCGCGCCTCCAGGATGTCGGAGACGGAGGCGACGCCCGTGAACTGAGACCAGTCGGTGATGAGGAAGAGAGGGGCCAGGTTGGCCAGGACGGCCCCCTTGCCAGGCCGGGACTCGATGGCGCCCAGCAACTGGAAGACGCGCAGCGCCTCCCGGACGGAGGAGCGGCCCACTCCCCACACCTCGGCCAGCTCGTGCTCGGTGGGCAGACGGTCGCCCGGCCGCAGCACTCCCTGCTGCACCAGGTTGAGTAGCTGCTGCACTATGGACTCGACGATGCTCGTCCGGCGGGGCAGGGAGCCGAAACGTTCCAGCATGACGGGGGCGTGCGGGCCGCTCAGATGCTCTTCTGGCAAGCCTATGACCATCATCCCCTGCGCTCCACCGGTATGTCAAGGCGAGATACGGGCTTTACATAAGCGTGGACGCCGCCGAAGGCCCCTCCAGGGCCAGAATGTGACGGGCCAGCCGCCATGCCACCGCGACGCTGCGCCAGTAGCCGCCGTGGGAGAGGAGGACGCCGGCCAGGGGCAGGCGGCAGTTGTCCACCGCCACGTCCTCCACCAGGGCGCCGAAGAGTCCTCGCAGAGGGAAGGAGACCACGTCCTCCTCGTCGTAGAAGTTGCACCATACGCCGCCCGGGGCGAGACGGAAGGGAGGCCCGCCTTCGGCCCGGTAGTGGTGCTGCTCCTCCTCCGTAAGGAGGGAGAAGAGGGCCAGGGGGGAGCCCAGGGTGAAGAGGCCGGCTGCGGTCAGCCCCTCCGCTGGCCCCTCATGGGTATCGACGACGAGGCGGGCGCCCCTGGCCCGTGTCTCGCCGTCCCGCCCCGGCCACCGCTGGGCCTCGTGCAGGAAGTCGAAGGCGACGACGGAGCCCATGCTGTAGCCCACCAGCGTCAGGTAGCCAGGGCGGGGGCCGTGGGGCAACCCCCGGTGCTCCTGGATGATACGCGCCACTTCCTCCCGCAGGCGGGCCAGGACGGCCCGCCGCCGGCCGTAGTAGCCGAAGATGTCCCCCAGGTGGTAGAAGGCGAACTCCCGGTAGGTGGGCCGGCCCAGGCGGCGGAGGAGGGCTCTGGCCCAGGCGGCCATGGGGTCGCCGCCGGGGTAGAGGCGGGCGAAGAGGGCCTCGTTGGGCAGCCCGGCGTCCCACACCACCTCCCGCCAGAAGTGGCCCTGGGGCCGCCGCCGCAGGCCGGCCGCCACCGCCGGCGCCAGCCGCTCCAGCTCGGCCATGACCCGCTGCCGCAGCGGCACTGAGAAGCCCCTTCGCTCTCCGTGGCCGATGCCGTGGACGGCGAGGACGTGCACCCTCACGCCCGATCCTCCAGAAGCCCCAGGGGAGGGCTCAGGCCCCGGGGGCCGCCCGCTCCGGCGGCCAGACCAGTAGCCCCTCCCAGCGAGGAGGGACGTCCCGCAGCCGGGGGCCCTCCGGCGTCTCCTCCAGCAGGCGGGGGAGCAGGCGGAGGAGGCGGGCGTCCTCCGGGCTGTCGGGGAGGACGTAAAGGCGGCGGCGCAGCTCATCCAGGGCGGTCCGACGGTCGGGGAAGGGTCGGGGCGGGCCCCACTGGACCATCTCCAGGTCCGGGTAGAGCCCCATCTCCCAGAGGACCGGCAGCAGGAGGCGCAGGCCCGGCAGCTCTATCCGTCGCTCTCGCCGCACCAGGCGCCAGGCCCGGCTGAAGACGGAGATGGGGGCGTCCATGAACATGAGCACCAGCAGGGAGCGGACGGCGTGCTCCACCAGCTTCCCGACGAAGACGTCCACCCGTTCCACCCCGTACAGGACGTGGGAGCACAGGACCACTTCATGGGGCGCCACTTGGGCCTCCTCCCAGGTGCTCTGGACGATCGCGATGTTGTCGATGCCCGCCTCCCTCATGCCCTCCTGGAGGGCCTCCACCATGCTGGGCGAGGGCTCCACCACCGTCACCGAGCGGCACCGCAGGGCCAGCGGCAGGGCGAAGCGGCCAGCGCCCCCGCCCACGTCCAGCACCGTGTCGTCGGGGCGGACGCGACGGAGGATGGCAGCCAGGGCCGGGTCGTCGGTGCGGTGGGGGTCCTGACGGAAGAAGGAGGTGAAGGGGCGCCAGAAATCGGCCGGCTCCTCCCGCATGGCGCGCCGGGACTGGGCGTGGTGGGCCTGGACCTGCCGCAACCACCGCCTGAGGGCGGGCCCCGTCCCCGTGGCACCGGTGCGCAAGGCGTCTATTACTGTAAGGGCGGGCCCGGCCCCGCCTCAAGGGGCCTCTGTCACCGACGCACCTTAAAATGCTACCGATACCCGTGCTGGCGGAGCGTGTCCCATGGCAACGGTAGAGTTCGGCATCATGCCCTGGTTCTATCTGGAGTCCCTGGCCCGCGACTTCCGACAGGTCGTCTCCCTGGAAGAGATGGGCTACGACGCCATCTGGACGGGAGACCACCTCTTCGTCCCTCGCTATGGGCCCACGTTCGATGCCTTCACCGTGCTGGCAGCCCTGGCGGTGACCACGCGTCGGGCCAGGATAGGTTCGGCGGTGGCGCTGGTGCCCTTGCGTCCGCCCGCCCTCGTGGCCAAGGAGGCCACCACTGTGGACCTGCTGTCCGGGGGGCGCCTCCTGCTGGGGGTGGGCGTGGGCGGCGAGTTCCCCTGGGAGTTCGCCGCCTGCGGCGTGGAGACGCGGGAGCGAGGGCGCCGGATGGACGAGGCCCTCCCCCTCCTGCGACGGCTCTGGAGCGGGGAGGAGGTCTCCTATGCTGGCTCCTACTTCCGGCTGGAGCGCTTCCGGCTGGAGCCGCTCCCCTGCCAGCCCGGCGGCCCGCCTCTCTGGGTAGGAGGGCGCTCCCGGCGGGCCCTCCGCCGGGCGGCCCTCCTGGGGGACGGCTACATGCCCTACCTGGTGTCCCCGGAGGGCTACCGGCAGGAGCTGGCGCTGCTGCGCCGCTGGGCGTCTGAGGCCGGTCGAGACCCCTCGGCTGTCACGCCGGCCATCTTCCTGTTCGTCGCCCTGGCCGATTCGCTGGAGGAGGGCAGAGCGCGCGCCGCCCGCTTCCTGGACGAACGCTACGGCCCGCGCGATTTCGGCCCCATCGTCCAGCACTGTGTCCCCGCGGGCACCCTCCGGGACTGTCGGTCCATGCTGGAGCAGTTCGTGGAGGCGGGAGCGCGCCACCTCGTCCTCACACCCATAGCTCCGCAGGCGGAGTTCCTCCAGCACGCCGCGGCGCTGGCGCATCTGGCGGACCGCCTTCGCTGAAGCGGTCCGCCATTCAGGCCCGGGGCCGCTCCAGCCAGCCCGGATCGTTGACTTGCAGCTTGTGTCGGGTGAGGAGCCAGAGGAAGGAAAGGAGAGCCCGGCGGAAGGGGCCGTCCTCGTCCGCCTCCCCCGCCCGTATGCGGCGGCAGACCTCTTCCACGCGGCGGCGCAGGGCCTCCTCCTGTGCCCGCCGGCCTGGCGGGAGGGGCTCGGCGCCCAGGAGGCGGTCCAGCGCCTCCCACTCCCGTAGCAGATGCTCGTCGGCCTGTTCCAGCTCCCGCCGGACGATGCGGAGAGCGTTGGCGGCCACAGCCGCCCGGAAGCGGCGAGCCCCTTCCTCCCCGGGCGCTGCCTCCTGCTGGAGGAAGCGTTCCACCTCTCGCAGGAGCTCCAGGGCGGTGGGCCTGTCCTGCACCGTTTTCCCCTCCCGACTCCCGTCGTCGGCGCCGGGGCTGGCTATCCCCTGCCCCGGCCGCCGACGAGGCTCAGAGGGCGCGTCTGGCGCCGCTCACTAGGACGCCTATCACCCACAGGATGGCCAGCACGATGAAGATGATGAAGAGGATCTTGGCTATGAAGCCGGCCACGCCGGCGATGAAACCGAAGCCCAGTACGCCAAGGATGATGGCTATGGCGAGGAATATGAGGGCCAATGCCAGCAGTCCCATCCGCACACCTCCTTTCCTCTAGGAGACTGGCCTCTCCTGCAGAGTAAAGGGGTGCGCGCCCCCCATCAAGCCACCAAAGGCTATAGACTAGCCAGAAAAGCATATAAAGCAAATATAGACCGCCGCTCCCGTCCCGCTGGGGGGCTAGTGGATGCGCTTCTCGTAGCCGGCCCAGTCCCTCTCTCGCAGTCGGAACTTCTGGATCTTGCCGGTGGAGGTCTTGGGCAGCTCCGTCAGGAACTCCACCACCTTGGGGCACTTGAAGTGGGCCAGGCGCTCACGGCAGAAGGCTATGATCTCCTCGGCGGTGGCCTGCATGCCCGGCCGCAGGACGATGTAGGCCTTGGGGAGCTCCCCCCACTTGGCGTCCGGCACACCGACCACCGCCGCCTCCAGCACCGCCGGGTGCTGGTAGAGCACCCGCTCCACCTCGATGCTGGAGATGTTCTCGCCTCCGCTGATGATGATGTCCTTCTTGCGGTCGCGCAGCTCGATGTAGCCGTCCGGGTGGACGACGCCCAGGTCGCCGGAGTGGAACCAGCCCCCCTTGAAGGCCGTCGCCGTGGCCTCCGGGTCGTTGTAGTAGCCCTTCATGACGTTGTTGCCCCGCATGACCACCTCCCCCAGGGTGGCGCCATCGGCGGGGACGTCCCGCATCTCGTCGTCCACCACCCGCAGCTCGGGGGCGTGGATGTAGCCCATACCCTGACGGGCCTTGAGGCGCGCCCTCTCCTCCAGGGAGAGAGCATCCCACTCCGTCTTCCACTCGCAGATGGTGTGGGGGCCGTAGGTCTCGGTGAGGCCGTAGACGTGGATGATGGTGGCCCCCATCTCCTCCATGGCCTGGATGATGGCCGGCGGCGGCGGCGAGGCGGCGGTGACGATGGTGATGGCCCGCGGGAAGCGATACTCCGGCGAGGGCCGCTCGCTGGCCAGCATCACCAGCACCGTGGGCGCAGCGCAGAAGTGGCTGACCCCCTCCTCCTCTACCAGACGGAAGACCCGCGCCGATTCCACGCGCGGCAGGCAGACGTGGGTAGCGCCTATGGCCGTCACGGCGAAGGTGAAGTTCCAGCCGTTGCAGTGGAACATGGGGAGCGTCCAGAGATAGCTGCTGGTGGGCCGCAGCCCCGTCTCGATGATCTCCCCCAGGGCGTTGAGGTAGCAGCCGCGGTGGGTGACCATCACCCCCTTGGGGCGGCCGGTAGTGCCGCTGGTGTAGTTAATGCTGATGACCGTTTCCTCGTCCTCGATGGGGTGGGGGAAGGGATCGGGGGAGCCCTCCGCCAGCAGCTCCTCATAGTCCGGCCCTGCCAGACCCGCGGGCAGGGGCGAGGGCTGCTCACCGTGCCGGGAGGCGATATCGGCCATCACCAGCAGGGGGCGCTCCTTCAGGGAGCCGTAGACCGGGTGCAGGAGGTGGGCCAGGTCGCGGTCCAGCAGCACCGCCCTGGAGCCGGAGTGCTCCAGGATGTAGCCTATCTCCTCGGGACTGAGGCGGACGTTGATGGGCACCAGGATGCCCCCCGCCTGTGGCACGCCGAAGTGGGCCTCCAGCACCTCCAGCGAGTTGCGACACAGCACCGCCACCCTGTCGCCGGGGGAGATGCCGCGCCTCGCCAGGGCGCTGGCCAGGCGGAAGACGCGGGCGGCGAACTCGCCGTAGGTTAGGCGCCGTTCCCCGTCCACTATCCCCACCTTCTCCGGAAAGACGGCCGAGGTGCGGTAGAGGAAGCTCAGGGGCGTGAGCGTGGAGCGGTAGGTGGGCAGGCGTGTCCATTCCTCGCGCGACCAGAGCCCCTGCACCCGAATGCCCGGCACGGTCATTCTCCCCTCTCCTTTCCGCGCAGGACTGGCCTCTGACCCCGAAGGACGAGACCTGGCCCGATTTTATGCTCCTGTGACGAACCGTGTCAAAGGGAGCGCGCCCGGAGCGTTGCCCCGGACATCTTCGCCCTGGGCCGGGCGGCTATCTGTAATGCCGCCCCTGCCGGGTGCGTTTGCAATATGTCGGGGAAAACCCGCAGACCGTCGGAGGAACGGGCCCCGCGACCGACCACCAATCTCCGCCACAGGGGGACGGAATCAGAAGAGAAGGGTGCTCCAGGGGGGCTGCCGAAGACGGGAGCCCCGGCAGCCGGCGGAGTCCTCTGGCTGCTTGCTTCCCTCGCATAGCGATGCCCATCGCTGCGCTGGTCGTCCTGTTGGGGCTGGCCCTCGCCGGGCCATCGCCGGCGAGGGCGGCGGGGGCGCCCCCTCTGGCCTCGCCCCAGGCCGGCCCCCTGCAGCTCTTGCCGCCGACGGGCGAGATCGTCGCCCACCTCTTCGCTGACCTGAACGGCGACGGCCGGCGTGATGAGGGTGAGGCCGGCCTCTCCGGCTGGCAGGTCCAGCTCTTTACCGGGGAAGGCTGCTCCGGCGACTCCGTCCGGGCCGCCACCACGAACGACCAGGGGACAGTCACCTTCAGCGACCTTCGCCCCGGGAGGTACTGGGTACGGGAGACGCTGCAGGACGGATGGCTGAACACCACGGCGCTCTGCCAGGAGCTGACCGTCTCCGCCGGCGAAACGGCGGGGGTCCAGTTCGGTAACTTGCCGCTGGCCGTCCTGACCATCGTCAAGCTGGTCGAGGGGGAGGACGGGGAGCGTCTGGAGAGCCCGGTGGAGGGGGTGCTGGTGGGGCCAGCGCCGCCCCAGGATGTGCGGCGGAACGGGAGGGTGGTCTTTCTCCTTCTGCCCGGGGCCTACACGGTGACGGAACAGCCCAAGCCGGGGCGGGCCCTCAGCGTCACTTGCACCAGCGGCGAGAGCGGCGACGTATCGGTCAGGGTGGATCTGGCCCCTGGCGAGAGCGTCACCTGTACCTTCGTGGAGGCGCCGGCCCCCCGGCCGGCCATCGGGCTAGAGGTGTCGGCCAGCCCCCAGGCGGGGGATGCCCCTCTTCGGGTGACTTACCTGGTGAGGGTGGTGAACACCGGTAACGCAGAGCTGTCGGACGTCGCCGTCGAGAGCGAAGGGCTGGGGCTGAGGGGCGCCGCCTGCGGGAGCGGGACGCTACGCCCCGGCGAGTCCTGTCTGGTCCAGGCTGCCGGGAGCTACGCCGCCGCCGGCACCTTCGTCAGCGCTTTCGTCGCCTGCGGGACCTACGGAGGAGAGCGGCACTGCGCCTCGGCCGTCGTCAGCGTGAGGGTCTCCGAGACAGCGGGCATCGCCATAACTAGACTGCCGGAGACGGGCGGCGGCCCCGTCGCCCGGGCGGGGGAGAGGGATGGCCCGCCCCTGACGCCGGTGGGCCTGGTCTCCCTGGCGGTGGCCCTGGCCCTGCCCCTCTGCCGCCTGTTGCTCTCGCTGGGACGACGCTAGTGCCCTGATGCCATCCCCTGGAGATGGCCGGCGAGGAGCGCCGCAGGCGAGCGACAGTAGGGCGATCAGGGGTCTGGCGGGCGGGACGAAGGGGGCGCGTAGCCTGCGCAGGGGGCAGAGCGTGCGTTCAGGCCCGACAGCGGTTGCTCCGGTGAGGGTGAGGTTCTGGGTAGGGGGCTCGGCTCGGGGCCAGCTCGGGTCCCGGGTGGTGGCGGAGGGGGTGGGATTCGAACCCACGAGGGCCCAGCGCGGGGCCCTAGCGATTTTCAAGACCGCCCCGTTCAGCCGC
>DAOTWZ010000092.1:0-4775 GCA_034435615.1 Dehalococcoidia bacterium
GGCCCACATAGCTCAGGTGGTAGAGCACGCCCTTGGTAAGGGCGAGGTCGCCGGTTCGAGTCCGGCTGTGGGCTCCAAGACAGCCAGCGCCGCCCAGGTCTAGCCAAGGAGCCCTAGCGAGAGAGACAGGCCCGAAAAAGCTTCAGGAGGACAAGGCATGGCCAAGCAGAAGTTCGTTCGCACCAAGCCCCACATCAACGTGGGGACCATAGGTCATATCGACCACGGTAAGACCACGCTGACCTCCGCCATCACCAAGGTCCTCTCCCTGCGGGGCCTGGCCGAGTACCGGGACTTCTACAGCATCGACAAGGCGCCGGAGGAGCGGGCCCGGGGCATCACCATCGCCATCGCCCACGTGGAGTACCAGTCGGAGAAGCGACATTACGCCCACATCGACTGTCCTGGCCATGCCGACTACATCAAGAACATGATCACAGGCGCCGCCCAGATGGACGGGGCCATCCTGGTGGTGGCCGCCAACGACGGCCCCATGCCCCAGACCCGGGAGCACGTCCTCCTGGCCCGCCAGGTGGAGGTCCCGGCCATGGTGGTCTTCCTGAACAAGGTTGACATGATGGAGGACCCGGAGCTGCTGGACCTGGTGGAGCTGGAGGTGCGGGAGCTCCTGAGCAAGTACGGCTACCCCGGCGACGAGATACCGGTCATCCGGGGCAGCGCCCTCAAGGCCATGGAGTCCCAGAGCACCGACCCGGACGCCCCCGAGTACCAGTGCATCTGGGAGCTGGTCAACGCCCTGGACGAGTACATCCCGGAGCCGGTGCGGCCGCGTGACAAGCCTTTCCTGATGCCCATAGAGGACGTCTTCGGCATCAAGGGGCGCGGCACCGTGGTCACCGGGCGTGTGGAGCGGGGCGTCCTACGGCCCGGCGAAGAGGTGGAGATCGTCGGCTTCGGCGAGACCAGGCGGACGGTGGCCACCAGCATCGAGATGTTCCGCAAGATCCTGGACGAGGCCGTCCCCGGCGACAACGTGGGCGTCCTCCTGCGGGGCATCGACCGCGAGGAGGTGGAGCGGGGGATGGTGCTGGCTGCCCCCGGCTCCATCAAGCCCCACACCAAGTTCGAGGCCGAGGTCTACGTCCTCACCAAGGAGGAGGGCGGCCGTCACACCCCCTTCTTCTCCGGCTACAAGCCCCAGTTCTACATCCGCACCACCGACGTCACCGGCACCCTCTACCTGCCGGAGGGGGTGGAGATGGTGATGCCGGGCGATAACATCCGGCTGCGGGTGGAGCTGATGTACCCGGTGGCCCTGGAGGAGGGGGTGCGCTTCGCCGTACGCGAGGGCGGTCGCACCGTGGGCGCCGGCGTCATAACCAAGATCATCGAATAGGGGTGGTCCTGAGGCTTGGCCAAGAAGAAGGGAGACCGGGTCATCATCCACCTGGCCTGCACCGACTGCCGGTCCCGCAACTACACCACCGTCAAGAACCGCCGCAACGACCCGGACCGGCTGGAGCTGCGCAAGTACTGCCCGCGCTGTCGGCGCCACGTGGCCCACAGGGAGGCCCGCTAGGGTAGAATGGAGACGGGGCGGCCGGGGCGGCGCCCTGGCCCCCTGGGGGAAATATGAATCGAGCGTTGAGACGTCACCCCGTAGTTGCCCGTCCCGCCGGTAAGGGGAGGACGGGCGCCCCGGTGGGCAGGCCGCCCGGCAGGGCGCGCCCTGCCCAGGGCCCCCTGCGCTTCCTGCCCGGCTTCGCCGCCGATATCATCAGCGAGCTGCGGAAGGTCACCTGGCCCTCCCGCCAGGACACCGTGCACCTGACCATAGTCGTCATCGTGGTGGCGCTGGCGGTGGGTGCCGTCCTGGGCGCCATAGACCTGGGCTTCGCCTGGCTCATCGACCGTCTGTTGCTCTCTCGCAACCTCTTCGGCTGATCGTCATGGCGCGTCGCAAGAAGCAAGAGCTGGCAGAGCGACCCCCGGCGGAGGAGGAGGCCCTGGCGCGCAAGCAGTTGGAGGGCCTCACCGACGAGGAGATCTTCCGCCCCGACCGGCGCTGGTACGTGGTTCACACCTACTCCGGCTACGAGGACAAGGTGCGGGCCAAGCTGGAGCAGCGCATCCGCTCCATGGACGCCAAGGACCTCATCTTCCACGTCCTGGTGCCGGAGGTGGACGAGATCGAGATACGGGAGGGGCAGCGCCGCACGGTGCAGCGCAAGCTCTTCCCCGGCTACATCCTGGTCCAGGCCATAGACATGAGCGACCCGGCCATGCCGCCGGAGCAGCGGGAGCGGGCCAACCGGGCCTGGGTGGTCATCCGCAACACGCCGGGGGTCACGGGGTTCGTGGGCTCCGGCTCTCAGCCCACGCCGCTGGACGAGAAGGAGCTGCGCTCCATCATCCGTCAGATGCGCTCCCAGGAGCCGCGGGTGAAGGTGGGCTTCCAGCCGGGGCAGTCGGTCCGCATAACGCAGGGGCCCTTCCAGGACTTCATCGGCACGGTGGAGGAGGTCAACCTGGAGAAGGGGAAGGTGAAGGTGTTGGTCTCCTTCTTCGGGCGGGACACCCCCGTGGAGCTGGACTTCATGCAGGTGGACCGGCTGTAGGCCGGCCTGGCGGCACACGGAGGGGGCGGTGAAAGGCCCCCTGTCTGCGCAAGGTGGTCCATATGGCCAAGAAGGTAAGGGCAGTCGTCAAGCTACAGTTGGAGGCGGGCAAGGCCACGCCGGCCCAGCCGGTGGGGCCTGCCTTGGGCCAGCACGGCGTCAACATCATGGCCTTCGTCAAAGAATACAACGAGCGCACCGCCTCCATGGCGGGGAACATCGTCCCCGTGGAGATCACCATATATGAGGACCGCTCCTTCACCTTCGTCCTCAAGACGCCGCCCACTTCGGACCTCATCAAGAAGGCGCTGGGGCTGGAGCGGGGCTCCCCCTCGCCGCGACGGGAGAAGGTGGGCAAGCTGACCCGGGAGCAGGTGCGGCAGATCGCCGAGGTCAAGCTCAAGGACCTCCCCAACGCTGACCTGGAGGCGGCCATGCGCATGGTGGAGGGGACGGCCCGCTCCATGGGCGTAGAGGTAGAGCGCTAGAAGGTAGAGACAGGGGTGGGCAGATGGCCAAGCGTGGCAAGAAGTACCTAGAGGCGCGGGCCAGGGTAGACCGCACCCGCACCTACACCCCCCAGGAGGCCATCGAGCTCTTGAAGGAGCTCTCCTACGTCCGCTTCGACGAGACGGTGGAGCTGCACGTGCGCACCAACCTGGACCCCCGCCACGCCGAGCAGCAGCTCCGGGCCACCGTCGTCCTCCCCCACGGCCTGGGGAAGACGGTGCGCGTCCTCGTCTTCGCCGAGGGGGAGGCGGCCCGCATCGCCCAGGAGGCGGGGGCAGACTACGTGGGCAGCGATGACCTCATCAAGCGCATCGAAGATGGGTGGCTGGAGTTCGACACCGCCCTGGCGACGCGGGACGTCATGGGCAAGGTGAGCCGCCTGGGACGCATCCTGGGCCCCCGCGGCCTGATGCCCAACCCCCGGGCGGGGACGGTGGTGGAGCCAGAGGATCTGCCCCGCGCCATCCGTGACGCCAAGCAGGGGCGAGTGGAGTTCCGTCTGGATCGCACCGCCCTCCTCCATATACCCATAGGCAAGCTGAGCTTCCCCACGCAGGCCCTCCTGGAGAACCTGGCCGCCGTGGTGGAGGCCATCCAGCGCAACCGGCCCGCCGGGGCCAAGGGCCAGTTCATACGGGCCATGACCCTCAGCAGCACCATGGGCCCCGGGGTCAAGCTGGACCTG
The DNA here is from genome assembly GCA_034435615.1 of Dehalococcoidia bacterium. Classification (GTDB taxonomy): domain Bacteria; phylum Chloroflexota; class Dehalococcoidia; order SM23-28-2; family HRBIN24; genus H17-190. Next base: position 3,775 of record DAOTWZ010000092.1, read on the forward strand.
CCGGCCACCCTTTCCCTACCCTCCCTGGTGGCCGTATAATCTAGCCTGAACGCCGGGGCCAGCGCCCCGGCCCCGTGGAAGCCAGAGACAGCGGGTGCCATCACGGCCCAAACCCCGCGCTGCGGGGGCCCGCCGAGGCGGAACGGGCGCGTCGATAGGGACGCCTACTGAGAAGGAGTGTCCTCTCGCGCCCCTCGCCTGGCGGGCGGGGGGCGCGATCTGTCGATAGGGGAGCAAGGGCCATGCCCAGGCCAGAGAAGGTCAGACAGGTAGAAGAGCTGCGGGAGCGGCTGCAGCGGGCCAGCCTCGCCATCAGCACTGGCTTCAGCGGCCTCACCGTGGCCGAGCTGAACGAGCTGCGACGCCGCCTGCGGCAGGCCGGCCTGGAGTACAAGGTGGTCAAGAACACCCTCCTGCGGCTGGCGGCGGAGCAGGCGGGGCGCCCCCAGATCATGCAGGTGGTGGAGGGGCCCACCGCCATCGCCTTCGCCTACGGGGACCCGGTGGAGGCGGCCCGCGTCCTGGACGAGTACCTGCGCACCGCCCCCGCCGCCTTCGTCCTCCGGGGGGCCGTGCTGGACGGCAGCGTCCTGAGCGCGGCCGAGGTGAGGGAGCTGGTGCGTCTGCCCCCGCGGCCCCAGGTGCTGGCGGAGCTCCTGGGCTCCCTACAGTCGCCTTTGGCGGTCCTGGCGGGAGCGCTGGAGGCGCCCCTGCAGGAGTTCCTCCTGCTTCTCCAGACCGCCCTGAGCGAGCTCCCAGGCCTCATCGAGGCGCGGGCCCGCCAGCTGGAAGAGACAGGCAGTTGAAGAGCGTGTACCATCGGGAGGTGTAACCATGGCCGAGACAGCCAGCGCCAGCCGCGTCGACCAGGTGCTGGACCTGCTGCGCCAGATGAACCTGCTGGAGCTGCGGGATCTCAGCAAGCGGCTCCAGGAGGAGTTCGGCATCACTCCCCTGGCGCCGGTAGCGGCCGCCGCCGCCCCGGCGGCCGCCCCCGCCGG